>NZ_JBYSYM010000010.1:0-198148 GCF_058783375.1 Acidovorax sp. FW305-C-20-28 | reverse complement strand
TCTCTTTGGTGACTTTCTCTTGGCGGCCCAAGAGAAAGTTACTGCGCCGCCGGGCGCACATCCCGGCTCCCGCCCTCAACAAAGGCATGTAGCAACCACTGGCAACGGCAACCACCAAGAGCCACACAAAGATAGCCACCCCACCCCCGATAATCCCACCCCATGATCAAGCTGTTTGTCGGCCTGGGCAACCCAGGCCCCGATTACGAAGCCACCCGCCACAACGCCGGCTTCTGGTGGATCGACGCCCTCGCGCGCGAGCTCAAGGTGAACCTGGTGCCCGAGCGCTCCTACCATGGCCTCGCCGCCCGCGCCACCGTGCACGGCCAGAGCGTCTGGCTGCTGCAGCCCCAGACCTTCATGAACCTGTCGGGCAAGTCGGTCGCCTCGCTGGCCCGCTTCTTCAAGATCACGCCCGAGGAAGTCCTCGTGGTGCACGACGAACTCGACATCCCGCCCGGCCAGGTCAAGCTCAAGCGCGGCGGCAGCCATGCGGGGCACAACGGCCTGCGCGACATCCACGCCCAACTGGGTTCGCCCGACTACTGGCGCCTGCGCATCGGCATCGGCCATCCGGGCGTGAAGTCCGAAGTGGCCAACTGGGTGCTGAAAAAACCCGCCCCCGACCAGCGCACGGCCATCGAAGACTCCATCGCCCACTCCGTCAAGGCCTACCCGGCCATGCTGGCGGGCGAGATGGACAAGGCCACACTGCTGATCCACACCGTGAAACCGCCCCGCCCCAAGCCACCACGGCCACCGGAACTGGCCACCACCAAGCCACAGTCGCCCACCCCGGAGTGAGGTGCTGGCGCACGGCATGAAACAAACAGCCCGCCAATGAATTGGCGGGCTGTTTGTTTTGGATATCCGTTCTTGCCAGGTGATCAGGCCTGCGCTGGAGGTGCCTGCAAGCGCTGGAACTTCTGCCACAGGGTTTCGCGGCTTTCCACATGCTGGGGATTCACGGGGATGCAGGCCACGGGGCAGATCTGCACGCATTGCGGCTCGTCGAAATGGCCCACGCACTCGGTGCATTTGTGCGGGTCGATCTCATAGATCTCCTCGCCCAGGTAGATCGCGTCGTTCGGGCACTCCGGCTCGCAGACGTCGCAATTGATGCATTCATCGGTGATCATCAGCGCCATGGCACACCCCCTTGCGCACGGGGTGCGATGGAACACAGAGGAGACAGCGCGGGCTTCATGGTGCATATTATCGCGTGGTAACCGGATGTACCTTGTGAGCCACACCGGAACACAACACCGCCGATGGGGGTGTTTTTGCCGTTATGCTGTGTATACACATTAATTGTGACGCCGGAAATTCCCACCCTCCGGCTGCCACGCACAACCAACACCACCCACACGACACCCCACCATGGGACTGTTCTTCCTCAAGCGGTTCATCACCCTCCTGGCAACGCTGATCGGCGCCTCCATCGTCGTCTTCCTAGTGCTGGAGATCCTGCCGGGCAATGCGGCGCAGATGCTCATGGGGCCGGATGCCTCCCCCGATGCCGTGGCGGCCCTGGCCACCAAGCTGGGCCTGGACCAGCCGGCCATGCAGCGCTACTGGGAGTGGATCAGCGGCCTGGTGGTGGGCGACATGGGCAACAGCTACGCCTACAGCACCCCGGTGCTGGAGCTGGTGCTCGAACGCCTGGCCCTCACGGTGCCACTGGCGCTGATGGCCATGGTGATCACCACGGTGCTGGCATTGATCGCGGGCGTGTACGCCGCCTCGCGCCACAACAAGCTCGGTGACGTGG
The DNA here is from genome assembly GCF_058783375.1 of Acidovorax sp. FW305-C-20-28. Taxonomy (NCBI): domain Bacteria; kingdom Pseudomonadati; phylum Pseudomonadota; class Betaproteobacteria; order Burkholderiales; family Comamonadaceae; genus Acidovorax; species Acidovorax sp. FW305-C-20-28. The sequence goes on along the minus strand of NZ_JBYSYM010000010.1, from coordinate 196,377 downwards.
GCATGATGGGCCTGGCGCAGGTCGGTATCGCCATTCCCAACTTCTGGTTCGCCATCCTGTTGATCCTGCTGTTCTCGGTGAAGCTGCAGTGGTTCTCGGCCGGCGGCTTCCCAGGCTGGACCGAGGACGCGGGCGGCAGCCCGCTCGAAGCCCTCAAGGCGCTGCTCCTGCCGGCCATTGCCCTGGCCGTGGTGCAGGCCGCCATCCTGGCGCGCATCACGCGCTCGGCCGTGCTCGAGGTGCTGCGCGAGGATTTCGTGCGCACCGCACGCGCCAAGGGCCTGTCGCAGCGCGCCGCGCTCTGGAGCCATGTGCTGCGCAACGCCATGATCCCGGTGATCACCGTGATGGGCCTGCAGTTCGCCAACCTGCTGGCCGGCACCATCGTGGTCGAGAACGTGTTCTACCTGCCGGGCCTCGGGCGTTTGATCTTCCAGTCCATCTCCAACCGCGACCTGATTGTGGTGCGCAACTGCGTGATGCTGCTGGCCGCCATGGTGGTCATCGTGAACTTCGTGGTGGACATCCTCTACGCGGTGATCGACCCGCGCGTCAAAGCCAGCGACATCTGAGACCCGACAACCCATGAGCGCCGTCCCCACCACCCCATCCATCCGCCCCGCTGGTGCACCCGCCCCCGGCTGGTGGCACCGCGCACTGCGCCACCGCAGCTTCGTCATCGGTGCCGTGCTGTCGCTGCTGCTGCTTGTCGCGGCCGGCCTGTCCCTGGTCTGGACGCCCTGGTCGCCCTATGAGATGGACCTCGCCGTGAAGCTGCAGCCGCCCTCCATGGCGCACTGGCTGGGCACCGATGCCTTCGGGCGCGACGTGGCCTCGCTGCTGCTCGTGGGCGCGCGCAACTCCATCCTGGTGGGGGTGATCGCCGTCGGCATCGGCCTGACCATCGGCACCGCCCTGGGCCTGCTGGCAGCCGCCAAGCGCGGCTGGGTGGAAGAACTCATCATGCGCCTGGCGGACTTCACCTTCGCCTTTCCGGCCATCCTCTCGGCCATCATGATGACGGCGGTGTTCGGTGCGGGCATCGTCAACTCCATCATCGCCATCGGCATCTTCAACATCCCGACCTTCGCACGCGTCACGCGTGCCTCGGCCAATGCCGTGTGGTCGCGCGAGTACATCCTGGCCTCCCGCGCCTGCGGCAAGGGCAGTTGGCGCATCACCATCGAACATGTGCTGCCCAACATCCTCTCGGTGCTGATCGTGCAGGCCACCATCCAGTTCGCCATCGCCATCCTGGCCGAAGCCGCGCTGTCCTACCTGGGCCTGGGCACGCAGCCGCCCCAGCCCTCGTGGGGCCGCATGCTCAGCGAGGCGCAGACGCTGATGTTCCAGGCCCCGCTGTTGGCCGTATGGCCCGGCGTGGCCATTGCACTGGCCGTGCTCGGCCTGAACCTGCTGGGCGACGGCCTGCGCGACCTGCTCGATCCCCGCTTGTCGCGCAAGCGGTGACTGGCAGTGCCCGCAAGAACGACCAAGACGACGATGAAGACGAGTACCTGCTGCCATGCCCTTGCTTGAAGTCTCCAACCTGCAGATCCGCCTGCAGACCCACCGGGGCCCTGCCGACGCCGTGCGCGGCGTGAGCTTTGCCCTGGAACGCGGCGAAACCCTGGGCCTGATCGGTGAATCGGGTTGTGGCAAGTCCATCACCGCCATGTCGCTCATGGGCCTCTTGCCCGAGAGTGCCCAGGTCAGCGGCAGCATCCGCTTCGACGGTGAGGAGCTCGTGGGCCGCACCGATGCGCAGATGTGCCGCATGCGCGGCAACCGCATCGGCATGGTGTTCCAGGAGCCCATGACGGCCCTGAACCCGGTGCACACCATCGGCCGCCAGGTGGCCGAGCCACTGCGCCTGCACCGCGGCATGGGCGCGGCCGACGCACGCAAGGAAGCCATCTCCCTGCTCGACCGCGTGGGCATCCCCAACGCGGCGCAGCGCTTCGATGCCTACCCGCACCAGTTCTCGGGCGGGCAGCGCCAGCGCATCACCATTGCCATGGCCCTGGCCTGCGGGCCGGACCTGCTGATCGCCGACGAACCCACCACCGCACTGGACGTGACCATCCAGCAGCAGATCCTGGACCTCATCAGCGACCTGGTGGCCGAGCGCAACATGGCGCTGATCCTCATCTCGCACGACCTGGGCGTGATCTCGCAGAACGTGGACCGCATGCTCGTGATGTACGGCGGCAGCGTGGTCGAAAGCGGCTCCACCGCCTCGGTCTTCTCGGCCATGGCCCATCCCTACACGCGCGGCCTGTTCGCCGCACGCCCGCACCTCGGTGCTGTGCACGCCCCCGGCGAGCGCCCACGCCTGTCCACCATCGCGGGCACCGTGCCCGAGCTGGTGGACCTGCCTGCGGGCTGCCCCTTCGCCGGCCGCTGCAGCCACACCATCGACATCTGCCACCATGAGCGGCCGGCAGCCCAGGTGGTGGGCCGCGACGAGGATGGCGAACATGCCGTGCGCTGTCTGCGCCACGAGGCCATCGCCCAGGCGCTCAGCGCACAGCAGCCCGCCCCGGCCGTGGGAGTGTCCGCATGAACGCACACGCACAGACCCCGCCCGCCACCACGGCCAACGGCCCCCTGCTCCAGGTCACGGACCTCGTGCGCGAATACACGCTGCCGCGCGAGCATGTCCTGCGCCCACCCGGCAAAGTGCACGCACTCAATGGCGTGAGCTTTTCCATCGCCTCGGGCCGCAGCCTGGGCATCGTGGGCGAATCGGGCTCGGGCAAGTCGACCCTGGCGCGTACGGTGATGGCACTCGACGCGCCCACCTCGGGCACGGTGCACCTGCTCGGGCGCAATCTGCATGCGCTGGCACCGGCCGAACTGCGCCATGCGCGGCGCGATTTCCAGATGGTGTTCCAGGACCCCTATGGCTCGCTGGACCCTCGCCAGACCGTGGAGCGCATCGTCACCGAACCGCTGCAGGCCCAGGGCGAAACCACGCGTGCAGCCCAGCGCGAGCAGGCCGGCCAGGTGCTCGCCCAGGTGGGCCTGCGCACCAACGACCTGGACAAGTACCCGCACGAATTCTCGGGCGGCCAGCGCCAGCGCATCGCCATCGCGCGCGCCCTCATCACGCGCCCGCGCCTCATCGTGGCCGACGAACCGGTGAGCGCACTCGACGTCTCGGTGCAGGCCCAGGTGCTCAACCTGATGCAGGACCTGCAGCAGCAGTTCGGCATCACCTACATGCTGATCAGCCACGACCTGGCGGTGGTCAACCACCTGTGCGACGAGGTCGTCGTGCTCTACCAGGGGCGCATCGTCGAGCGCGGCTCGCCGGCCGAGTTGTTCCGCAATGCGCAGCACCCCTACACGCAGTCGCTGGTGGCTGCCGTGCCCCAGGTGCAGCCCGGGCGGGCGCGTGCGCGCCGCTCTGCGGCCCGGGCGGCCGCAGCGGCGCAAAACGCATAACCATACATGTCCCCAATGGTGTAAAAAGCTTCCGTGCTCCCCGGTAACAATTTGCACCGGGGCTTTCGTCTGGTTTTTTGTCTGGAGAGTCCGAACATGCTGAACCGCCGTACCGTTCTTGCCACTGGCGCCATCGCCACCGTCCCCCTGGCCACCCCCTTCGGCGCCCTCGCCCAGGGCCGCAAGGATGCCGTGGTACTGGCCATGACGCTGGAACCGCCAGGCCTGGACCCGACGGCCGGCGCCGCCTCGGCCATCGCCGAGATCGTGCAGTACAACATCTTCGAGACGCTCACCAAGATCAACGCCGACGGCAGCGTCTCGCCCCTGCTGGCCGAGAGCTGGGAAGTCTCGCCCGACCTCAAGACCTACACCTTCAAGCTGCGCCGCGGCGTCACCTTCCAGAACGGCGAGCCCTTCAATGCCGCCGCCGTGAAATTCTCCTACGACCGCGCGGGCGGCGAGAAGAGCACCAACAAGGACAAGCGCACCTTCGCCAACCTCACCACGCAGGTGGTGGACGACTACACCGTGGTCGTGCTCAACAAGGACATTGACCCCGACCTGCTGTTCATCCTGGGTCAGGCCACCTCCATCATCGTGGAGCCCAAGAGCGCCGAAGGCAATGCCACCAAGCCCGTGGGCACCGGACCCTACCAGCTCAATGCCTGGAACAAGGGCTCGTCCGTGGTGCTGGCGGCCTGGAGCGGCTTCCGCGCCCCCGCCACGATCAAGATCAAGCGCGCCACCTTCCGCTTCATCTCCGACCCGGCGGCCCAGGTCGCCGCCCTGCTGGCCGGTGATGTGGACGCCTTCCCGCGCGTCACGCCGCGCAGCGTGGCGCAGTTCAAGTCCAACCCGCGCTTCCAGGTGGTGGTCAGCGGCTCGCGCGCCAAGACCATCCTGGCCATCAACAACGCCAAGAAGCCGCTGGACGACGTGCGCGTGCGCCGCGCCATCGCTGCCGCCGTGGACCGCAAGGCCGTGATTGAAGGCGCGGCCGACGGCTACGGCGCGCCCATCGGCAGCCACTACGTGCCCGGAGCCTTCGGCTACGTGGACACCACGGGCGTGAACCCCTACGACGTGGAAAAGGCCAAGAAGCTGCTGGCCGAGGCCGGCGTAAAGACGCCGCTGGAACTGACCGTGACCCTGCCGCCCACGCCCTACGCGCGCCAGGGTGGCGAGGTGATCGCGGCCCAGTTGGCCAAGATCGGCATCACCGCCAAGCTGCAGAACGTGGAATGGGCCCAGTGGCTCAGCGGCACCTACGGCAACAAGAACTACGACCTGACCATCATCTCGCACGTGGAGCCATTCGACCTGGGCAACTTCGCCAAGCCCGACTACTACTGGGGCTACAACTCGCCCAAGTTCAACGAGATCTTCAACCAGATCAAGAACGCGGCGCGCCCTGCCGACCGCTCGCGCCTGCTGGGCGACGCCCAGCGCCTGATCGCGCAGGATGCGGTGCATGCCTTCCTGTACCAGAACCAGTGGATCACGGTGGCCAACAAGAACCTCAAGGGCCTGTGGAAAGACATGCCCGTGTTCGTGAACGACATCTCGGCCCTGTCCTGGGCCTGACGACGCCGGCGGCAGGGGCTGCGCAGCCCCCTGTTGCCGCCGCGGCCCTCGTCCTTTCCCCCTGGCTGCCGTGCGTGCACGGCAGCCTTTTTCTCTAGCCCTCCCCTGCCCCTCCGCCCCCTGCCATGAGTGACCTGCACGACCTGCCCGCCCACGCACTGACCGCGGCCTACCGCCAGCGCACGCTTTCTCCCGTCGAGGTCACGCAGGCCGTGCTGAACCACATCGCAGCCTGGGAACCCCACATCCAGGCCACCTACCTGCTGCGCCCCGAGCGGGCGCTGGAACAGGCGCGCGCGTCCGAGGCCCGGTGGGCCCGGGGCGAGCCCCTGGGCCTGCTCGACGGCGTGCCGGCCACGATCAAGGAAAACATCGCCACCGAGGGGGATCCGCTGCCGGCCGGCACGGCCGCCGTGGACCTGGTGTCCGCTGCGGCCGATGCGCCACCCGCTGCGCGCATGCGCGAGGCCGGTGCCGTGGTCGTGTCCAAGACCACCATGCCCGACTACGGCATGCTGTCCTCCGGGCTGTCGAGCTTCCACCCCCTGGCGCGCAATCCCTGGGACACCAGCAAGGGCCCGGGCGGCTCCAGTGCCGGCGGTGGCGCGGCCGCGGCGGCCGGCTACGGCCCGCTGCACATCGGCACCGACATCGGCGGCTCGCTGCGCCTGCCGGCCAGCTGGTGCGGCATCTTCAGCTTGAAGCCCAGCCTGGGCCGCATCCCGATCGACCCACCCTACACCGGCCGCGCCGCCGGCCCCATGACCCGCACCGTGGCCGATGCCGCGCTCATGATGCAGGTCTTGAGCCGCCCCGACGCGCGCGACAGCATGGGCCTGCCCGCCCAGGACATCGCCTGGGACCGCTTCGACCAGGGTGCCGAGCACCTGCGCGGCCTGCGCATCGGCCTGCTGCTGGACGCCGGCTGCGGCCTGCCCGTGGACCCCGAGGTGCGCGCCGCCGTGGAGAACGCCGCGCGCCTGATGGAGGCTGCCGGCGCCACCATCGTGCCCATGCGCCCGTTCATGACGCAGGCCATGCTCGACGGTATGGACCACTTCTGGCGCATGCGCTCCTTCACCGACATGCAGGCCCTGGCCCCCGCCAAACGCGAGAAGGTGCTGCCCTACATCCGCGCCTGGGCCGACAGCGCCGAAGGCATGTCGGGCCAGGCGGTGTTCAACGCCAGCCAGCAGTTCCACCTCACGCGCGTGGCCGCCGTCAAGGCCTGCAATGCCTTCGACTACGTGATCTCGCCCGTGGCGCCCAACGTCGCCTTCCAGGCCGAGCTGCCCTCGCCCACCAACGACCCGCTGCGCCCGCTGGAGCACATCGGCTTCACCGTGCCGTTCAACATGTCCGAGCAACCTGCCGCATCGGTCAACTGCGGCTACACACGGGCCGGCCTTCCCATCGGGCTGCAGATCGCCGGTGCGCGCTTCGACGACCTGGGCGTGCTGCAGGTCTCGCGCGCCTTCGAACTGGTCCGCGGCACCCAGCGCCCCTGGCCCCAGCCACCCAAGGCCTGATCCATGGACGTCCTGATCCTGTCGATCCTGATCGCCAGCGGCGTCTACATGCTCAATGCCAAGGAGCAGCGCAAGCGCATTGCGCTGCTCGGCGCGCACCTGGCCAACTACCAGATCGAAAAGCTCATGGAGGCGCTGACCGAGGGCTACCTGCGCGCCCTGGGCGAAAGCACCGACGAGCGGCGCGGCCAGATCTGGTCGCTGCTGGAGACCACCGAATCGCAGCTGGCCGAGCAGTTCACGCGCTTCGCGGCCGATTTCTCCAAGGTCGACGAAGTGCAGGCCCGCGTGAGCCGGCTGGCCCTGGCCATCCCGTTCGCCCAGGCCATCCTGCCCGCCGCCACCTTCGACATGCGCCGCGCCCTGGCCATCCACGCGCGCGGTATTGCCAGCGTGGCGCAGAACAGCGAGCACCTTTCCCCAAAGGACAAGGCCTTCGTGATGACGGCGGAGCTCTTGCTCATGCAGCACAGCTGCCATTGGTTCTGCAAGTCCAAGACCATCGCCACGGCGCGCATGCTGGCGCGCCACAAGACACCGCACGAGCAGCTCGTGGCATCGGTATCGCCCGCCACGCGCAACGCGTACCTGGCCCTCATCAACGGGAAATGAGCCAGCGCAAGGCACGCCTCGCCCTTGCGCCGCACAATGCACCGATGCACACCGCCACCGACAGCCTGGGCAACCCCGTCACCCTGCACGAGCCAGGCAGCCTGGCAGCCCTGAACGATTTCGTCGAGGGCTTCATCGCCTGCGAGGCACGCGCCGTGAACGTGCTCGCCGCCGAACAGGACGCGAGCGCCATCGTTCAGGCCTGCTGCGCGGCACTGCACATGTTTGCCGAGTCGGCCGATGCGCCCCGCAATGCGCGGCCTTACCTGCAGCGCGCGCAGGCCGCTGCCGGCAGGGCCACGGAGCGCGAGCAGCGCTTTGTCGCCGCCGTGGCCGCCTGGGTGGCGGGCGACCTGCCGCGCGCCATTGCACTGCACGAAGAGCAGGCCCGCCTGCACCCGCGCGACCTGGCTTCGCTCAAACTCGGCCAGTACCACCTGTTCAACCGCGGCGATTCGCCGGGCATGCTGCGCATCGCCCTGGACGCGCTGCCCGCAGCGGCCGAAGTGCCCTACCTGCATGGCATGCTGGCCTTTGGCTGGGAGCAGTGCCACCTGCTTGACCGCGCCGAGGCCTCGGCCCGGCATGCGGTAGCCCTGTGCCGCAAGGAGCCCTGGGCCCACCACGCCCTGGCGCATGTGATGCTGACCCAGGGCCGCATTGCCGAGGGCGCGGACTTCCTGGCCGGAGTCAGCGATACCTGGACGGGCCTGAACTCCTTCATGGTCACCCACAACTGGTGGCACCAGGCCCTGTTCCTGCTGGAACAGGACCGCCATGCCGAGGTGCTGGCGTTGTACGACCAGCAGGTCTGGGGTGTGGTCAAGGAATACACGCAGGACCAGATCAACGCCGTCTCGCTGCTCGCACGGCTGGAGCTGGCCGGCGTGGACGTGGGCCCCGCGCGCTGGGCCGACGTGGCCAGCCACCTGGCACAGCGCCTGTCGGACCAGGTGCTGCCCTTCCTGGACCTGCAGTACCTCTACGGCCTGGCCCGTGCCGGCCGTGTGGCCGAAGCGCGCACACTGCTGCAGCACATCGGGGCCCACGCCGCCAGCCGCACCGAGGCGCACGAACGCACCGTCTGGCAGCAGGTCTGCGTGCCCGCCGCCCAGGGCCTGCTCGCGCATGCCACGGGCGACTGGGCCACTGCCGCGCAGCAGCTGGGCCTGGCGCTACCGCAGTTGGTGGCCGTGGGCGGCAGCCATGCGCAGCGCGACCTGTTCCACCAGATCTACCTCGACGCGCTGGCCCGAAGCGGCCAGTGGGCCCCGCTGCAGAACCTGCTGCAACCACAGGCCAACGCCCAACCCGAGTCCAAGCGCCTGGCACGGCAGCTGCGGAGCGTGTATGCGGCACTGGGCCTGGACGGCCCCCTGGACACCGCGTAGGACAGGACCTCGCGGCCATGTAGCCGCACCGCGCATTGTCGTGGCGCGGGGCCGTGCACGGTGCAAACCCCTGCCCCCGCGGGCCCGCCGCGGGCCAATCCGGTTCTAGAATGGCAACGCACAGTGCCCCGGGGCGCGGTGCGCGTTCCCTCCACCGGTTTCCGCACCTTGCCGCACAACGCCCACGCCCCCACGCCCTCCCTGCCAGCCGCCACGACCGATGCGCTGCAGGCCTTGCGCCAAGCCACCGCCGGGCAGCATGCCCGGCTCGACGCCAGCCTGCCTGTTGGCCGCGAGGGTGCCACCCTGGCCGACTACGCCGCGCACACGCACATGGTCGCTGCCTGGCTGCAGGCACTGTGGCCCCTGCTGCTGCACCTGCAGTCCCAGGAGACGGGCTTTTGCTTTGCGCCCCCCGAACGGCTCGCGGCCCTGCGGCAGGACCTGGAGCAGGCCAGCATTCAGCCCTGGCCCGAACCCAGCACAACCACACTGCAATGCCTGGACCAGGCACTGGCCCGCCACCCGAACCAGGCAGACGCCGTGCACTGGGGCATGGCCTATGTGGTGGAAGGCTCGCAACTGGGCGGGCAGGTGCTCTACCGCAGGCTTGCGCTGCACTTGGCCCCGCACCCGCTGCGCTACCTGCAGGGCGATGGCACCGGCACCGGGGCGCGCTGGAAGTCTTTCATGGCGCTGCTGCGTACCCACCTGGTTTCGACCGCCGCCGTTGCGGCCGCCTGCGACGGCGCACGGGCGGCCTTCCAGGGCATGCAGGCGCATGCAGAAGCGCTTGAAGGAACACCGGCATGAGCTCCGGCGCAGGCCCCATGCAGCCAGCCACGCTGGAGAACTGCGACCGCGAACCGATCCACATTCCGGGCTCCATCCAGTCCCATGGCGTGCTCGTGGCCGTGGACGCGAGTGGCCTGGTGCGCCACGCCAGCGGCAATGCCCAGGCCCTGCTGGGCCATGCCTTGCAGCCGGGCGAACGGCTGCCTGGCAGCGCCCTGGTCGCGCAGCACCCGGCCCTGGGCGAGCTGCTGGACGAAGGCCTGGCCGCCCTGGGCGCTGCGGCCGACCTGCCCATGCCCACCGAGCTGGAGGCCGCGGGCCACCGCTTCGACGTGGTGCTGCACCAGTCGCACGAGCTGCTGGTGATCGAGTTCGAGGCGCGCCAGGCATCGAGCGATGAACTCACGGGCTTTGCCGTGCAGGCGCACCGCGCCATGGAGAAGCTGCGCCGCCCGCGCGCTTCCATCGACGACCTGCTGCAGCTGGCCACGCAGGAGGTGCGCGCACTCACCGGCTTCGACCGGGTGATGGCCTACCGCTTCCGACCGGACAGCAGCGGCGATGTGGTGGCCGAATCGTGCGCGGATTTTCTCGACCCGTACCTGGGCCGGCGCTACCCGGCCAGCGACATCCCGGCCCAGGCGCGCGCGCTGTACGTGGCCAACACCCTGCGCCTGATCGCCGACGTCCAGGCCACGCCGGTCCCCCTGGTGTCTGCCGGTGGTGCGGTGCTGGACCTGAGCGCAGCCATCCTGCGCAGCGTCTCGCCCATCCACATCGAGTACCTGAACAACATGGGCGTGGGCGCGTCCATGAGCATCTCCATCGTCATCAACAACCGGCTGTGGGGGCTGCTCGCCTGCCACCACATGGGGCCGCGCCAGGTGCCCTACAGCGTGCGCATGGCCTGCGATGTGATGGCGCAGATGCTGGGCGCCAACATCCAGGCAGCCCTGGCGCGCAAGCAGGCCGAACGCCAGCAGCAGGTGGCCGAGCTGCGCACCCGCGTGATGGAAAGCGTGCTGCACTCCGACGACGAATTCAGCGCACTGTGCTCCCATGCCGGTGCCCTCATGCAGTCGATGCACGCCGACGCCCTCATCGTCTCCGAGCACAGCAAGCTGTGCACCCAGGGAGAGATCGGTGGCCCTGCCGCCCGGGCACTGCTGCGGTGGCTGGACGCCACGCACGCCGGCAGCCCCCTGTACGCCACCCATGCCCTGCCACTGGAAGCGCCCGAGGTCGGCGTGCAGCTGTCTCCCTGGTGCGGCGTGCTCGCCCTGCCACTGGACATGCACCGAGGCAGCTGGCTGGTGTTTTTGCGCAAGGAACAGATCGAGACCATCCACTGGGGCGGCAAGCCCGAGAAGGAGGTGCGCCCCGGCCCGCTGGGCCCGCGCCTCACGCCGCGCGGCTCGTTCGACCTGTGGAAGGAGATCGTGCGCTCCACCGCCGAGCAATGGGCCGGCGATGACCTGGAGATCGCCCGCCAGCTGCTCGCGGAACTGGTGCGCGCCCAGAGTGCCCGCCATGCCGAACTGAACAACGCACGCGCCCACCTGATGGCCGTGCTGGGCCACGACCTGCGCGACCCGCTGCACTCCATCAGCATGGCGGCCCGGGTGCTCGAAAAGAACAATGGCACCGATGCCCACACCGGCCGGCTGGGCCAGCGCATCCAGTCCAGCAGCAGCCGCATGCAGCGCCTGGTGAGCCAGGTGATGGACATGTCGCGGCTGCAAAGCCGCCTGGGCCTGGATTTGCAGCCCGCCAGCATCGACCTGGTGCAATTGCTGACCGACCTGATGGACGAGGCGCGCACGGCCCATCCGGGCCTGCAGCTGGTGGCACACCTGCCCGACAGCCTGCGCACCGAGGCCGACCCCGACCGCATCGCCCAGGTGTTTGCCAACCTCATCAGCAATGCCCGCCACCATGGCGATGCCGGCCACCCGGTCGAAGTGCGCGCCCAGGGCTCCGAGACCGGGCCCGTGGTCCAGGTGCGCAATGTGGCCCCGGCCATCGCGCCCGAGGTGGCGGCCGATCTGTTCACCCCGTTCAAGTCCTCGTCCGTGGGCAAGGCGCGCAACCGCTCCGGGCTGGGGCTGGGCCTGTACATCGCGCACCAGATCGTGCAGGGCCACGGCGGTCGCATCGGCTACGCCCACGAAGCGCCGCACGTGGTATTCACCGTGCACCTGCCCCTGCGCCCGCCCGGCACCGCCGAACATCCATCCTCCTGACCACCATGCCGCTAGAGATCCTTGTCATCGACGACAACCGGGATGCCACCGAACTCCTGGAAGAACTGCTGACCATGGAAGGCCATGCCGTGCGCACGGCCGCCACCGCGGCCCGCGCGCTGGAGCTGGCCCGCGCGAAGCCCGTGCAGATCTTCCTGGTCGACCAGAACCTGCCGGACATGAGTGGCTCGGACCTGGTGCCCCTGCTGCGCGCGAGCGTGGCCACGCACGGCGCTGGCCCCTGCTTTGCGATTGCCATCACGGGCATGGCCTCGGGCAACGCCCGCACCGCAGCCGGCCAGATGGCCGTGTTCGACTACATCCTGGGCAAGCCACTCGACTTTGACGCCTTCGATGCCCTGCTGGCACGCTGCGCCGCCGCGCTGCAGGCACCACCCGCTCCCTGAGCCTCCCCCAAGACCTCCGCCTGCCCATGCCTGCCAAGAAGCCCGCCCCCCCTGTGCCCGATACTGCCCGGGAGTTGGCGGATGCCGGCCTGCAGCATGCCGTGCTGATGCGTGCCATGCCGGTGCTGCGGCACGATGTGGCCAGCCCCCTGTCGGTGATGCGCATGGGCACCATGCTGCTCAAGCGCCGCCTGGGCCAGGGCGACATGCCGCCCGAGCAGGCCGTGGAGCGCGTGGAGCAGATCGAGGAGCAGCTCTCCGAAATTTCGCGCCATATCCGCCGGCTGCGCCTGTGGGACCTGCAGATCAACGACCGCCACACCGTGTTGGAACTGGCGCGCGAAGCCGTGGAACTGGCGCGCCCGATGCTGATGGTGCGCGGCACCGAGATGGAGCCCCTGGCCGAAGACGCCCCCGGCTGGGAGGGCGACACCAAGGTGCCACACACGCTGCTGTACCTGGTGCTGGCCGCCATCTACCACCTGGCCGAACAGCCTGGCCCGGCGCCCGCCCAGGTCACGGTGGAACCCCTGGGCACGCTCGGCGTGCGGGTGCGCGCCCACGGCACCTCGACCGCGTCGCCGGATTTCCTGCCACCGCCCGAGGCCGGTGGCCCGGCGCGCCCACCGGCGCTGGACCTGGCCGCCTTGCTGCAACTGGCGCAGCCTCTCCAGGTCCAGGTTCAGGCCAGCGAGCGGCAGATCGACATCAGCCTGCCGGCCGCCTGAAGCGGCTCACTCGGCGGCGCTCTCCACCAGCAATTTTTTCTGGTCGTAGACCGGCTGGGGTGGCAGGTCCGCCAGGTGGCGCACATCGGCCCAGTGCAAGAGCTCGATGGCGTCGCCGTCGAGGCGCACGCGGTTGAAACCGGCGTTCGGGATGTCGCTCTGGCGCGGGCCGTGCAGGCCCACGCCCTGCGCGGTGCGCCAGACCATGTCGAGCACGCCGCCGTGCGTCACCACCATCAGGGTCTTGCCCGCATGCTCCTGCGCCAGGCGGCGCACGGCGTCCATCACGCGGGTGTGGAACTGGCGCGTGGTCTCGCCGCCGGGCATGCCGCCGTCGGCGTCGAAGCGCAGCCAGTTCTCCCAGGCGCCCGCATGCTGCAGCTTGATGTCGTCCACGCGCATGCCGTCGACCAGGCCAAAGCTCTGCTCGCGCAGGCTGGCGTCCACCACATCGTCGATGTGCAGTGCGGGCAGCAGCGTGTTCAGCACGGGCTGCGCAGTCTGGCGCGTGCGGATGAGGTCGCTGCAGACCAGGTGGTCCACGGCCAGGCGCTCGGCCCCCAGGCGCTCGGCCAGGCGGCGTGCCTGCTCGTGGCCCGTGGCGTTCAGGGGCACATCCACCTGGCCCTGGAAGCGCAGCTCACGGTTCCAGTCGGTCTCGCCGTGGCGTATCAGTATCAGTTCGGTCATCCCGTCCATTATCGAATGCATGCACAGCAATGCAAGCAAGTCGCTTGCCAGTGCTTTCCCGCACAGCATTGGCAGGCGGGAAAGGCGGCCGCTCAGAATCGGATGGGGGCCCCATGCGCCAGTGCCGGATCGAGCACCGGCGCTGCACCCTCGGTCCCACGGGCCAGGACCAGGGCGTAAGGCCCTTCGCCGCGCGTGGCCAGATGGCGGGCCAGGGCACCCTCGCCGCTGCGCGGTGCGCCCAGCACCAGGGTGCTGGCACCGGCACGCACCAGGCCGATCTGCACGTCGCTGTGGGGCAGGTCCACCGCGGCGCTGGCATGGCTGGCCGGTGCGCCCTGCGGCGGTTCGCCCAGCAGGGCCCGGTAGCGGCCCAGGCTGGTCGCCAGGTCGTGCACCGCGATGGACAGGCTGGCCACGCCGATGGCGCCATTGGGATGCACGCGCGCCTCGCCCTCGGGCACACGCAGCGCGCGCGGCGTGAGGTCGCCGCACAGAAAGGGCAGGTCGTGCGAGGGCGGGCGCGCCGTCTGCCAGCGCAGTTGCTCGCCATCGGGCCGCACCCGGCCGCCGTCGTGCGGACCGCTCAGCGCCAGGCCCCGCGCCTGCGCCGCCGCCGCGGTGGTGGCGGTGCCGGGCGGCAACAGGGCAAAGTCGATGATGCCCTCGCCGTGCTGCTGCAGCAATTGCCACCAGCGGTCAGCGGGCGCCGGCTCGCGCCAGGCGATCAGCTCGAAGTAGCTGCCGTCGGCAAACACCACCAGGGCGTTGTGCGTGGGCCGGCCGGGGTGGTCGCCACCGCGCAGCACGTTGAAGCCCAGCGTGCGGTAGTCGGCGATGGTGGCGTCAAGGTCGTTGACCGCGATGACCACATGGTCGAGCGGCAAGGCCAGGGCCTGGGCGGGGGTGCCGGCGCTCATGCCGCCACCGCCTCTTCGACCACGGGCGCCGCAGCCTTGGAATTGGTGAGCTTCACCTCGGCGCGGATGGCCTGGGGGTTGCGCAGCAGGTTGAGGATGGGGCAGTTGCGCTCCACGGCCTCGAACAGGGCGTCGATCTCGGCACGGCTCGCGGGCGAGTCGATGTGCACGGTGTAGGCGATCTCGTGCGGCCAGATGGGCGTGGCCTCGTGGCCAGGCTTGCCGCCGCGCGGGTCGATGATGCCCGTGACCTCCACTTCCAGGCTTTCCAGCGGCACCTGGCGCTCGGCCGCGTGGATCAGGAAGATGTGCGTGACGCAGGTGCCCAGCACGCCGAGCTGCAGTTCGGGCGAGCTCGGGCCCAGGTTGTAGCCCGCGAAATCGGGCGGGCTGTCGCTGATGACCTGGTGGTCGCGGATGCGCAGGCGGCGCACGCCGCTGCGGCCCTCGGCGCTCACGCGCGCCTTCAGCGCGGCGGGCTGGGCCGTGCCGGCGTCGATGGCGGCCTGGCGCGCCAGCACCGCGGCGCGTTTCTCGGCAAGGTAGTCGTTCAGGTGGCTCATGGCGGGTCGGTTCTCCGGTGCGTGCGTGCCGCGGCAGACAAAGCGCGGATCACGGACGTTCGGGCCATTGTTCGGCGCCGCACCGCCGCCTGGGAAGCGACAAAACCGCGCGCGCTTATGCGCATTCCGGATATGGAGCGCGGCCCGTGCACGCGCGGTTTCCAAATAACGATCCTACTTTTTATACCAATGCGTTTATGTAGCGCCGATACCATGAATTGCGTGGACTGGCCTGCGCCGAGGGCGGCAGCCGGAGTTGTGAACGCATTTTTGGAGCCCTTCGCGGCGCGAGGTATGAACGTGTTTCCCCTGAAGAAATCGATGGTCTGGGCTGCCGTGGGCATCCCGGTGTTGGCGCTGGGCGTGCTGTTGGCCGGCTGCTCCAAAAAGGACACGCCAGCCGCTGCCGCAGCCAGCGACGGCCCCGTGCAGGGCGGCACCCTGGTGTACCTCGAGCAGCAGGCCCACACCAACCTGTACCCGCCGGCCGGGGGCTTTTACCCCAATGGCGGCGTGCTCAACCAGATCACCGACAAGCTCACCTACCAGGACCCCAAGACGCTGGAGATCCAGCCCTGGATCGCCGAATCGTGGGAGGTGAACGCCACGGCCACCGAGTACACCTTCAAGCTGCGCAAAGGCGTCACCTTCTCCGACGGCACGCCGCTCGACGCCACCGCCGTGGCGAAGAACTTCGACACCTATGGCCTGGGCAACAAGGAACTCAAGCTGCCCGTCTCGGAGGTCATCAACAACTACGAGAAAAGCGAGGTGGTGGACCCGCTCACGGTGAAGTTCTATTTCAAGAAGCCTTCGCCCGGCTTCCTGCAGGGCACCTCGGTCATCGGCTCGGGCCTGGTGTCGCTGGCCACGCTGGCACGCCCCTTCGAGGAACTGGGCGACGCGACCAAGATCATCGGCTCCGGGCCCTTCGTCGTGACCAGCGAGACACTGGGCAAGGAACTCACCCTGCAGGCGCGCAAGGAATACACCTGGGGCCCGGCCAAACTGGCCCACCAGGGCCGCGCGCGGCTCGACGAGGTCAAGTTCATCGTGACGCCCGAGGACAGCGTGCGCATCGGCGCGCTGCTGGCGGGCCAGGCCGGCTTCATCCGCCAGGTGCAGGCCTATGACGAAAAGCGCGTGCAGGAGCAGAAGTTCCAGATCTACGCGCCCTCCACGCGCGGCGTGAACAACAGCGTGGTGTTCCGCCCCGACAACGCGCTGGTGGCCGATGTGAAGGTGCGCAAGGCCCTGCTGCACGCCACCAACACACAGGAGATCGTGCAGACCCTGTTCTCGGCCAACTACCCGCAGGCGAAGTCGGTCATCGCCTCCACTGCCGCAGGCTATGTGGACCTTTCGGCCAAGCTGGCCTACGACGAGGCCGCCGCCAAGAAGCTGCTGGACGAAGCCGGCTGGACCCTGGGTGCCAATGGCCTGCGCCAGAAGGACGGCAAGGAGCTGGTGCTGGCGGCCTACGAATCCCTGCCCCAACCGCAGAACAAGGAGACGCTGCAGCTCATCGCCCAGCAGTGGGCCAAGGTGGGCGTGAAGCTCAACGTGCTGGCCGGCGACAGCGGCAGCCGCACGGTGGACAACCTCGACCCCGAGAAGACCCCGGTCTCGCCCGGCATGGTGGGTCGCGCCGACCCCGACGTGATCAAGAGCAACTACTACCCCACCAACCGCAACGTGCTGCTGCAAAAGGGCGGGGTCAGCAGCAAGGTCAAGGCCTTTGTCGATGACAAGCTCAACGGCCTGCTCGATGCCATCGCCGCCGAGACCGACCCGGCCAAGCGCCTGGCGCTGGCCGGTGAGGTGCAGAACTACCTGATCGACCAGGCCTATGTGATCCCGGTGTTCGAGGAGCCCCAGGCCTTCGCGGGCGCCACCTGGGTGCGTGATGTGGGCTTCGAGGCCGTGGGCCGGCCCAGCTTCTACAGCACCTGGGTGAGCAAGCAGCCCTGATAGGGCGCAGCAGCACGGAGGCCTTGCATGAACCTGCCTTACCTCGCCCACCGCATCAGCCAGGCCCTGCTGGTGCTGTGGGCGGCCTTCACGGCGTCCTTCATCCTGCTGCAGCTGCTGCCGGCCGATGCGGTGCTGATCAAGTTCCTGAGCCCCGAGTTCGCCCTGGGCCCGCAGGAGATCGCGGACATCCGCGCCGCCTACGGGGCCGACACGCCCGTGTGGCGCCAGTACCTGCACAGCCTCACCGGCTTCCTCACGGGCAACTTCGGCTATTCGGTGCAGGCCGGCGTTCCGGTCAGCCAGAGCCTGGCCACCAACCTGCCGCCCACGCTGCGGCTGGCCAGCTTCGGCTTTGCCACGGCGCTGCTGCTGGCCGTGGCGCTGGCGTTTGCTGCGCAACTCGCACGCCTTTCCTGGCTGCGCTCGGCCCTGCAATCGCTGCCCTCGTTGTTCGTCTCGGTGCCGGTGTTCTGGCTGGGCATCATGCTGATCCAGATCGTGTCCTTCCGCCTGGGCTGGATCCCCGTGATCAACCCGGGCCGCTGGGAGGGGCTGGTGCTGCCCACGCTCACCCTGGCGATTCCGATCTCGGCACCGCTCGCGCAAATCCTGCTGCGCAACATCGACGAGGTGCTCACACAGCCCTTCGTGGCCGTGGCGCGCGCCAAGGGCGCCACGCGCCAGTGGGTGCTGTGGAAGCATGTGGCGCGCAATGCGCTGCTGCCCTCGCTGACCATCGCCGGCGTGCTGTTCGGCGAGCTGCTGGCCGGCGCCGTGGTGACGGAGGCGGTCTTCGGCCTCAACGGCCTGGGCAGCCTCACCCAGCAGGCCGTGGGCAACCAGGACACGGCCGTGCTGCAGGCCGTGGTGGTGTTCTCGGCCACGGCCTTCGTGCTCATCAACCTGGCCGTGGACCTGCTCTACCCGGTGCTCGACCCGCGGCTGCGCCATTCCCCCGGAGCCTGACCCATGACCACACACACAAGCACTGCCGACCAGGCACTGCTGCAGGGCGCAGCACAGCGCCCGCTCAGCACCCTCGCCCGCGCTGCTGCCCGCTGGCTGCGCGGTACGCCCGCGACACTGCTGCTGGCCTGGGCGGTGATCGCCCTCGTTGCCCTCTGGGCGCTGGCACCGGGCCTGTTCACCACCTACAACCCCATCCAGGGCACGGCCGGGCACCAGCTGCAGGGGCCGAGCGCCGCGCACTGGCTGGGCACCGATGCGCTGGGGCGCGATGCCTACGCGCGCCTGGTGCACGGCGCCGTGCATTCGCTCTCGGGCGCCTTCGTCGCAGTGGCCGTGGGCCTGGTACTGGGCACGCTGCTGGGCCTGGTGGCGGGCTCGGTGGGCCGCTGGGTGGACGATGCCCTCATGCGCACGGTGGACGTGCTGCTGTCCGTGCCCCCACTGCTGCTGTCGCTGTCCATCATCATCATCCTGGGCTTTGGCACCATCAACGCGGCCATTGCCGTGGGTGTGGCCTCGGTGGCGACCTTCGCAAGGCTGGTGCGCTCGGAGGTGGTGCGCGTGCGCCGCTCCGAGTACGTGGAGGCCGCCTTCGGCAGTGGTGGGCGCTTTGCCGCCGTGCTGTGGCGCCATGTGCTGCCCAATTCGCTGACTTCGGTGATCGCGATGGCGGCGCTGCAGTTCGGCTCGGCCATCCTGTCCATCTCCACCCTGGGCTTTCTGGGCTACGGCGCGCCGCCGCCCACGCCCGAGTGGGGCCTCCTGATCGCCGAGGGGCGCAACTACATTGCCACCGCCTGGTGGCTCACCACCGTGCCCGGCGTGGTGGTGGTGGCCGTGGTGCTTTCGGCCAACCGCATCAGCGCGGCCATCGCGAAAGGCCGGCCATGAGCAGCCTCACCGCCAAGGCACCGGTGCTGGAGGTCGAAGACCTGGCCATCGCCTACCGCGACCGGCAGCAACAGACCCAGCGCGTGGTGCACGGCGTCTCGTTCTCCATTGCGCCCGGCGAGGTGGTCGCCCTGGTTGGCGAATCGGGTTCGGGCAAGACCACCACGGCCCAGGCCGTGATCGGCCTGCTGGCCGACAACGGCCAACTCGAACACGGCGCCATCCGCTTGAACGGCACCGACATCGCAGGTTGGTCGCCCGAGCGCCTGGACGGCGTGCGCGGCCGCGTGGTGAGCCTGATCCCGCAGGACCCGACCAGCTCGCTCAACCCCGTGCGCACGGTGGGCGAGCAGGTCGGCGAGATCCTGCGCATCCACCGCTATGGCAACCGCCAGGCCATCCAGGCGCGTGTGCTGGAGCTGCTCGAGCGCGTGGGCCTGTCGCAGCCCGCACTGCGCGCGCGCCAGTACCCGCACGAGCTCTCGGGCGGCATGAAGCAGCGCGTGCTGATCGCCATCGCCATCGCGCTGCGCCCGGCCCTCATCATTGCCGACGAGCCCACAAGCGCGCTGGACGTGACGGTGCAGCGGCGCATCCTGGACCTCATCGACGGGCTGCGCCGCGAGGACGGCACAGCCGTGCTGCTGGTCACGCACGACCTGGGCGTGGCCGCCGACCGGGCCGACCGGCTCGTCGTGATGCAGGGCGGCCGCATCCAGGAGCAGGGCCCCACACAGGACCTGCTGCGCCGCCCCGGCAGCGCCTACACACGCCAGTTGCTGGCGGATGCACCTTCGCTGTCGGGCGGCCTCTTCCGCCCCACCCCCACACACCAGGATGGCTCGGCGCAGGACATCGCCATTGCCGTAGAAGGCCTGGTGCACGAGTTCCCCGTGGCGGGGCAGCGCCAGCCCTTCCGTGCGGTGGATGGCGTGAGCTTCCAGGTGCGGCGCGGCACCACGCATGCGCTGGTGGGCGAGTCGGGCTCGGGCAAGACCACCACCATCCGCGACGTGGTGGGCTTTGCGCGGCCCACGGCGGGCCGCATCCTCGTCGAAGGGGTGGACCTGGCCACGCTGCGCGGCGAAGCGCTGCGCCAGGCGCGCCGGCGCATCCAGCTGGTGCACCAGAACCCCTTCAGCTCGCTGGACCCGCGCCAGACCGTCTACCAGATCATCGAGGAGCCGCTGCTCAACTACGAGCCCATCGCCCGGCCCGAACGTGAGCGCCGCGTGCACGACATCCTGGCCCGCGTGGGCCTGCCGCCGGCCGTTCTGCAGCGCCCGCCGCGCGCGCTCTCGGGCGGGCAGCGCCAGCGCGTGGCGATTGCGCGCGCGCTCATCCTGGGCCCGCAGGTGCTGGTGCTCGACGAGGCCGTCTCGGCCCTGGACGTGACCGTGCAGGCGCAGATCCTCGCGCTGCTCGAACAGCTGCAGCGCGACCTGGGGCTGACCTACCTCTTCATCTCGCACGACCTGGCCGTGGTGCGCCAGATCGCGGACACCGTTTCGGTGCTGCAGGCCGGCCGCCAGGTGGACGCGGGGCGCGTGCGGGACGTGTTCCTCTCACCCGGCAGCGACTACACGCGCGAGCTCATCAACGCCATTCCCGGCAACGCCGCCCCCAGAAACCACGACCATGCCCTCGACAACGACCTCGACCCCACATCCGACACCGAAGCGCCTGGGCTTCTTCAGCAGGCTGCTTGACGACGCCCCGGCGGGCGAGCGCTACCGCCTGGTGACCGAGCAGATCGCCCATGCCGAAGCCCTGGGCTTCGATTCGGCCTGGGTCGCGCAGCACCATTTCCACGAGCACGAAGGCGGCCTGCCCTCGCCCCTGGTCTTTCTGGCCCATGTGGCGGCGCGTACCCAGCGCATCCGCCTGGGCACGGGCATCATCACCCTGCCACTGGAAAACGCCGTGCGCGTGGCCGAAGACGCCATCGTGCTGGACCTGCTCTCGGGCGGCCGGCTCGACGTGGGCGTGGGCACGGGCGGCACGCCCGAGTCGTTCGCCGCCTTCGGGCTCGACAGCGAAGACCGCTCCGCCATCTTCGCGCGGCAGTTGGCCGTGCTGCGCAACGCCTGGGCCGGTCAGCCCCTGCCCGGTGGCGACACGCTCTACCCCGCCGCACAACAGCTGCTCGGCCGCATCTGGCAAGCCACCTTCTCGGTGGCTGGGGGCACGCGCGCCGGTCTGGCGGGCGACGGGCTCATGCTCTCGCGCACCCAGCCACGGCCCGGCGAGGCGCCCCAGGCCTCGCTGGCGGACATCCAGAACCCCATCATCGATGCCTACCTGGCCGCACTGCCCGCCGGCGCCACGCCGCGCATCGTGGGCTCGCGCAGCCTGTTCGTGGCAGACAGCCGGCAGGAGGCGCTGCGCCTGGCCGACACGGGCCTGCGGCGCGCAGCCGCGCGCTTTGCCGCGCATGCTGCCCCGTCGGGCAGCGCGCCCCGCCTGGGTCCCGATGCGCCGCTGGCCCAGCTGGTCGCCGCCTACGACGTGCACCTGGGCACGCCCGAGGACGTGATCGCCTCGCTGCGCGCGGACACCACGCTGGAACGCGTGACGGACCTCGTGTTCCAGGTGCACTCCATCGACCCGCCGCACGCGGCCATCCTGCGCTCCATCGAGCTCACCGCCACCGAGGTGGCCCCCGCCCTGGGCTGGGTGCCCCGGCATCCGCCCGCAGCGGCTCCTCGCGCCCCTCTTTTGCAACCCCTCACGGAACCCGCATGACCCAAACCGCCGACACCACACCCGACGTGATCGACCTGCTCACCGGCATTGCGCCCGGCGACCGGCTCGACACCCTCCGCCGCCACCGCCTGCAGGCGCGCACCCATGCGCAGCAGAGCTACCTGGCGCTGTTCGAGCCCGCGGCGCCGCAGCCCGGCCGCTTCAGCCTGGCTGACCGCCAGGCCGTGGCGGCCTTCGTGGCGGGCCTGCACCAGCAGCCCGATGCCACGGCCTTCTACAACGCCGCGCTGGCCGCCGAGGGCGCGCGCCAGGCCCGCCCCGGCGTGCCCCAGGCCATCGCAGCCGAGGTGGTGCGCGGCACGGCCCGTGGCCCCTACGGCGCCTACCCGCCCGGCCCGCTGAGCGAGGAAGACACGCCCGGCCCCGCCTACCGCGTGGGTGAGGCCCAGCGCGCCGTGCTCGGCGCGCCGCTGTCGGCCGCGCTGGAGCATGCGCACCTGCTCACCTTGCACCCGCGCGATGCCAGCCCCGCAGCACTGCAGGCGCTGCTCGACGCCGGCTGGCGCACCACCGAGATCGTGACCCTGTCGCAGCTGGTCGCCTTTCTGGCGTTCCAGATCCGCGTGGTGGCCGGCCTGCGGGCCCTGGCCGCCGCTCCCGCACACACCGGCAACCAAGCATCCAGCGAGACCACCCAGGCATGACCGATACCACCCTCTCCCACCCCGGCAGCCAGGAACCCGTGGCCTTCACGCAGGCCCAGCTCGAATGGCTGCCCTGGCTGGCTCCGCTGACCGAGGACGAGCTGACCGAGCGCCACCTGGCAGGCCTGGTGGACGCATCGCGCGCCAAGTCGCCCTACTTCAGGCTGCTGGCGCGCGACCCCGACATCCTGGGCGCACGCACCCGCACCGACAAGGACATCTTCTACAACCCCGACGCCGGCCTGCCGCGTGCCGAGCGCGAGCTGTCGGCCACGGCCGCCTCGCGCCACAACGGCTGCATCTACTGCGCCTCGGTGCATGCGCGCTTCGCCTCGCACTTCTCGGGCCGCGCGGACGACGTGCAGCGCCTGCTCGACGAAGGCACGGACACCGACCTGGGCCCGCGCTGGAACGCCATCGTGCAGGCCTCGGTCGCGCTCACGAACACTCCGCTGGACTTCGGCACCGAACACATCACGGCACTGCGCGCGCAGGGCTTGGACGAAGAGGCGATCTCGGACGCGCTGCATGGCGCGGCCTTCTTCAACTGGGCGAATCGGCTGATGCTCTCGCTGGGCGAGCCGCAAGAAGCTGCAGTGAAGGTCTGATCAGCGCATGGGGACGATGAGCACCTTGCGGCGCGGGGCACAGCCCGGCCCGTCGTAAGGCGGGCTGTCCTTCTCCCAGCCACTGCCGGGTGAGGTCTGGGCACAGACGCGCTGGCCATCGACCTTGCTGCGCCAGTAGAACCAGGGCGCGGGGGCGGCGAGCGCCGCTGTGGCAAGTAGCGCGCAGGCCATTGCAGCAGCCCACAGCCGGCCAGCCTGCAGGGAAGCGGATGGACCTGTCATGGCCCTATTGTGGAGCGCGGCCTTGCGCCCCTGCACCCGCCAGGGGCATGGGCGCGGTGACGATCCAGCCCTCCAGCGGGTCCAGCCCGGGTGGCAGGCCATAGAGCGCGTCGCCCTCGGCATGGCGCTGCTCGGCCCAGGCTGCCTGCAGCATGCACAGCACGGCGTCCAGGCTGTCGCCGCTGGCGTCGGCCACCAGGGCATCGCGCTGGGCATGGGTGAGCTTCAGACGCAGGGCCAGGCGTGTCTGCCCCAGCTCCAGCGCGGTCAGCAAGTCCTTGCGTGCGATCAGGCGCTCCGGCGTCTGCTTGGCCACGTCGTCGCTCTTGTAGCTGCGCCGCTGCAGCACCTCGCGCGCGAGCAGGCCGGGGTAGGCCTCCAGCGCCACGCGCGTGGGGTCGCCCGCATGCAGGCCCGGCAGGTGCACACCGGCATCGAGCAGCAGCGGCAGCCCCGCATGCAGCATGTAGGCCACCGGCGGGTTCACCCACTTCATCGACGGGCTGGAGCCTGCGGGCCCGTCGGTCGCCCGGTGGGCGAACTTGCCGCCCACCGGGCGCGCATCGCAGAAGGCAGCGAAGGCCTCGCGGATCTGCGGGCGCGTAAGCGTGCGGTAGTGCTGCATGCTGGCATGCCACTGCAGCGGCCAGCCCAGCGTCTGCAGCAGCTCGCGCGGCAGGCCGAAGGGCAGGTCGAAGCCGCCCACCCAGGGGCGCGGCTCGGCCAGCCAGCGGCCCACGGCAGCCAGCGTTTCCAGGCGCACCAGCTCGGTGAGCTGTACGCGCGCGCCCTCGCGCCGGCCCAGGGCCAGCACCACGGGCTTGCGCCGCGTGGGGCTGCTCGAAAAATCGCAGCCAAGGAGCACCGCTGTCACCCCAGCGCCAAGGCCGTGACACCGGCGGCGATGCACACCGCACCGCAGACGCGCGCCACACGGTCGCCCTCGCCCAGCAGATGGCCGCCGATCAGCGCGGCAAAAAGCATGGACACCTCGCGCGCCGGCGCCACATGGGACATGGGTGCCTCCTTCATCGCATAGAGCACCAGCACATAGGCCACGGGGCTGACCACCGCCACCAGCAGCGCAAAGCGCCACTGGGCGCGCCACATCTGCCCGGCCGTGGGCAGATCGCGCAGCACCACGGGCGCGAGCAGGAACACGCGCACGAAGTTGCCCATGTAGTCCACGAGGATGGGCGACATCAGCAGGATCTTGACGGCATAGCCATCGACCACCGTGTAGCTGGCAATGAAGGCGCCCGTGAGCAGGCCGTAGAGCATGCCCTTGTGCACGCGCTCGCGCGCAGCCGGGTCGTGCGCGGCGCGCAGCAGGCCAGGTCCGCCCGCGATCAGGAACACGCCCCCCACCACGCCCGCGATGCCGGCCACGCCCAGCGCCGAGATGCGCTCGCCCAGCAGCGTGATCGCCACCAGCGAGGACAAAAGCGGCCCCGAGCCGCGCGCCAGCGGGTACACCACCGTGAGATCGGCCTTGCTGTAGCCGCGCAGCAGGATGACGAAATAGCCCACGTGCAATAGCCCGCTGGCCACAACGAAGCCCCACTCCATGGCCCCCCACAGCGGTACCACATCGCGCCCCAGGTACCAGCCCAGCGGTGCCCAGAACAGCATCATCAGCACCGAGGTGAAGAACGCAAAGCGCGAATCGCCCCCCGCCTTCTTGGCCACGATGTTCCAGCAGGCGTGGATCAAACCCGCCAGGATGATGAGGCCGAAGGCATTGAGGGTCACGGTGAAAAATGCAGGAAAAAGAAAAGCAAAAGGCCGCAGCGCGCTGGCAGCTGCGGCCTGGAGTACCAACGGCTATGCCATCAGGAAAAAGTGGGAGTGATTGGCGTAGCGAGCGGCCTGAGCTTGCGTTGAGGAACGCAGCCGCACTCCCGTGCGGCGAGTACCGCAGGCGCGAGATCAGCCCGCGCAGTAGCCAAGCGCCCCACTTTTACGCGCGGCCGATGATGGACGCCGTGGCCATCAGCTCTTCGAGCAGCGCGAACGACACCTTGCCCGACACCGCATACGGGTCAAGCTCGGGCTTCTCCGAGTATTTGAGCAAGATGGAATGGTTGATCTTGGACAGGTTCACCTGGCCCATGGTCCAGCCGCCGAAACGGCGCTCGGTGATCTCCTCGTAGTGCAGCAGCTCCACGTCCTTGTGGCGCGGGTCGCGCTGGATGTGGCCATAGAGGTCGCTCACCGCCGCACGGCCGCCTTCGATGGCCTGCAGGAAGATGCCGCCGCCGTAGCACAGCACGCCGGTGATGCCGCTGCCCGGGTTGTGCTGGCGCGACTGGGTGAGGATGGCCTCGATGGCGGCGGGGGAGGTGTCCACCGCGCGGCTGGCATAGAGCAGGCGTACGAGCATGGTCAGTTCTTTCCAGGGA
Source organism: Acidovorax sp. FW305-C-20-28 (assembly GCF_058783375.1). Taxonomy (NCBI): domain Bacteria; kingdom Pseudomonadati; phylum Pseudomonadota; class Betaproteobacteria; order Burkholderiales; family Comamonadaceae; genus Acidovorax; species Acidovorax sp. FW305-C-20-28. The sequence goes on along the minus strand of NZ_JBYSYM010000010.1, from coordinate 170,965 downwards.
TGAGGGACAGGAATTCGCGGCGCAGCGCCGGGTCCTTGAGGAACACGCCGCGCATCACGGAGTTGATCATCTTGCTGTCCATCTCGCGCACACCGCGCCAGGACATGCAGAAGTGGCTGGCCTCCATCACGATGGCCAGGCCATCGGGCTGGGTCTTTTCCATGATCAGGTCGGCCAGTTGCACCACCGCCTCTTCCTGGATCTGCGGGCGGCCCATGACCCAGTCGACCAGGCGCGCGTACTTGGACAGGCCGATCACGTTGGTGTGCTCGTTGGGCATCACGCCGATCCAGATCTTGCCGATCACGGGGCAGAAATGGTGGCTGCAGGCGCTGCGCACGGTGATGGGCCCGACGATCATGAGCTCGTTGAGGTGCTCGGCGTTGGGGAACTCGGTGATTGGCGGCTGCGTGACGTAGCGGCCCTTGAACACTTCGTTCAGGTACATCTTGGCCACGCGGCGGGCCGTGTTGCGGGTGTTGTGGTCGCCTGCGGTGTTGATCACCATGCTGTCGAGCACACCCTGCATCTTGGACTCGACCTCGTCCAGCAGCTTTTCCAGCTCGCCCGGCTCGATGAATTCCGCGATGTTGTCATTGGCGTTGAAACGCTTGCGCGCGGTTTTGAGGCGCTCTCGGATCTTGACGGAAACGGGCGTGCCTTCGTCGTCCGGCGGGGTGGTCGTCATATCGGCTGCAGTGGGACTGGACATGCCCGGCATCGTAACAGTGAACGCGGGGCACCGCCCATCCGGGGTTTTGTGCACCTGCCGCCCGGCAGGCATTGTGATGATGCTCCTTTTTGGATAGCAAAAAGCGCCCTGGCCTGCGCAATACGCATGAAACATGCGTGGCTGCCCGCAGCCATGGCACCGTCAGTAGCGCTTGCCCGTCACCCACAGCGCCAGGCGCATCAAGGCATAGGCCATCTGGTCCAGCACCCGCTGGCCCAGCGGCCGGCCCGCATAGCGCGCCGGCTCCATGCGCCGGCCCGCCTGCTGCATGGCCTGCACCAGGCGCTCGCGCAGGTCGGCGGCAAAGGCCGCATCCTCGACCACCACATTGGCCTCGCGCGCCAGCAGCAGGCTCAAAGGATCGAGGTTGGACGAGCCCACCGTGGCCCAGGGCCGCTCGCCCAGCGCATCGACCACGGCCACCTTGGCGTGCAGGAAGCTCGGCGCGTACTCGTGGATCTCCACGCCCGCCGCCAGCAGCGCGCCATACACGGGCCGCGCCGCGTGGTACTGCATGAAGTACTCGTAGCGCCCCTGCAGCAGCAAGCGCACGCGCACGCCGCGGCGTGCGGCCAGCAGCAGCGCACGGCGCAGCTTGCCGCCCGGCATGAAGTAGGCATTGGCGATGATGACCTCGTGCCGCGCCCCGCCAATGGCCCGGCGGTAGGCCTTCTCGATGCGGCTGCGGTGGCGCACGTTGTCGCGCAGCAGCAGCGCGGCACGCATGGCCGGGCCCTGCTGTGCCACCTCATCGGCCGCATGCTTTGCGGCACTGGCCGCGCGCAAGGCCTGCAGTGCTTCGGGCAGGCGGCGCTCGCGCATGTCGCGCAGGGCCTGCATGCGCCACCACAGCTGGTCCATGGTGTCGCTGGCCAACGCCACCAGGCTGCCGGTGGCGCGCACGGCGAAATCGAAGCGCGGCGCTGCGAGCGCGCCATGGTTGGGGTCGTGCAGGTCGTCCAGCACATTGATGCCGCCGCAGAACAGCACGCAGCCATCGACCACGCACAGCTTGCGGTGCAGGCGGCGCCAGCGCTGCGGCAGCAGCAGCCCCAGCGGCCCCAGCGGCGAATACACCCGCACCTGCACGCCCGCTGCCGCAAAGCGGCCGGCCCATTCACCGGGCAGGTGACCGGTGCCCACGCCATCCACCACCAGTTGGGTGCGCACGCCGCGCCGGGCAGCCCGCTCCAGGGCCTCGGCCACGCTGGCGCCGCTGCCGGTGAAATCGAAGATGTAGGTCTCGAACTGGATGTCCGACAGCGCCGCGTCCATGGCTTCGACCAGCGCGGGAAACAGCTCCTGCGCGCCCTGCAGCAGGCGCACCCGGTGGTCGGCGGCCAGGGCCGGGTTCTGGGCCATCAGAGCCGGAACTCTGCAATGAGGGGCAGGTGATCGGACATGCGCCACCAGATGCGCCCGCGCGGTACCTGCAGGGACAGGGGTGTGAGGCCGCGCACGTAGACATGGTCCAGTTGCACCAGGGGCAGGCGCGCCGGGTACGTGAAGGCCCGCGGCTCCTCGAACTCGTACAGGCCGAAGCCCGCCAGCATGCGCTTGACCTGCAGGCCCCAGTCGTTGAAGTCGCCGGCCACCACCAGCGGCGCGTTGCCAGGCACCTCGCGCTCGATGAAGCGCTGCAGCCGCTCGATCTGGCGGATGCGGCTGCCCGGGATCAGCCCCAGGTGGACGACGATCACGTGGATGTTGCGGCCATGGGCATCCACCTCCACATGCAGCAGGCCGCGCTGCTCGAAACGGTGGTCGGAAATGTCCTCGTGCTGGTGGCCGATCACCGGCCAGCGCGAGAGCAGCGCATTGCCATGCTCGCCGTGGCGCGTGAAGGCATTGGTGCGGTAGACCGCCTCGTAGCCCTCGGGCGCCAGGTACTCGGCCTGGGGCAGCTCCGGCCAGCGCTGGAAATACCTGGCTTCCTGCCGGTTCAGCCGGCGCACCTCCTGCAGGCAGACGATGTCGGCATCGAGCTGCTCGACCGCATGGCCCAGGTTGTGGATCTCCAGCCGACGGGCCGGGCCAATGCCCTGCACGCCCTTGTGGATGTTGTAGGTCGCCACCCGCAGGATGTCCGTGTTGTCCATGGCGCCGATTGTGTCGCAAGCAACAGACACTTGGCGAGGCGGGGCGGGTTTCCCGCATCGCGGAATGGCGCTGGCAGGCATACACTGTGCTTGAACACAGATTGTTACCTTTACCCCACCACGAGCCCCTCGGATGGCCACAGGCAAAGACCCGGATCCGCCAGAGAGCCTGGCGCTGATCATCGACAGCAATGCCACCTCGCGCAGCATTCTGGTCGGGCAGCTGCGCGAGTACGGGGTCACCAAGATCGTGCAGTGCAGCCGGTTGCGCGACGCCCGCAGCCGGCTGGAGCACACCGTGTTCGACTACGTGCTGTGCGAGCAGGCCTTTGCCGAAACCGGCCAATCGGGGCAGACCCTGCTCGACGACCTGCGCCGGGCGCAGATGCTGCCGTTCTCCACCGTGTTCTTCATGGTCACGGCCGAGGCCTCGTATGCCGCCGTGGCCGAGGCCGCCGAGTCGGCGCTCGATGGCTACCTGCTCAAGCCCTTCACCCCCAGCGCCCTGTTCGAGCGCCTGAGCCTGGCGCGCCTGCGCAAGATCCACCTCAAGCCCATCTTCGATGCCATCGAGCAGGAAGACTTCGAGCTCGCCTCCCGCCTGTGCGTGGAACGCTTCGAGGCCCGCAAGCCCTACTGGCTGTACGCCGCGCGCATCGGCACCGAGCTGCTGCTGCGCCTGGGTCGGCACGATGAGGCACGCACCCTGTTCGAGGCCGTGATCGCGGCCCGCGCCCTGCCCTGGGCCAAGCTCGGCGTGGCGCGTGCGCAGATCGAGTCGGGCCAGGCCACGCGCGCCATCACCACCTTGCAGGGCCTGATCGGCGAAGACGCCTCGTTCGCCGACGCCTACGACGTGCTGGGCCGGGCCCAGGTGGAGCTGGGCAATTTCGCCGATGCCATCGAGACCTACCGCACGGCCAGCGCGCTCACCCCCGATTCGGTGGTGCGCCTGCAGAAGCTGGGCATGATGTCGTTCTACATGGGCGACCGCAAGACGGCGTCCAGCGTGCTGGCACGCGCGGCCCTGCTGGGGGTCGACTCCAAGCTGTTCGACTTCCAGGCCCTGGTGCTGCTGGCCTTCTCCTATTTCGCAGACAACGACCGCAAGGGCATCGAGCGCTGCGTGGCCGATTTCGGGCGCATCCTGGAGCGCCATGCCGACAGCCAGCGCGTGCAACGCCTGGCCGACGTGGTGCGCACCCTGCAGCTGATCCAGCAGCGCCAATTCTCGGCAGCAGTGGCCGCCGTGCGCAACATGGCACGCGAGATCGACGAGGCAGGCTTCGATTTCGAGGCAGCCAGCAACCTGGCCAGCCTGCTCTCCGTGCTCGGCGCCACCTCCATCGATCTGTCCGATGGCGACAACTGGATTCGCGCCCTCGGCATGCGCTATGCCAACACGCGCGGCCTGACGGAGCTGATGGCCAACGCCTGCAACATGCACCCGCCCTATGCGGACATCGTGCGCGGCTGCCTGCCGGAAATCAACAGCACGGCCGAGAAAGCCATGGCACAAAGCCTGGCCGGCGATGCCGAAGGCGCCGTGCGCGCCCTGCTGCACCAGGCCGGCACGACCCTGAACGCCAAGCTCGCCGACATGGCCCAGCAGGTGCTGCAGCGCCACCGCGAGCGCATCCCCGATGCCCAGGCCCTGCAGGAAAGCGTGGAAGCCGTGCGTGCGCGCTGCGGCAACGCCCCCACCCGCGCGGTGCTGGGGCAGGACGGCGACCGCCGCCCAGGCGGGGTGGTGATACGCACGCGCGCGCCGGCCGTGGCAGCGGCGGCGGCCGCAGCGGCCGCCACCACCGCGGCGCTGAACACCCTTGCAGCGAGCAACAAGCTCTCGGCGGACGACATCCTGGACATGCCCGACGAGCCCTCGATCGACGAGATCCTGGGCGTGCCCGCACCCGAAGCCCCGGACCCGGCGGAAAAGCTCAGGCTGCGGCCGCTGTAAGGTCCTGCGCCTCAGCCGTAGACCGACACGCTGCCGACCGGCGCGGGCACAGGATGCAACACACGCCCATAGCGCGCCGCCAGATCGCGCGTGGCCGCCACCAGCACGCTGGTGTCCACGCCCACGGCCACAAACACCGCGCCCAGCTCCAGGTAGCGGCGCGCCAACTGCTCATCGGCCATGAGGATGCCGGGCGCCTTGCCTGCCGCCAGCACGCGGCGGATGCCGTCCTCGATGGCAGCCTGCACCGCGGGGTGGCCCGGGTTGCCCACATGGCCCATGCTGGCCGACAGGTCGGCGGGGCCGAAGAACACGCCGTCCACGCCCGGCGTGTTCGCAATCGCGTCCAGGTTCTCGATGGCCAGCGTGCTCTCGGCCTGCACCAGCAGGCAGACCTGGGCATTGGCCTCCTTGAGGTAGCCCGGGTAGCGCATCCATTGCGAGGCGCGCGCCAGGCCGGCTCCCATGCCGCGGATGCCGCCCTGCCCGTCGTCCTGCGGGTAGCGCATGGCGCGCACCAGTTGCGCCGCCTGCTCGGGGGTGTCCACCATGGGCACCAGCAGCGTCTGTGCGCCGATGTCCAGGTACTGCTTGATCAGCGCCGTATCGCCCACGGGCACGCGCGCCACCGGGTGCGGCCCCGCGCCCAGCATGGCGCGTGCGCTGGCCACGCCCTGCAGTTGCTCCAGCACGCGCGGCACATCGTTGGGCGCATGCTCGCCATCGAGCAGCAACCAGTCGAAGCCGGCCCCCGCCACGAGTTCCGCCGCATAGCCGCTGGCCAGGCCGAACCACAGGCCGATCTGCGGTGTGCGCGCCGCCAGGGCCTGCTTGAAGGTGTTCACCGGTGTCTGCACAGCCAGCCTTTCAGACAAAGCGGAACGCGATGTTGCCCAGCGGCCCGTAGTCCGCATGGAAGGTGTCCCCCGCCGCAGCCGCCACGGGACGCGTGAACGAGCCCCCCAGCACCACCTCGCCCGCCGCCAGCCCCTCGCCATAGGGCGCCAGCTTGTTGGCCAGCCAGGCCACGCCCGTGGCCGGGTGGTTGAGCACAGCGGCCGCGAGGCCCGACTCCTCGATCACCCCGTTCTTGTAGAGCAGCGCACCGCACCAGCGCAGGTCCACCGCATCGGGCCGCACGGGGCGCCCACCGGTGACGATGCCCGCATTGGCCGCGTTGTCCGAGATGGTGTCGAAGACCTTGCGCATCCCGCCCGTGTGGCGGTCGTGCTGCTCGATGCGCGCGTCGATGATCTCGATGGCCGGCACCACGTACTCGGTGGCGGCCAGCACGTCGAAGATGCTCACCGGCGGGCGCCCCGGCTCGCCGCGCAGCGGCTTGTTGAGCACGAAGGCCAGCTCCACCTCCACGCGCGGCAGGATGAAGCGCTGCATGGGGATGTCGCCGCCCTCGGCAAAGAACATGTCGTCCAGCAACGTACCGAAGTCGGGCTCGGTGATCTGGCTGGCCACCTGCATGGCGCGCGAGGTCAGGCCGATCTTGTGGCCGCGCACGCTGCGACCTTCGGCGATCTTCATCGCCACCCAGGCGCGCGAGATGGCATAGCCGTCCTGCACCGTCATGCCGGGGTGGCGCTTGGAGAAATGCTCCACCTGCACGCGGGTCTTCTCGGCCTGGTGCAGTTCCTGAGCAAGCTGCTGGATCAGTGCGTCGTCAAGCATCGGTGCGTCCTCAGGATTCCGCGGTGAAGCCGATCGCCTTCACGATGGGCCCCCACTTGTCGCCATCGGCCTTGAGCAGTGCCGCCAGCTCGGCCGGCGTGGACGAACGCGCCTCCAGCCCCATGGCGGCCAGCCCGGCGACCACGTCCTTGTCGGCCAGCGCCGTGCGGATGGCCGCATTGGCCTTGGTCACCAGATCGGCCGGTGCCTTGCCCGGCAGGAAGAAGCCGAACCATTCGTTGTAGGCCATGTCCTTGTAGCCCTGCTCGATCAGGGTGCTCACATTGGGCATGAACTTGTTGCGTGTGGCGCCCGAGGTGGCCAGCACGCGGATCTTGCCGCCTGAGAGGTGGGGCAAGAACTCGCCCACGGGCGCCGAGACGGCCGCGATCTGCCCGCCCAGCAGGTCCAAAATGGCCGGCTGCGAGCCACGGAAGCCCACGTGGCGCATGTCCACCTTGCCGGCGCGGCTGATCAGCTCGCCCACGAAGTGCGGCACCGAGCCCGGTGCGGGCGAGCCGAAGTTGGCACCCGTGGGGTTGGCCTTGCACCAATCGAGGAACTCGGGCACGGTCTTCACCGAGGCCGGCACCTGCGGGCCCACGGCAAAGCCCATGTCGAACACCACGCCCAGCGAGACCGGGGTCACGTCGGCCACGGGGTCGTAGGGCAGCTTCTTGTAGGTGTGGGGGTAGATGCCCAGCATGGACATGGGCGTGGCCAGCAGCGTGGCGCCGTCGGCCGGGGCGGCCTTGAGCGTGGTGATGGCGATCTGCCCGCCCGCGCCGGTCTTGTTCTCCACCACCGCCGACTTGGCATAGCCGCCCGTGATCTGGGTCGCCACGCGGCGCGCCAGGGTGTCCACCGTGCCGCCGGCGGCAAAGCCGGCCAGGATCTTCACGGTGTCGATGGCCTGGGCCTGGGCCATGAAAGGCAGCGTGCCTGCGGCGCCGGCCAGGGCCCATTGCAGGATGTCGCGGCGGGAAGGGGTGGGCGAGGATTTCGTCATGCGTTGTCTCCGGGTCTCGTTGTGGGTTATGGCTTCGCAGCCTGCCGGTAGTTGGCCTTGAGGTGCTCGGGCACGCGCTCGTCGAAGCCGCAGGCCACGCGCCGCACCTCGGGGCTGTCGGTGGGCTGGTGGCCCACGCCCAGGGCCGAGGCGCGCGGTGCGGCTATGGCGACCACCGTGCCCGCCAGGCGGCCCAGGCCGGTGATCTCGCATTCCACCCGATCGCCCGGGTCCACCGAGCGCGAGTGGCAAGGCGTGCCCATCAGGATCACGTCGCCCGGCACCAGGGTGATGTGGCGCGCGATGTCGGCCACCACGTAGTGCGGGCCCCAGATGGTCTCGTCGCCAATGTGTGCTTCCTGCACCACCAGGCCGTTGCGGTAGGTGCGCAGCGTCTGTTCGAACAGGTTGACGCCGCGCACGATGCCCGGGCCGATGGGCAGCAATGTGTCCGCCCCCTTCACCCGCAGCATGCTGCCCTGGTCGGTGTCGCGGTAGTTCTGCAGACCCATGTCGAGCGCGGGGCAAAAGCCTTCGATGTAGTCCCAGGCCTCGTCGGGCAGCACGTTGCGGCAGGTCTTGCCGATGACCACGGCGTACTCGCCCTCGTAGTTCAGGTACAGGCTGTCGGCAGGCTTGTGGATCTCGCAGCCATGGCCGTTGACCGAGGTTGGCGGCTTGGTGAAGTAGGTCGGGGTTTCGGTCGGCTTGGGCTGGTTGCGCGTCTCGAAGCTGCGCGAGCTGTACGAGATGTGCACCGCGATGACTTTGCTGGGCGAGACCGGCGGCAGGTGCTGCACCGTGGCCGGGTCGATCACGCGGCCATCGTCCAGGCGCAGCTGGCCCTGCTGCGCCCCCTCTTCCACGATGGTCCCCCAGCAGGCGCTGCCGCCCGCCAGCACGCGGCGGCGCTCCACGCGCGGGCCGCGCATCACGGCGGGCAGTTCGGTGATCGGGAATTCGAAATTCATGCTGCCACCTTTGCCGTTGCTTCGCTCGCTTCACCATCGAACCACATGTGCACATTGCCCGTGCCGCGGGCGTTCTCGTACGCCGACAGGGCCACGCCCTTCGCTCGGCAATCCGCGCCGCCCATGGCGCCCAGCATCTGCAGGTAGTGCGCGCCGAAGGCCTCCCAGGGCATCTTGCGGTATTCGTCCTGCCAGCGCTCCAGCACCATGTCGTGCCGGCCCTGCTCCATGAGCGCGATGGCGCCCTTGTCGCTCACGATGTTCTCGGGGCGTGAGACATTGCTCTCGTGGAAGATGCGCGGGTGCTTGGGCTTCCAGTCGATGGGGTTGAACTTGTGGCTCAGTGCACCCGAGGCCAGCAGCAGCACGCGCAGGTCGCTGCGGCGCACGGCCTCGGCAATCGCCTCGCCCGATTTCAGGAAGTGGCGCCAGTCGCAGTTCTGGCACGAGCTCACGGTGACCACGGGCGTGTCGCTGCGCTCCAGGCGCAGGTGCTTGACCAGGTTGATGGTGGCGTACTGCTTGCCCAGATCGGGGTGGTTGATGACCCGGTTGTAGCCCTTCTGCTCGCGCGACACGGCCTCGATCAGGAGTGCCAGGTCCGGGTGGCCCCGGTAGTCGTAGGGCACGCCATGCAGGTACCAGGGCATCTCGTCGGAGATGAACATGCCCTGGTAGCGCGGCGCGCCGTCCACCAGGTGGTAGCCCGTGGTGAACCAGTGCGAGTCGAAGATGATGGCCACGTCGGGCCGGGCTTTCTCGATGCGCTCGCGCAGGCGCGCATAGCCGGGGATGAGGTCCGAGTCGGCCCCCGCGCCCTGCAGCACGCGGAACTCCTCGCACTGCATCAGGCCCGGGTGGTGCGAGACGATGGCGGCGCCAACGATGCTTCCCATGGTGTAGGTCTCCTGTAGATATGGTTTAGCGGTGGCTGAAACTCGCGCGGAAGGGCTTCTTGGGCACCACGACATCCTTGATGTCGCAGAAGAACTCGAAACTCCAGTCCCCGCCCTCGCGGCCCACGCCGCTGCGCTTGATGCCGCCGAAGGGTGCGGCCAGGTCGCGGATGCCGAAGCTGTTGACCCAGATGAAGCCTGTGCGTACCTGCTGCGCCACGGCGCTGGCGTGCTCCGTGGCGCCGTAGCACACGCCGCCCAGGCCGTAGTCCGTTCCATTGGCCAGGGCGATGGCCTCCTCATCGCTGTCGAAGGCCTGCAGCGTGAGCACGGGGCCGAAGACCTCGTTCTGCACGATCTCGCTGTCCTGGCGCACATCGGTCAGCAGCGTGGGCTTGTAGTACTGCGCGCCGAAGGGGTGGTGCGCCCCGCCCCAGAGCAGCGTGGCGCCGTCGGCCACGGCGCGCTGCACGAAACCGTGCACGCGCTCCGCCTGGCGCGGGTGGATGATGGGGCCGACCTCGGTGGCCTCCTCGCGCGGGTCGCCCACGGTGAGCTTCTCTACGTAGCCACGCAGCGCCGCCACGAAGGCATCGTGCACCTTGCGGTGCACGAGGAAGCGCGTGCCTGCCAGGCACACCTGGCCCGCATTGCGGTACATGAGTGCGCCGGTGGCGGCGGCATTGTCGATGTCGGCGTCGTCCAGCACGATGAAGGCCGACTTGCCCCCGAGTTCCAGGCTGCAGGGCACGAGGTTGGCGCCAGCCGACTGCGCGATCCATTTGGCCGTGGGCACCGAGCCGGTGAACGAGATGCGCGCCAGGCGCGGGTCGCTGACCAGGCGCGCACCGGTGCTGGCTCCTGCACCCTGCACGATGTTGAACACGCCGGGCGGCAGGCCGGCCGCGTGCGCGCAATCGGCCAGCAGGCTGCTGGTGAGCGGCGCCCATTCCGGCGGCTTGACGATGACGCAGTTGCCCGCGGCCAGGGCCGGGCCGAGCTTCCAGGTGGCCAGCATCAGCGGTGCGTTCCAGGGCGTGATGATGGCGACCACTCCGGCCGGGTCATGGCGCACGATGTGGGTCGCCTGCTCGGTCTCGATGGGGCGGTCCTGCAGGCTCAGTGCATGCTCGGCAAACCAGGTGATGTTGAGCATGGCGCGCGGCACCACGCCGTGCTTCATGCGCGAGAGCAGCACGCCCGCATCGTTGGATTCAAGCGTGCAGAAGGCCTCGGCGCGCTTTCCGATCTCGGCGGCAAAGCGGTCCAGATAGGGCTTGCGCTCGGCCGCCGTGAGCGCGCTCCACGCGGGGAAGGCGCGCACTGCGGCCGTGACGGCCGCATCCACATGTGCGGGCGAGCCCTCACTGATGCGGCCCAACAGGGCCTGGTCGATGGGCGAGTGCAGGTCGAAGCGCATCTCGGACGCGACGCGCTGGCCGTCGATGTAGTGGTGGGGCGATACGGCAATGCCGGCGACGTTCAGGGTGTCGGTGCTCACGGGGCGTTTCTCCAGGGGAATGGCAGATCAGGGGCGGTGGGCCACAAGGGTCTCGGGCAGCAGCTTGGCCGGGTTCATCAGGCCGGCCGGGTCGAGCGCGGCCTTGATGCGCTGCATCAGCCGCAGCTCCAGCGGCGCCTTGTAGCGGGCGGATTCGTCGCGCCGCAGCACGCCCAGGCCGTGCTCGGCGCTGATCGATCCGCCGGCGGCGTGCACGGCGTCGTGCACCAGGCGATTGAGCGGCCCCTCCAGCGCGAGGAAGGCGGCCCGGCCCTCAGCATCGGGTGAGGACAGGGCCGGTGAGGCGTTGTAGTGCAGGTTGCCGTCGCCCAGGTGGCCGAAGACCACCAGGCGCACGCCGGGGAAGGCCGCTGCCACGGCCGCATCGGTGCGGGCGATGAAATCGGGGATGCGCGAGATCGGCAGCGCGATGTCGTGCTTGATGGTGGGCCCGTCGGCGCCCTGGGCCTCGGAGATGTTCTCGCGCAGTGCCCACAGGGCCTCGAATTGCGCCAGCGTGGCGGACAGCGCGGCATCGGCCACCCAGCCCGCCTCCATCGCGGCTTCCAGCACAGCTTCGATGGCCTGCTGCGCCTGATCGGCCCCGCCCTCCTCGGCACCAGTCACCGACACCTCCAGCAGCACGTACCAGGGCGACGCCTGGTCCAGCGGACGGCGCGCGCCCGGCACATGGTGCAGCACCAGCGACAGGCAGGTATCCGACAGCAGTTCGAAGGCCGTGAGCGAAGCGCCCAGGCGCTGCTGGGCCAGCGCCAGCAGCTGCAGGGCCTCGCCCGGCGAAGGCACGGCCACCAGCGCCGCCACCTGGGCAGCCGGCAGCGGAAACAGCTTGAGCACCGCAGCGGTGATCACGCCCAGCGTGCCCTCGGAGCCGATGTACAGGTCGCGCAGGTCGTAGCCGGTGTTGTCCTTGCGCAGGGCGCGCAGGCCGTCCCAGACTTCGCCCTCGGGCGTCACCACCTCCAGGCCCAGGCACAGCTCGCGCGCATTGCCGTAGCGCAGCACCTGCACGCCACCGGCATTGGTGGCCAGGTTGCCGCCGATGGTGCACGAGCCCTCGGCCGCCAGGCTCAGCGGAAACAGGCGCCCCGCCGCGCGGGCCGCATCCTGCACCTGCTGCAGCGTGGCACCGGCCTCCACCACCAGGGTGTTGTTGAGTGCATCGACCTGGCGCACCCGGTGCATGCGCGTGAGCGACAGCAGCAGTGGCAGCGGCAGGCGGTGGCCCACCGCCTCGGGCACCGAACCGCCCGAGAGCCCCGTGTTGCCACCCTGCGGCACCACGGGTACGCGGTGCGCATGGCACCAGGCGAGCAGTTGCGCGACCTCGGCCGTGTCCGCCGGCTGGGCGACGGCCAGGGCCGGGCCGGTCCACTTGCCGCGCCAGTCCGTGAGGAAGGGGGCCATGTCCGCGGGCTCGCTCCACAGGCGGCCGGCATAGGCGCTGCGCAGGGAGGCCAGGGCGGCGGCGGAAGAGTCTTGCATCGTCGATCAGGGAGCGGGTTTGTCTCGCAGGCACCGCTTCGGGGTGGTGCCTTTCATCGCCGCAAAGTATCGGCAGCCACCCTCTTCCCCACAATCAATGCTTTCTTATGGATTGTGAAGGTGGTCTAATGAATGACCATGTCCCTGCCCCATTTCACGCTGCGCCAGCTCGAAGCCTTTGTCACCGTGGCCGAGATGCGCAGCTTCACCGCCACCGCGGACCGGCTGGCGCTGACACCCTCGGCCGTGAGCCAGCTCGTGGGCGAGCTGGAGGACGTGCTCAATTTCAAGCTCTTCGAGCGCAGCACGCGCCGCGTAGCCATCACCAGCGCGGGGCGGGAGTTCCTGGCTTCGGCCGAATCGGTGCTCAAGCACCTGCGCATGGCGCAGTCGGCCGCCAGCGATGTGCGCAACCGCGCGGCGGGGGTGGTGCGCATTGCCGCGCCCCTGGTCGTGGCCAGCGTGATCCTGCCGCGTGCCATCAAGGCCTACCTGCAGGACCGGCCCAAGGTGCGCATCCACATCCGCGATGTGCCGGTGGAAAAGCTGGTGGACGCGGTCGCCAGCGGCGATGCCGACCTGGCCCTGGGCCCCGACCGGGCCTGCGGCGAGGACGTGGCGCGCACCCAGCTGTTCCAGAGCCCCTGGGTGCTGTGGTGCGCCCCCACCCACCCGCTGGCGCGCCAGCGCAGCGTGACCTGGGAGCAGTTGCACGCCCACCCGCTCGTGGCCGCGGGCCGCGACCACGAGCGCAGCGTGGCGCAAATGCACACCGGCCTCCCCAGCGAACAGCGCGTGACGCCCGTGGAGATCGTGGACAACATCTCCACCGCGCTGGGCCTGGCCGCCGCCGACGTGGCCGCCACGCTGGCGCCCGACTACGTGGGTGCGCTGGCCAAGCCGCTGGGCCTGGTGCGCCGACGCATCCTCGCGCCCGAGGCCATGCGCTACGTGTGCCTGTACAGCCCCACGCAGCGCGCCACCTCACCGGCGGCCGAAGGCTTTGCGGAGCACCTGGTCAAGGTGCTGCCCCACCGCCGCTGAAGCGGGGGAGCAGGAGACAGGCCTCGGCATTCGATGCCGAAAAGCACCGGTCTGCCGCCTCGCGCCAGGGCAACCACTGGTACGCCACATGTTCGCGCGGGCTCAGCACCACGGGTGTGCCTGTGGGCACGCACAGGCCAAAGACACGCTCGCGGTTGAACACCACGCCCGGGGCGTAGCGATGGCGCCACTGGGGCCAGATGTCGTAGACGTTCTCCAGGTACCAGTCGGCCAGCACGCAGCCCGGTGCCTGCACGTCGATGCCGGTCTCCTCCCCCACTTCACGCGCGGCCGTGGCCTCCCAGGCTTCGTCCTCACGGTCCTTGCTGCCGGTGACGGACTGCCAGTGCTCCCCCCCGTCGGCGCGGCGGATGAGCAGCACCTCGCACGCGGGCGTGTGGACCACGACCAGCACGGACTGCGGTATCTTGAAGGGGCGCGCCGTGGCCTGGCTGCTCATGCGGCGGCCAACAGCGCATCGACGTCCTGCGCGGGTCCATCGGCCAACGCCCCCAGAGCGCACTGCAGCAGCCACTGCGGGGAGATGCGGCATAGCAGGCCACGCCCGGGCTGGTCGCCCACGGTGGCGACCGGAACCACGGCATCGATCAGCGCGGTACCTGCCGACCCGGCCGCCATGCCCACCGGACGCAGTTCCCGCCGGTCGAGGTCGAGCATGGCGCCCAGTGCATCGACGCGCAGGATGAAGTCCCGCCCGCTGCTGTTGCCCTGGCTGCCATTTTCCAGCGGCACGCGCACCAGCACCATCTGGCGCTGGGGGTCGGCGGCGCGCGACACGGGCGCACCGCCCGGCGCGGTCGCCACCACGCTGCGCAGATCCACCACGGAGTAGACGCGCTCACCGATCTGCGCCATGCCCAGAAAGGGCGGGCGCGATCCCCCACCGTGCAATACCGTCACATCGGGCCCGGCGGTGACCACCTGGGCCGCTTCCACACCCAGCCAGTGCGTACCGACCAGGAAGGTGGCCATCTGCAGGCGGTGCTCGGCCCCCACGCGGGCGGCGCCCAGGTGCGCATCGGACTGCGGCGCGGCAGGCACCGGCGCGCGACGCTCGCACAGGTGGCGCAGCACCAGGCAGCCAAGGCCGTGGTCATAGCCATCGCTGCTGCGGAACTCGCGGTAGCCCTGGCCGCGCGACTGGCCCACGCCATACAGCTGGCCGCCCAGCGCCACCGAGCGCCCGCCCTGCCGGCTGGTGGCAATGGCCTGTGGCGGCTGCAGGCTGGCAGCGTCACCGCAGGTGCGCACGATGCGGTCCTGGCCATCGACGAAGGCCAGCACGTCGCGCGTGCCCGTGCCCACGGCGCAGTCGTCGAGGATGGACTGGAGCTGGCTGGCAGCATCCCAGACGATGGCGATGCCGCCCAGTACCGGTCCGGTGGCACGGCCCATGCCATCGCCCACATCGGCCCGCACCGCGGCGGCGTACACGAAGGTCGGCCCCTGGTCGTAGAAGCGGCTGGCCTGGTAGGGGCTCACGGTGTAGGCCTGGCTGCCCCGCAAGCGCAGGCAGCGCTGCACCCAGTCCTCGTCGAGCCGGGTCCCCACATGGTGTGCCAGCGCGGGCCGGGACACCGCCATCACCCGGCCATCGACGCCAAACAGCACCAGGCAGGCGTAGACGGTGTACAGGCCGTTGATCTCCTCCAGCACCGCGGTGGCCTGGCTGCAGCCCGCCGTGCCCGCAGCGAGGGTACGGGCAAACTGCGGGGTGAGCGCCCACCACCGGCAGTCATTGGCCCGCTCATAGAGGTTGCGGTCCAGGATCTGCATGGCCAGCGCAGCCCGGCCCTGCGCATCGCGCAGCAGCGAGCGCAGCACCACGCCATACAGATCCTGCAGCGCACCGGAGAAGGCCTGCGCGGTCTTGCGCGCCGTGGCGCCGATCTCGGACAGCAGGGTCTTGGCAAACAGCAGTTCGCGCGGGGCGGCCGCATCCCGGCCGTCGGCACCCGCCTCGCCGATCTGGTTGAGCTCCAGCAGTCCGTTCCAGACCGAGCGCTCCAGCGCCGCCAGGATGGCAGCCGAGCGCTGCGGGATCTCGCGCAGGTCCTGCGACAGCAGCTCCGCCTGGCCCGACAGCTCGCCGGCCAGGGGGCTGCGCTCGTCGTGCGCGGTCTCGTCGAAAGCCAAGTCCAGCGGCAGCAGGGCCACCCCGCGCCAGCCCGGGCCCTGGTAGCCCTGGAAACCCTGGGTGCCGCGCACGGCCATCAGGTAGCGGCGGCTGGCATGGCGCACGCAGTGGATCCCCGCGCTGCCGGCTTGGGGCAACACCCAGCCGGGGGGCAGCTGCAGCGCGTCGCCCGAGACCAGCACCCGCCCGTGGGCATCGACCAAGGCCAGCACCGCATCGCTGCCCTGCAGGCCCCCGCCCTGGGCGTCGCCCTGCTGCACCGAGTCGAAGATGGCCGGCATCTCGTCGGCCAGCTTGAACTCCAGGCACAGCACCCCGACGATGCGCCCACCGGCATGCACGCGCCGCGCGTAGAGCAGCGTCTCGGCCTCGGTGCCGCAAAAGCCATGCACGGCATGGTGCTCGGCATAGGCGGCATCGCTTTGCAGTACCGAGCGCAGGAAGGCGCCGTCGGCGTCGAGCCGGTCGAGCCCGCCCACGGGGGCCACGGGGCGCAGGCCGGCACACAGCTGCAGGTCGGTATCGAAGAGAAAGATGTTGCGGTACACCGAGTACTTGCTGGCGTACTCGGCCAGGCGCGCCTCGACCAGGGGACGCAAGGCCGGGTCCGGGTCCGCGAGGTACTCGGCCACGCCCACATCGGTGGCGAAGAAGCCGATATCGGCGGTGCGCTCGAACAGGTTGCGCACCAGCACGTCGATGCAGACCTGGGCACGCGCCGCCAGATCGGCGCTGCGGTTCTTCAGTGCCTCGTTCACCAGGCCCTGCATCAGGTCGCCCGAGAGGGCCGCAAAGTCCTTGCGCGCCTGGGCCAGGTCCCCCCCCGACGAGGCCTTGGAGGACAGCAGGGACAGCGAGGACAGCAGCGACAGCTGGTCCCACGCGCTTTCGACCAGGCGCAGCTCCTGGCGCTGGTGCTGCGCTGCGGGCATGTAGCGCAGCCATTGCTCCGCAGAGTTGGGAAGGGAAGACACGGGCGATCGTCCTTTGCGCGGGGGTCCCGGCGAGGACCGAGCACGCATTGTGCGGCTTGGCGGGCGATCGACCAACAGGCATATTGCACGCCCTGCCCGCGCGGGGTGCATGTCTCCGCCCGGCGGCGCGAAGGCCCGCTCAGGGTTTGGCGCGGGTCGCCACGGGGGGTGGCAGTTCCTTGGCCTGCAGCATCTGCACCTGGGTCACGAGCTTGTTGTGCGCGTCGAGGAAGGCGGCGGCGATCACCTTGCCCTCGTTGGTATTGCTCCAGCCGGCACCGCCTGCGCCGCCCATGCGGCCCCAGAGCAGGCCGGCCGCGCCCAGGTCGGTGCTGCGCGCGGCGCCCGTGGCGGCAGCCACCTGCTCGGTGGTCTCGTTGTCGGTGAGCAGCAAGGCGGTCTGCGCCTCCTTGAACTTCACCTGCTCTGCCAGCCCCACCAGGCCTGCGATGTCGCGCAGCACCGGGATCATGGCGATGATGCCGGCGATGCTGCGGCCCGCATCCTGCTCACTGAAGGTCAGGCTGGGTGTGAGCGTGTACTGCGCCTCGTAGCCCTTGCCCTTGGCCACGGTGGAGTTCTTGCGCAGGATGCCGGCGTCCTTGAGCTCCTGCTCCTGCACCGTGCCGCGCAGACCGGCCGCACGGTCGACGATGCGAAAGCAGCCGCTCTGCTGGGCCAGCAGGCGGATCAGCGGCACGGGCGAGGCCGGCAGCTGGTAGCTGCTGGACACGGTGTAGCCGTTCGGGTTCTCGGCCAGGGCCAGCGTGGCCACGGGCTGGCTGCACTGGGTCAGCTCCTTGGCGGCATCCTTGGCCCCGGCCGGGCCGGCAGAGCCCGTGACCACCGAGCCGCCCTGGCCCAGCTCGGTCTTCTTTTCACCGCAGCCTGCCAGCAGCAGGGCGGCCGCCACAGCCAGGGCAAGGGGGGCCTTCACGGAAGAACGCATGGCAAACCTCGGATCGATTCGAAAGGAAAACACGAAGAACATCCCCAAGAAAAAAGCGGCACCGGCCCAAGGCCGCTGCCGCTTTCATCAGGAGTGCCCGGTCATGGGGATGACAGGCTTGCCCGCTCAGGCCCCGGCCGTCGTCTTCACGGCATCCGGGTTGCGCAGGCGGATGTGCAGCTCGCGCAGCTGCTTTTCGTCCACGGGCGACGGGGCCTGGGTCAACAGGCACTGGGCACGCTGGGTCTTGGGGAAGGCGATCACGTCGCGGATCGACTCGGCGCCGGTCATCAGCGTCACGATGCGGTCCAGGCCGAAGGCCAGGCCCCCGTGCGGAGGCGCGCCGTACTGCAGCGCGTCCAGCAGGAAGCCGAACTTTTCCTTGGCTTCCTCGGGCGAGATCTTCAGGGCGTCGAAGACCTTCTGCTGCACATCGGCGCGGTGGATACGGACCGAACCGCCACCCATTTCCCAGCCGTTGAGCACCATGTCGTAGCCCTTGGAGATGCACTTCTCGGGCGCGGTGACCATCCAATCCTCGTGGCCGTCCTTGGGGCTGGTGAAGGGGTGGTGCACCGAATTCCAGCGCTGGTTGTCCTCGTCGTACTCGAACATCGGGAAGTCCACCACCCACAGCGGGGCCCAACGGTCCTCGAACAAGCCGTTCTTCTTGCCGAATTCGCTGTGGCCCACCTTGATGCGCAGCGCGCCGATGGCGTCGTTGACGATCTTTTCCTTGTCGGCACCGAAGAAGATCAGGTCGCCGTCCTGGGCGCCCGTGCGCTGGAGCGTCGAGTTGAGCGCCGCATCATGGATGTTCTTGATGATCGGGCTTTGCAGTCCTTCACGGCCCTTGGATAGGTCGTTGACCTTGACCCAGGCCAGGCCCTTGGCGCCGTAGATCTTGACGAACTCGGTGTAGGCGTCGATCTCGCCGCGCGACAGGCCGGCGCCTTCCTTGGCACCGCCGGGCACGCGCAGGGCGACCACACGGCCGTTCTTCATGTTGGCAGCGCCCGAGAAGACCTTGAACTCCACGTCCTTCATCACGTCGGTCAACTCGGTGAACTCGAGCTTCACACGCAGGTCGGGCTTGTCCGAGCCGTAGCGGAAGGCCGCGTCCTGGTAGTTCATGACCGGGAACTCGCCCAGGTCCACGCCCAGGGTGTTCTGGAACACCGTCTTGATCATGCCCTGGAACATGTCGCGGATGTCCTGCTCTTCCATGAACGATGTTTCGATATCGATCTGGGTGAATTCAGGCTGGCGATCGGCACGCAGGTCTTCGTCGCGGAAGCACTTGGTGATCTGGTAGTAGCGGTCGAAGCCGGCCACCATCAGGAGCTGCTTGAACAGCTGGGGCGACTGGGGCAGCGCAAAGAAATGGCCGTCGTGCACGCGGCTGGGCACCAGGTAGTCGCGCGCGCCTTCGGGCGTGCTCTTGGTGAGCATGGGGGTCTCGATGTCCACGAAGCCGTTGGCGTCGAGGAACTTGCGCACCTCCATGGCCACCTTGTAGCGCAGCATCAGGTTGTTCTGCATGTAGGGGCGGCGCAGGTCCAGCACGCGGTGCGTGAGGCGCGTGGTTTCGCTCAGGTTCTCTTCGTCGATCTGGAAGGGCGGCGTGACCGAGGGGTTCAGCACATTGAGCTCGTGGCACAGCACTTCGATCTGGCCGCTCTTGAGCTTGTCGTTGGTGGTGCCGCCGGGACGCGCACGCACCACGCCCTTGACCTGCACGCAGTATTCGTTGCGCACTTCTTCAGCGGTCTTGAACATCTCGGCGCGGTCGGGGTCGCAGACCACCTGCACATAGCCTTCGCGGTCGCGCAGGTCGATGAAGATCACACCACCGTGGTCGCGGCGGCGGTTCACCCAGCCCGAGAGGGTGACGGTTTGGCCCAGGAGGGCTTCGGTCACAAGACCGCAGTAGTGGGAACGCATGGCCATGGCAGAACTTCCGGCGCCCCTCGGGCGCATTGACAAAAAGGGTTACTTACTTGGGCGGCAGCTGGGTGGGGTCGACCGGAGCGACCACGCCCATGGAAACAATGTACTTGAGCGCGGAGTCCACGCTCATGTCGAGCTCGACGCAGTCGCTCTTGCGCAGCATCACGAAATAGCCGCCCGTCGGGTTGGGGGTGGTGGGCACGTACACGCTCACGAATTCATCGCGCAGGTAGGCCGCAACCTCGCCGCCGGGCGCGCCGGTGACGAAGGCCACCGTCCAGACGCCTTCACGCGGCCACTGCACCAGCACGGCCTTGCGAAAGGCGTTGCCGTTTTCGGAGAACAGGGTGTCGGAGACCTGCTTGACGCTGGAATAGATCGAGCGCACCACCGGGATGCGGTGCACCAGGGCATCGCCCCATTGCACCAGCTTGCGGCCGGCGAAATTGCTGGCAATGGCGCCCACCACGAGCAGGATGGCCAGCGTGAGCACCACGCCGAAGCCAGGCACGTGCACGCCCAGCACGCGGTCGGGCTGCCAGGCCTCGGGCAGGATCTGCAGGGTCTGGTCCAGCGTGCTGACGATCCAGTGCAGCACCCACGCGGTGATGACACCGGGCACGATGACCAGCAGACCGGTGAACAACCATTTGCGCAAGGAGGGCATCGGCGTGCTCAATCTTTGGAAGTGGAGCTGGCCCCGGCGCTCGCTGCGCTGGTGCCGGAAGAGCTGTCTTTCGCGGGGGCTGGCGTGCTGCTGGCGGCCGGCGCGGCTGCGGGGGCATCAGCGCCCTTGGACTCGGTGGCAGGTGCGGACGTGCCGCCGCCGCCACTGTTGCCGCCCCGGAAATCCGTCACGTACCAGCCCGAGCCCTTGAGCTGGAAGCCCGCGGCCGTGACCTGCTTTGCGAACGCCTCGGAGCCACACGCCGGGCACACCGTGAGCGGCGCGTCGGAGATTTTTTGCAGCACGTCCTTGGCATGGCCACAGGAGCTGCATTTGTAGGCGTAGATAGGCATGTCGAGCGCGTCGTTGAAGGCAAAAGTGCAAAACCCTCAATTATAGGCGCGCAGCCCCCCAGGGGGCCACGGTGGGTGGTTTCACCGCACGCCCCAGGTTGCGACCCGTTACTCGACGCCCACCATGCGGTGGTGGCCGGCATGGCTGTCGCGCAGCATCTGGGGCAAAAGCGAGCCCGCCACCATGCCCACGACGGCGGCCAAAAGGCCGGCGAGCTGCGCCGGGAACACTCCGCCCCAGGAGGTATTGAGCAACAGCAGCCAGGTGCCCAGGCCGAGCACGATGGCGAAGACGGCGCCCTGCGTGGTGGCACGCTTCCAGTACAGACCCGCCACCAGCGGCACGAAGGCGCCCACCAGCGGTACCTGGTAGGCACCCGAGACCAGTTCATAGATGGAGGTGCCCTGCATGCGGATCGCATAGGCCAGCACGCAGCCGCTGAACACCAGGGTGGTGATGCGCATGGTGCGCAGGTGCTCCTTGTCCGTCATCGTGGGGCGGAACTGGCGCCAGATGTTCTCGGTGAAGGTGACGCTGGGCGCCAGCAGGGTGGCCGATGCCGTGGACTTGAGCGCCGAGAGCAGTGCGCCGAAGAACAGCACCTGCATGATGAAGGGCATCTTGGCCATCACCAGCGTGGGCAGCACTTTCTGCGGGTCTTCCTTGAGCAGGGTGGCGGTTTCGCCGGGCATGATGATCAGGGCACTGGCCACGAGGAACATGGGCACGAAGGCGAACAGGATGTAGCAGATGCCGCCGATCACCGGGCCGCGCGTGGCCGCCTGGATGCTGTTGGCCGACATGACACGCTGGAACACGTCCTGCTGCGGGATGGAGCCGAACATCATGGTCAGGCCCGCGGCGATGAAGAACACCACGTCGTGGAACTTGGGCTCGGGCAGGAAGCGGAACAGCTCGCGGTTGGAGGCAAACTCGATGACCTTGTCGGCGCCACCGGCCATGTTGCCGGCGAACACAGCGATCACGGCCAGGCCCACGACCAGGATGATCATCTGGATGAAGTCGGTGACAGCCACCGACCACATGCCGCCGAACAGCGTGTAGGCCAGGATGGACACCACGCCGATGGCCATGCCCACGGGGATGCTGATGGCATCGCCCGAGAGCAGATTGAACACCAGGCCCAGCGCCGTGACCTGCGCCGACACCCACCCCAGGTAGCTGAGCATGATGATCAGCGAACAGACGATCTCCACCAGGCGGCCATAGCGCTCTCGGTAGTAGTCGCTGATGGTGAGCAGCGTCATGCGGTACAGCTTGGCCGCGAAGAACAGGCCCACCAGGATCAGGCAGAAGCCCGCGCCGAAGGGGTCTTCCACCACGTTGCCCAAGCCGCCCTCAATGAACTTGGCCGGGATGCCCAGCACCGTCTCGGAGCCGAACCAGGTGGCGAAGGTGGTGGTGATGATCATGTACAGCGGCAGATGCCGCCCGGCGATGGCGAAGTCCGCCGCGTTCTTCACGCGCCGGGCCGCCAGCAGGCCGATGGCAATGGTGATCAACAGATAGACAATGACCAGGGTCAACAGCACGGCATGCTCCTCGATGTCGCGAAGGGGTGGAAAGGTGAACGAAGCCTAGAAGATCCGGAAACGCGCAAACACTTGCAACTGCTGTACCAGCAGCAAGGCCACCCAGCCCAGCACAAAGCCGGCCCCGGTGTAGATGACGGCGTTGAGCAGGCGGTTGGTGCGCTTTTGCTCGGCCAGCAGTTCCAGCAGTTCGCGCCGGTGGTCCTGGGGCCGGTTGCGCAGGTAGTCGTGCAGCAGGCGCGGCAGCTCGGGCAGCATCTTGGCGAAATGCGGGCTCTCGGCCTGGATTTCGCGCAGCAGGCGCTGCGGCCCCATCTGCTCGAGCATCCATTTCTCCAGAAAAGGCTTGGCCGTGCTCCACAGGTCCAGCTCGGGGTCGAGCTGGCGGCCCAGTCCTTCGATGTTGAGCAGCGTCTTCTGCAGCAGCACCAGCTGCGGCTGGATTTCCACGTGGAAGCGGCGCGAGGTCTGGAACAGGCGCATCAGCACCATGCCCAGCGAGATCTCCTTGAGCGGGCGATCGAAGTAGGGTTCGCAGACGGTGCGGATCGCCGATTCGAGGTCGTTGACCCGCGTGTCGGGCGGTACCCAGCCGCTTTCGATGTGCAGCTCGGCCACGCGCTTGTAGTCGCGCCGAAAGAAGGCCGTGAAGTTCTGCGCCAGGTACTCCTTGTCGAACTCGGTGAGCGTGCCCACGATGCCGAAATCGAGCGAGATGTAGCGCCCGAAGTGCGCAGGGTCCAGGCTGACCTGGATGTTGCCCGGGTGCATGTCGGCGTGGAAGAAACCGTCGCGGAACACCTGGGTGAAGAAGATGGTGACGCCGTCGCGTGCCAGCTTGGGGATGTCCACCCCGGCATCGCGCAGCCGCTCGATCTGGTTGATGGGCACGCCGTTCATGCGCTGCATCACCATCACCTCGGCGTGGCAGAAGTCCCAGAAGATCTCGGGGATCAGCACCAGGTCCAGACCGGCCATGTTGCGGCGCAGCTGGGCGGCATTGGCCGCCTCGCGCACCAGGTCGAGCTCGTCGTGCAGGTAGTTGTCGAATTCGGCGACCACCTCGCGGGGCTTGAGGCGTTTGCCGTCGGCCGAGAGATTCTCGACCCAGCCGGCCATCATGCGCATCAGTGCCAGGTCCTTCTCGATCACCGGCAGCATGCCCGGGCGCAGCACCTTCACGGCGACCTCGCGCTCGATGCCCTGGCGGTCGCGCAGGGTCGCGAAGTGCACCTGGGCAATCGAGGCGCTCGCCACGGGCGTGCGGTCGAAGTGCGTGAACACCTGGTCCACCGGGCGGCGAAAGGCGCGCTCGATGGTGGCGATGGCGATGTCGGGATGGAACGGCGGCACCCGGTCCTGCAGCAGGGCGAGCTCGTCGGCGATGTCGGCTGGCAACAGGTCGCGCCGGGTGGACAGCACCTGGCCGAACTTCACGAAGATGGGCCCCAGGCGCTCCAGGGCCTCACGCAGGCGCTGGCCGCGCGGCGCGTCCAGGTTGCGCCCGACGGAGACGATGCGCGAGACCAGGCGCAGCCACGGCTTCTGGAAGCTGTCGAGCACCAGCCCGTCCAGCCCGTAGCGGAACACCACCCAGAGGATGGATGCACCCCGGACGAATTGCTTCATGGACCGGTCCGGTCTGCGCTGGTGCTGCTGGGGTTGCCCGGCGCAGGGGCCGGTGCCGAGGTGCTGCCGCCGGCGGCCGGCGGAACGCGCGAGCCCACGAACTGGCGCAGCGCCTGCGCGGCCTTGCGGGCCACTTCGCTGATGGTGTGCGCCGGCGCATCCCCCACCACGCGCGAAAGGTCCTCCTCCAGGTCCCAGCGCACGTTGTCCACCAGCCAGTTGATTTCGGCCGCCAACTGCACATCGCCCTCGATGCGGATGGCGGGCTTGTCGCCGCGCAAGGCGGCCTGCGCCAGCGCCAGGGGCGAGGTGTCGGTCACTTCGAGCAGCAGGTCGGGCACGGCGCCTTCAGGCGCCAGGTTCAGCAGCCCGGCCGGCGTGATCACCAGCGCCATGGAGAACATGCGCCACTGCACACGCGCCACGCGCCCGCGCTGGCGCACCAGGCGGTCCATGGCTTCCCGCTCCTGCATGAGCACATGGTTCAGGAACAGCACCAGCCGCTGCTGCACCTCGTGCACGAGCCATTGCGGCGGCTGCGGGCCGGCAGCCAGGCGCTCAAAGAGGCCATCCAGGAACGAAAAAGGGGACTGTGTTGCCATAGTCCCCGATTATTCCCTGAACTTGGCCCAAAACAGGGGTTTTGGGCCGATCCGAGGTGATTTACAAAGCCGCTGCGCTCATTGCAGCGCCTGCACACCGGCCACGAGCCAGCCGCTGGCACCGCTCTTGGCCTTGGTCATGTTCCACACTTCGCGGAAGGGGCTCGGGCCGGCCGAGAGCTCTTCGCGGATCATGCCCGAGAACTCCACGCTGGCCATGTAGCCGTCGTCCAGCTCTTCGATGCCCAGCAGTTGCGCCTCGATCATCACCACGTCGGTGTGGTTGGGTTCGGCGCCGCGGTGCGTCTCGCGCTCGGCCAGCTGCGAGCGAATTTCCTCGAGCATGCCGTCGGTCATCATGGAGCGCAGGGTGGAGATGTCCGAGCGGTCCCACGCAGCCTGCAGGGTCACGAAATTGCGCTTGGCAGCTGCCAAGAAGCCGGGCGTATCGAAGCCTTCGGGCACACCCCAGTTCTGCGAACCGGACAAGGCGGCGCCGGCGGCGGCACCGGTCAGGCCGGAACCGATCACCACGCCCGAACCGGCAGCACCGGCCGCAGCAGGCTGCGCACGCGCCGCATCGAAAGCCATGCTGTTGCGCTCCCAGGGCCGGGCCGATGCATCATTGCCGACATTGTTGGGGCTGTACTGCGGAGGCACCTGGGCCGCCGCCGGGGTGGCTGCGCCCGCGCCCTGGAAGGCGAACGGAGCGCCCCCCGCGGACACGCCGCCCTGGTTGCCGCCGCCATTGCGCATGCGCATGACCATCTTGAAGATGGCAAACGCCGCCACGGCGAGCAGCAGGATCATGAGGATGTTGCCGAAACCTGCGCCCAGGCCCAGCGAGCTGGCCAGCCAGGCCAGGCCCAGGCCCGCGGCCAGGCCGCCGAGCATGGCGCCCCAGGGCTTCTTCGGGGCGGCGGCAGCGGCCGGTGACGTCGCCGGCGTGGCGGGCTTGTTGGCCGCGCTGTTGGCGTTCTGGGCAGGGCCGGCGGGCGCTGCGGATTCACGCTGCGTCACGTTGCTGGACTGCTTGC
Source organism: Acidovorax sp. FW305-C-20-28 (assembly GCF_058783375.1). Lineage (NCBI taxonomy): Bacteria > Pseudomonadati > Pseudomonadota > Betaproteobacteria > Burkholderiales > Comamonadaceae > Acidovorax > Acidovorax sp. FW305-C-20-28. The sequence goes on along the minus strand of NZ_JBYSYM010000010.1, from coordinate 145,690 downwards.
CCACGGAGTTGCCGCCACCCAGGCGGCGGGCGTCGGCATCTGCGTGCGCGAACGCCAGCATTGCCACCAGAACCACAGACCACAGTTTCATCATGTCATCTCCATCTTGTATACGGCCGAACTTTGCCGTTCAGCACTTGATTCCAACATGCAAGGCCACTATGCCGCCAGTCATGTTGTGATAGTCCACATGCCCAAAGCCAGTTTGCTGCATGAGGCTTTTGAGCTCTTCCTGCCCCGGGTGCATGCGGATGGACTCGGCCAGGTAGCGGTAGCTCGCGTCATCGCCGGCCACCAGCTTGCCCAGCTGCGGCAGCACCTTGAAGGAGTACCAGTCGTAGGCCTTGGTCAACGGCTTGGCGACCTTGGAGAACTCGAGCACCAAGAGCTTGCCGCCGGGCTTGAGCACGCGGCACATCTCGCGCAGCGCAACATCCTTGTGCGTCATGTTGCGCAAACCAAACGCCACGCTCACCACGTCGAAGTGCGCGTCGGGAAACGGCAGCTTCTCTGCGTCGCAGACCAGGGTGGGCAGCACCACGCCCGCGTCGATCAAGCGGTCGCGGCCGGTGCGCAGCATGGCTTCGTTGATGTCGGTGTGCACCACGCGGCCCGTGGACCCCACCTTCTTCGAGAAAGCCAGCGCCAGGTCGCCCGTGCCGCCCGCGATGTCCAGCACCTGGCTGCCTTCGCGCAGGTTGGCCACCATCACGGTGTAGGCCTTCCATGCGCGGTGCAGGCCCGCCGACATGAGGTCGTTCATGACGTCGTACTTGGACGCCACCGAATCGAACACGCCGCGCACATGGCGCGCCTTGTCCTGCTCGTCGACCGACTGGAAACCGAAGTGGGTGCTGCTCATGGGATTCATGCTAGGCGCGTGCGCGCCAGAGGTACAGCGACAACCCCGCACTGAAACGGGGCATCTGCCGCAGGGGTGGAGAAGGTCCGGGCATCAAAAGACAGGCGAAACCTGTCCATGCATACCCTGTTTGCTATTGTAAAGAGAGCATCAGAGGTCAGTGCGCCGGGCGCCACGATGGTGCGCGCGGGCCACAGTGCGGGCGCTGTGAGGCTCAGTGGCTGCCGCAGGCGTGGCCACCGCCCCCGCCCTTCGGGGCCATGGGCGCATCGCGGTCCACCCCGGCGGCGGCGAGCCGGCCCTCGTACTGCGCCCACAGCGCGGACTGCTGCTGGCCCAGCTCGTACAGATAGTCCCAGGTGAAGATGCCCGTGTCGTGCCCGTCCGAGAAGGTGGGCTTGACCGCATAGTTGCCGATCGGCTCCAGGCCTTCGAGGGTCACGTCGCGCTTGCCGGTCTGCAGCACTTCCTGGCCCGGGCCATGGCCCTGCACCTCGGCCGAGGGAGAGTACACGCGCATCAGCTCGAACGGGATGCGGAAGGCCGCACCGTCCGAGAACACCACTTCGAGCACCCGCGACTTGCCGTGCACCGTGAGCGCCTGCGGCGTGGGCGAACCCGCTTTCAAACCTGCCATGGATATCACCTCGAAAAACGGCCTGGCGACGATTGCCAAGCCGGCCCACATTGTCCCACCCGGGGTCTGCCTCAGTGGCCAAGCCCCTGCAGCGCGGCCACCATCGCCGCCTCGGCGGCCGGCAGGCGCACGCGCAACGCAGCCTCTTCGCCAGCCGGGCTGGGCCGCTGGGCAGCGGCCCACACGGGCGCGGGGAAATGGCTGTCCCAGGAAAAGCGCGCGATCACGTGCCAGTGCAGGTGCGGCACCATGTTGCCCAGCGCCGCCAGGTTGACCTTGGTGGGCGCGAGGTGCTCGCGCAGCGCCCGCTCCACGGCGGTGACCGCCTCCATGCAGTGCACGCGCTCGGCCACCGAGAGGTCGGAGAACTCGGCCGCATGGGTATTCCACACCACACGGTAGAAGGCCGGAAAGCCCACCTCGTCGGCCCGGATCACACGCAGGCGCTCGCCGCGCCAGACCAGTGTGCCGCCATCGGCGGCGCACAGGGGGCAGGCGATGCGTTCGCTCATACCAACACCCGCTCGATGCCGCCCGCGTTGGCGCGCTCCACGTACTCGGGCATCCAGTTCTCGCCCAGGATCTCGCGCGCCATCTCGACCACGATGTAGTCGGCTTCGAGCAGACCGTTGTTCAGGTCGTCCTGGTAGCGGTTCAGGCCTTGCAAGCAACTGGGGCAGCTCGTGAGGATCTTCACGTTGTCCTGCGCACCCACGGCGCCGCTGGCGCGCAGCGCGGCCTCGCCCTTCTTGATCTCTTCTTCCTTGCGGAAGCGGATCTGGGTGGAGACGTCCGGGCGCGTCACGCCCAGCGTGCCCGACTCGCCGCAGCAGCGCTCGCTCTTGAGCACCTGCTCGCCCACCAGGGCCTTCACGGTCTTCAAGCCATCCTGCTGCTTCATGGGGCTGTGGCAGGGCTCGTGGTACAGGTAGGCACCCTTGCCCTGCAGGGCGATGCCCTTTTCCAGCAGGTACTCGTGGATGTCGATGATGCGGCTGCCCGGGAAGATCTTGTCGAACTCGTAGCCCTGCAGCTGGTCGTAGCAGGTGCCGCAGCTCACCACCACGGTCTTGATGTCGAGGTAGTTGAGCGTGTTGGCCACGCGGTGGAAGAGCACCCGGTTGTCGGTGATCATCTTCTCGGCCTTGTCGAACTGGCCGCTGCCGCGCTGCGGGTAGCCGCAGCACAGGTAGCCCGGTGGCAGCACGGTCTGCACGCCCGCATGCCAGAGCATGGCCTGCGTGGCCAGGCCCACCTGGCTGAACAGGCGCTCGGAGCCGCAGCCGGGGAAGTAGAACACCGCCTCGGCCTCGGCCGTGGTGGCCTTGGGGTTGCGGATGATGGGGACGTAGTCCTTGTCCTCGATGTCCAGCAGCGCGCGCGCGGTGCGCTTGGGCAGGCCGCCGGGCAGCTTCTTGTTGATGAAGTGGATCACCTGCTCCTTGACCGGGGCGGTGCCCACCGTGGCCGGCGGCTTGGCGGTCTGCTTGCGGCCGACCTTGCGCAGCAGGTCCACGGCCATGCGCTGGGCCTTGAAGCCCACGTCCACCATGGCGCTGCGCATGAACTTGATGGTCTCGGGGTTGGTGGCGTTGAGCATGGTCATCGCCAGCGCATTGCCGGGGCGGAAGGTCTTCTTGCCCATCTTGCGCAGCAGGTTGCGCATGTTCATGGTGACGTCGCCGAAGTCGATCTTCACCGGGCAGGGGCTGGCGCACTTGTGGCACACCGTGCAGTGGTCGGCCACGTCCTCGAACTCCTGCCAGTGCTTGATGCTCACACCACGGCGGGTCTGCTCTTCATAGAGGAAGGCCTCCACCAGCAGCGAGGTGGCCAGGATCTTGTTGCGCGGGCTGTACAGCAGGTTGGCGCGCGGCACGTGCGTGGCGCACACGGGCTTGCACTTGCCACAGCGCAGGCAGTCCTTGACCGAATCGGCAATCGCGCCGATGTCGCTCTGCTGCATGATCAGCGACTCGTGCCCCATGAGGCCGAAGCTCGGCGTGTAGGCATTGGTCAGGTCGGCATGCAGCAGCGCCGGGTCGCGCGCCTGGCCGCCGGGCGTGGCATCCATGGCCAGCACCGGCGCCGCATCGCGCAAGAGCTTGCCCTTGTTGAAGCGGCCTTCGGGGTCCACGCGCTGCTTGTACTCGGCAAACGGGCGCAGCTCCTCGTCGGTGAGGAATTCGAGCTTGGTGATGCCGATGCCGTGCTCGCCCGAGATCACACCGTCCAGGCTGCGCGCCAGCACCATGATGCGTTCCACCGCCTCGTGCGCGGTCTGCAGCATCTCGTAGTCGTCGCTGTTGACGGGGATGTTGGTGTGCACATTGCCGTCGCCGGCGTGCATGTGCAGGGCCACCCAAACGCGGCCCTTGAGCACGCGCTTGTGGATGGCCGTGGCCTCGTCAAGGATGGGCTTGAAGGCCGCGCCGGCAAAGATGCCTTGCAGGGGCGCACGCAGCTGGGTCTTCCAGCTGGCGCGCAGGGTGTGGTCCTGCAGTTGCGGGAACAGGCTGTCCACGTTCTGCAGCCAGGTGGCCCACAGCGTGCGCACCTCGGCCACCAGGGCGATGGCCTGGGCCACGCGGTCCTCGAGCAGCTCGGCCGAGGGGATTTCATTGGCGTCGTCGTGCTTGCCCAGGGGCAGGTTGCCGCGCTCGAAGAAGTCGGTGAGCGCATCGCACAGCTTGAGCTTGTTGCGCAACGACAGCTCGATGTTGATGCGCTCGATGCCGTCGGTGTACTCGGCCATGCGCGGCAGCGGGATCACCACGTCTTCGTTGATCTTGAAGGCGTTGGTGTGGCGGCTGATGGCGGCCGTGCGCTTGCGGTCCAGCCAGAACTTCTTGCGCGCCTCGGGGCTGATGGCGATGAAGCCCTCGCCGTTGCGCGAGTTGGCGATGCGCACCACCTCGCTGGTCACGCGCGCCACTTCGTCGGCGTCGTCGCCCGCGATGTCGCCGATCAGCACCATCTTGGGCAGGCCGCCGTTGCCCTTCTTGCTCTTGGTGGCGTAGCCCACGGCCTTGAGGTAGCGGTCGTCCAGGTGTTCCAGGCCGGCCAGCAGCACGCCCGAGCGCTTTTGCTCGGCGAACATGTAGTCCTTGATCTCGACGATGCTCGGGACGGCATCCTTGGCATTGCCGAAGAATTCCATGCACACGGTGCGCGTGTGTTCGGGCATGCGGTGCACGACCCAGCGGGCGCTGGTGATCAGGCCGTCGCAGCCCTCCTTCTGGATGCCGGGCAGGCCGGAGAGGAACTTGTCGGTCACGTCCTTGCCCAGGCCTTCCTTGCGGAAGGTCTTGCCCGGGATGGACAGGCGCTCGGTGCGCACCGGGGTCTTGCCGTCGGCCTCGAAGTACTGCAGCTCGAAGGTGGCGGTCTCCACGTCGTGGATCTTGCCCATGTTGTGGTCCAGGCGCGTGACTTCGAGCCACTGCGCCTGCGGCGTCACCATGCGCCAGCTGGCCAGGTTGTCGAGCGCCGTGCCCCACAGCACGGCCTTCTTGCCGCCCGCGTTCATGGCAATGTTGCCGCCGATGCACGAGGCCTCGGCGCTGGTCGGGTCCACGGCAAAGACGAAGCCTGCGCGCTCTGCGGCGTCGGCCACGCGCTGGGTGACCACGCCGGCCTCGGTCCACACCGTGCCCACGTCGCGGTCCATGCCCGGCAGGCGGCGCATCTCCACCTCGGTCATGGCTTCGAGCTTTTCGGTGTTGATGACCACGCTCTTCCAGGTCAGCGGGATCGCGCCGCCGGTGTAGCCGGTGCCGCCCCCGCGAGGGATGATGGTCAGCCCGAGCTCGATGCAGCCCTTGACCAGGGCGGCCATCTCGGCTTCGGTGTCGGGCACCAGCACGACGAAGGGGTACTCCACACGCCAGTCGGTCGCGTCCGTCACGTGGGACACGCGCGAGAGGCCGTCGAACTTGATGTTGTCCTTGGCCGTCAGGCGCCCCAGCGTGCGCTGGATGCGCCGGCGCAGCTCGCCGGCCTGCACGAAGGTGGCGTTGAAGGCGGCCACGGCCTGGCCGGCGGCCTGCACCAGCTCGCCCACCAGGCGGTCGCGTTCGGCATCGTCGCCCGGGGTGCGGCGCTTGTCGATCTCGGCCAGGCGGTGCTGCAGGGCTTCCACCAGCTGCTTGCGCCGGCCGGGGTTGTCCAGCAGGTCGTCCTGCAGGTAGGGGTTGCGCTGCACCACCCAGATGTCGCCCAGCACCTCGTAGAGCATGCGCGCGGAGCGCCCGGTGCGCCGTTCCTTGCGCAGCTGGTCCAGCACCTCCCAGGAGGCGGAGCCCAGCAGGCGGATCACGATCTCCCGGTCGGAGAACGAGGTGTAGTTATAGGGGATCTCGCGCAGACGCACAGGCTCGGCGGCCTGCGTCTGCAAGGCAGCCAACGCTATCGGAACATTCATGGGGGTCTACCTGGGGTGGGCGCCGCGCGCCCATGAGCCTCGGGGGCGTGATTTTACGCCAGAGGCCCGATCGGCGCTGGGCGGGGCCCTCTCCCGCCCCGCTTTCCGCTCAGAACAGCACGCGGCTGCGCAGCGTGCCAGTGACGCCGGCCAGCTTGTCCAGCGCCAGGTCGGACGAGGCCGCGTCGATGTCGATCACCACGTAGCCGATCTTCTCGTTGGTCTGCAGGTACTGCGACGAGATGTTGATCTGGTTGTCCGAGAAGATGCGGTTGATCTCCGACAGCACGCCCGGCACGTTGCGGTGGATGTGCAGCAGACGGTGCTTGCCGGGATGGGCCGGCAGCGCCACCTCGGGGAAGTTGACCGACGAGGTGCTGGTGCCGTTGTCGCTGTACTTGACGAGCTTTTCGGCCACTTCCAGGCCGATGTTGGCCTGGGCCTCCATGGTGGAGCCGCCCACGTGCGGGGTGAGGATCACGTTGTCCAGGCCACGCAGCGGGGACAGGAACTCGTCCTTGTTGGTGCGCGGCTCCACCGGGAACACGTCGATGGCAGCGCCCAGCAGCTTGCGCGCCTTGAGCGCCTCGGCCAGGGGCTCGATCTCGACCACCGTGCCACGCGCGGCATTGATCAGGATGCCGCCCGGCTTCATGGCGGCGATCTCGGCGGCACCGATCATCCACTGGGTGGAGGGCAGCTCGGGCACGTGCAGGCTCACGATGTCGCTTTGCGCCAGCAGGTCGTGCAACTGGTGCACCTGGCGTGCATTGCCCAGTGGCAGCTTGTTGACCACATCGAAGAACGCCACCTGCATGCCCAGGGCCTCGGCCAGCACCGACAGCTGCGTGCCGATGGAGCCGTAGCCGACGATGCCCAGGGTCTTGCCGCGGATCTCGTAGGCGTTGTCGGCCGACTTGAGCCAGCCGCCCCGGTGCGCCACGGCATTTTTCTCGGGAATGCCGCGCAACAGCAGGATGGCCTCGGCCAGCACCAGCTCGGCCACCGAGCGGGTGTTGGAATACGGGGCGTTGAACACGGCAATGCCGCGCTCGCGTGCGGCATCCAGGTCCACCTGGTTGGTGCCGATGCAAAAGCACCCGACGGCCACGAGCTTGTGGGCCCTGGCGAAGACCTCCTCGGTCAGCTGGGTGCGCGAGCGGATGCCCAGGAAGTGCACATCGGCGATCTTGGCCTTCAACTCTTCGTCGGGCAGGGCGCCGGAGACGGTCTCGATCTGGGTGTAGCCCGCGGAGCGCAGTACTTCCACCGCAGAGGGGTGGATGCCTTCGAGCAGCAGGAATTTGATCTTGTTCTTGTCCAGAGAGTTGTTGGCCATGGCAGTTGGTGGTTGCTGAGGAATGGGAACGAACGGGTCTTGCACGCTTCGCACCGAAGGTGTGCAGCGCAAGCACCACTATGCACCAAGGATGGTGCAATGCACAAAACCTTGCAGGGCTCCGTGAATGGCAAAATCCTGTCACATAAGCGTCACAATCGGACACACCGCGTCCAGCGCAAGGGGATTTCCCCAGTTGTGACCACTACAGTGCTGTGCGACAACGACACATCACTGTCACAAGGGCTGCCTAGCATGCGCCCTTTGTGCATTTCGCCATCTCCGGAAGGAACCATTCATGCAACTCAAGCAACTGGCACTGTCTGCTGCCATCGCCCTGTCCGTCTGCGCACCTGCGCAGGCCCAACAAGTAGAAATCCAATGGTGGCACTCCATGAGCGCCGCCCTGGGCGACTGGGTGAACGATCTGGCCAAGCAGTACAACGCCAGCCAGACCAAGTACAAGGTCGTGCCCACCTACAAGGGCACCTATGACGAGTCGATGACCGGCGCCATCGCGGCCTTCCGCGCAGGCAATGCGCCCCACATCATCCAGGTGTTCGAAGTGGGTACCGCCACCATGATGGCCAGCAAGGGCGCCATCGTGCCCGCCGCCAAGGTGCTCAACGACGGCGGCTTCAAGTTCGACCCCACCCAGTACGTGTCGGCCGTGGCCGGCTACTACACGGCACCCAACGGCCAGATGCTGAGCTACCCGCTCAACAGCTCGACCACCATCTTCTATTACAACAAGGACGCCTTCAAGAAGGCCGGCCTGGACGCCGACAAGCCGCCCAAGACCTGGCCCGAAGTGTTCGCCGCCGCCTCCAAGCTCAAGGCCAGCGGCCACAGCTGCCCGTTCACCACCAGCTGGATCAGCTGGACGCAGCTGGAGAGCTTCTCGCTGTGGCACAACACGCTGTTCGCCTCCAAGAACAACGGCTTCGATGGCAATGACGCCCAGCTGCAGATCAACACGCCGCTGCACGTGCGCCACTTCGAGAACCTGGCCAAGGCCTCCAAGGACGGCAGCTTCGTCTACAAGGGCCGCGGCAACGCGCCTGACGCCTCCTTCCCCTCGGGCGAGTGCGCGATGATCACCGGCTCGTCGGGCCTGTACGCCCGCGTGGCCAAGGAAGCCAAGTTCGCCTACGGCATCTCGGCCCTGCCCTACTACGACGACGTGAAGGGCGCGCCCCAGAACACGGCCATCGGCGGTGCCAGCCTGTGGGTGATGTCCGGCAAGAAGGCCGAGGAATACAAGGGCGTGGCCGATTTCCTGAACTTCCTGAACGACACCAAGGTGCAGGCCGCCAGCCACCAGCGCACGGGCTACCTGCCCGTGACCACGGCGGCCTACAAGCTGACCGAAGCCTCCGGCTTCTATGAGAAGAACCCCGGCACAGACGTGGCCGTGACGCAGATGATCCGCAAGGCGACCGACAAGTCGCGCGGCATCCGCCTGGGCAACTTCGTGCAGATCCGCACCATCATCGACGAGGAAACCGAGCAGATCTGGTCGGGCAAGAAGTCGCCCAAGGAAGCCCTGGACACCGCCGCCACCCGCGGCAACGAGCAACTGGCACGCTTCGCGCGCGCCAACAAGTAAGCAGGCTTCCCTGCCTGCGGGCAGCCACCCCGGCACACCGGCCGGGACGCTGCCGAAAGCCCGCCTCCCTCGCAAACCGACCTGGTTTGCTGGTTGGCGGGTTGTCTTTTTGAGAGTCTGGACATGGAAAAACGCGTTCTCTTTCGCTCCGCGTGGCTGCCGTGGGTGCTCATTGCCCCCCAGTTGGTCATCATCAGCGTCTTCTTCTTCTGGCCCGCCGGCCAGGCCCTGGTGCAATCCTTCCAGATGCAGGACAGCTTCGGCCTGTCCAAGGAATGGGTGGGCCTGGACAACTTCAAGAGCCTGTTCGAAGACCCGGGCTACCTGGCGTCGTTCAAGACCACGGCCTTCTTCTCGATCCTGGTGGCCGCGGTGGGCATCTGCCTGTCGCTGATGCTGGCGATCTTTGCCGACCGCATCATCAAGGGCGCCATCGTCTACAAGACGGCGCTGCTGCTGCCCTACGCCGTGGCCCCCGCCGTGGCCGGCGTGCTGTGGATGTTCATGTTCTCGCCGTCGCTGGGCGTCGTGGCCTACATGCTGCGCCAGTCGGGCTTCAACTGGAACCACATGCTCAACTCCGACCACGCCATGTCGCTGATCGTGATCGCAGCCGTGTGGAAGCAGATCTCCTACAACTTCCTGTTCTTCCTCGCGGGCCTGCAGTCCATCCCCAAGTCGCTGATCGAAGCCGCATCCATCGATGGCGCCGGGCCCTGGCGCCGGTTCTGGAGCATCCAGTTCCCGCTGCTCTCGCCCACCACCTTCTTCCTGCTGGTGATCAACGTGGTCTACGCCTTCTTCGACACCTTCGCCATCGTGGACTCGACCACGCAGGGCGGTCCGGGGCGCGACACCGCCATCCTGGTCTACAAGGTCTACCACGATGGCTTCAAGGCCATGGACATGGGCGGCTCGGCTGCGCAGTCGGTGGTGCTGATGGCCATCGTGGTCGTCCTGACCGTCATCCAATTCCGCTACGTCGAAAAGAAAGTCCAGTACTGATATGGTTGAACGCAGCCCTTATCTCACCGCGTTCTCGCACCTCATCATGGTGCTGGGCGTGATCATCGTCGGCTTCCCGCTGTACCTGGCCTTCGTGGCCTCCACCCACACGGCACAGGACATCGTGCAGGTGCCCATGCCCATGGTGCCCGGCAGCAACTTCTGGCAGACCTACCACGACGCGCTGTTTGGCGGCGGCACGGGCGCGGGTTCCACTGCGCCGGTGGCGCGCATGATGTGGGTGAGCTTTGTCACCGCCATCGTCATCACGGTGGGCAAGATCGCCATCTCCCTGCTCTCGGCCTTCGCCATCGTGTACTTCCGCTTCCCCTTCAAGGGCATCTGCTTCTGGCTGATCTTCATCACGCTGATGCTGCCGGTGGAAGTGCGCATCGGCCCGACCTACCAAGTGGTGTCGGACCTGGGCATGCTCAACAGCTACGCCGGTCTCACGGTGCCGCTGATCGCATCGGCCACGGCCACCTTCCTGTTCCGCCAGTTCTTCCTCACGGTGCCTGACGAATTGGTCGAAGCCGCGCGCGTGGACGGCGCCGGCCCCATGCGTTTCTTCAAGGACATCCTGGTGCCGCTGTCGCGCACCTCGATTGCCGCGCTGTTCGTGATCCAGTTCATCTACGGCTGGAACCAGTACCTGTGGCCGCTGCTGGTGACCACTTCGGAAGACATGTACCCCGTGGTCATCGGCATCAAGCGCATGCTGGCCGGTGGCGATGCCGGCAACGAGTGGAACATCGTGATGGCCACCGCCCTCTTGGCGATGCTGCCCCCGGCCTTCGTGGTGGTGGTCATGCAGCGCTGGTTCGTCAAAGGCCTGGTGGATACCGAGAAATAAAGATCCAGGCCAGACCACCAGCCCCTACCGCCTTATTCAACTGCGTCGGCAGCTACTAATTCAATAGCAAAATGGCATCTCTTTCCTTTCGCAACATCATCAAGCGCTACGGCGTCGGCCCCAAGGCCAACCAGGTCATCCATGGCGTGAACGCCGAGGTCAAGGATGGCGAGTTCATCGTCATCGTCGGCCCCTCGGGCTGCGGCAAGTCCACCCTGCTGCGCATGGTGGCCGGCCTGGAGGAAATCTCGGGCGGCGAGCTGCGCATCGGCAGCCGCGTGGTCAACGACCTGGAACCTGCCCAGCGCGACATCGCGATGGTGTTCCAGAACTACGCGCTCTACCCGCACATGACGAACTTCGAGAACATGGCCTATGGCCTGAAGATCGCCAAGGTGCCCAAGGAAGAGATCAAGGCGCGCGTGGACAAGGCCGCCAAGATCCTGGAGCTCGGCCACCTGCTCGAACGCAAGCCGCGCGAGCTCTCGGGCGGCCAGCGCCAGCGCGTGGCCATGGGCCGCGCCATCGTGCGCCAGCCCCAGGTCTTCCTGTTCGACGAGCCGCTGTCCAACCTGGATGCCAAGCTGCGCGCCCAGACCCGCCTGGAGATCCAGAAACTGCACCGCGAGCTCGGCATCACCAGCCTGTTCGTGACCCACGACCAGGTCGAGGCCATGACCCTGGCCGAGCGCATGATCGTGATGAATGCCGGCAACATGGAACAGTTCGGCACGCCCGAAGAGGTCTACCACACGCCAGCCACGACCTTCGTGGCCAGCTTCATCGGCTCACCGCCGATGAACCTGCTCAAGAACGCCCCGGGCGGCAAGGAAGGCACCATCCTGGGCATCCGTCCCGAGCACCTGGATGTGGGCAGCGACGGCTGGGCCGTGACGGTGGAGACCGTGGAACTGCTGGGTGCCGAGCGCCTGATCTACGGCCGCCTGAACGGCGAGCAGCTCATCGTGCGCGTGGAAGAAGGCACGCATTCGCCCGCTCCCGACACCGTGATCCACGTGGCGCCGCGCCCCGACCGCCTGCACAGCTTCGACGCCGCCACGGGCAAGCGCATTTCCGCATGACCGGCCTGCAGACCACGGCCTGGCCCTACCCCCGCTGGATCGCCCACCGGGGCGCGGGCAAGCTCGCGCCCGAGAACACGCTGGCGGCCTTTCGCCTGGGCGCCCAGCATGGCTACCGCATGTTCGAGTGCGATGCCAAGCTCAGCCGCGACGGCGTGCCCTTTCTGATGCACGACGCCACGCTGCAGCGCACGACCAATGGCCATGGCACCGGCGGCGACCTCGACTGGAGCGCTTTGTCGCAGCTCGATGCAGGCGGCTGGCATTCGCGCGCCCATGCTGGCGAGCCCCTGCCCACGCTGGAGGCCCTGGCACGCTACTGCATCGCCAACGGGTATTTGCTGAACATCGAGATCAAGCCCACACCCGGACAGGACGAGGTGACTGGCCGCGTGGTGGCCGAGGCTGCCGCCCGGTTGTGGCAGGGGCAGGCCGTGCCGCCGCTGCTCTCCTCCTTCCAGCCCGCAGCGCTGGCCAGCGCCCGCAATGCCGCGCCCCAGCTGCCGCGCGCCCTGCTGGTGGACGTGCACCGCCAGGGCTTCGTGGACGAGGCCGTGGGCCTGGGCTGCGTGGCGATTGTCTGCAACCATGCGCTGTGGGATGCCGCCCTGGTGGCCACCGTGCAGGGCCAGGGCCTGCGCGCCCTGAGCTACACCGTGAACGACCCCTGGGCCGCCCAGCGCCTGATCGACCTGGGCACGGACGGCATCATCACCGACCGGGTCGACCTGTTCAGCCCGGCGGGCTGATCCTGCGTTCCCGCCCGCTCCGGGCTGGAACACTCTCTCACAGGCCGCGCCGCAGGGGCCGCACAATGCGCGCATGACTTTGCAACGCAACTGTGCCGGCCCCGAGGCCGGCATGGCCTTTCTTTCGGCGCTCCTGCTCTCCCGCCGCCCCTGGTCCGGCCTGCTGCAGGCCGCCTTGCTGGTGCTGCTGCTGGCGCCCCTGCCCCTGCTTTCCGCCCTGGCGCAGACCCGCAGCGCCGCGCCGCCGGCCCTCACGGCCAGCAGCGCCTCCGGCGAAAAGCCCGAACTGCCCGGCGTGGATGCGCTGCGCGAGCGCTTCGACGCCATCCCCACCAAGCTCGGCGAGGACGACGACTACCGCCAGTGGCTCAGCGACGTGGCCGCCATCGGAACGGCCGCGACCCAGGTGGCGGCACGCCGTGCCGAAGCGCTGGCCGACATCGACACCCGGCTGGCGGGCCTGGGCCCGGCCCCTGCCAAGGGGGCGCCGGCCGAAGCCTCCGACGTGGCGCAGCAGCGCGCGGCCCTGAGCAAGGAGCGCAGCGCCATCGACTCGGAGCTCAAGCTGGCCCGCCTGATCGCGGTGGACGCCGAGCAGCGCAGCACCGAGATCATCCGCCAGCGCCGCGAACAGTTCCAGACCGCCCTCACCACCCGCATCGACTCACCGCTCACGGGCAGCTTCTGGCGCAATGTGCGCAACGCCTTCCCAGGCGACTGGATGCGCCTGCAGTCGCTGGGCGCCGAACTTCAGGGAGCCGGCGAACGGGCCTGGGATCCCAGGCACCGCACAGGCTTTGCGGTCAGTCTGGTGGTGGCACTGCTGCTGGCGACCGCCGGCCCCTGGCTGGGCGAACGGCTGCTGCTGCGCCTGGCACCCGCGCGCCTGCCGCCCGGGCGCCTGCGGCGCTCGCTGCTGGCCTTTGCTGCGGTGCTGCTGCACACCCTGCTGTTGGCGCTGGCCGCACAGTTGGCATGGAGCGGTCTCACGGTGGAGGGTGGCCTGGGCCCGCGCCTGCAGGCGTTCGAGCGCGCCACCCTGCAACTGGTGGTGTTCGCCGCCTTCATGATCGCGCTGGGCCATGCGCTGCTCTCGCGCAAGCGCAGCTCCTGGCGCCTGGCAGTCCTGTCGGACGAGCTGGCCACGCGCCTGGCCCCCTACCCCTGGTGGCTGGCGCTCACGGCCCTGCTGGGCGGGCTGGTCATCGAGGTCAACCGCGTGGTGGGCGCCAGCCTGGCGGCCGAGGTGTCGGCCCACACCTTGTCGGCCCTGCTCATGGCCCTGGTCATCCTGTGTGCACTGCGCCATCTGCGCGCGCCCTCTGAGGCTGTAACTGCGCCTCCCGTGGAAGCACCCGCCAGCGAAGCCACCGTACCCGCACCCCGCCCGATCTGGGTCGGACTGCTGGTGGCGGCGGCCGCCACCACCGCCTTTGCCATCCTGGTGCTGCTGGTGCTGGGCTTCGTGGCACTGGCCCACATGCTGGCCGGCCAGATGGTCTGGACGGGGGTGGTGTTTGCCACCACCTACCTGCTGTTCCAGCTGGTGGACGACGTCGCACAGGCCGTGCTGTCCTCGCGCGGCGGCTTCGGCCAGCGCCTGCACACGGGCCTGGGCATCGATGGCAAGCTGCTGGACCAGAGCGCCGTGGTGGCCTCGGGTGCGCTGCGCCTGGTGCTGCTGTTCTACATGGTGATCGCCCTGCTGGCGCCGCTGGGCACGGCGCCCGACGAGGTGTTCCGCCGCGGCAGCAGCGTGAACCAGACCCTGCAGGTGGGCAGCGTCACGCTGGCGCCGCAGGCACTGCTCACGGCGCTGGCGATTGCCTGCGCCGGCTTCGTGATGATCCGCATCCTGAAGCGCTGGCTCAGCGAGCAGTTCTTTCCGAACACCTCGCTGGAGCCGGGCATGCGCAGCTCCATCGTCACCTTGCTGGGCTACGTGGGCGGCGTGGCGGTGATCGCCATCGCGCTGGCGGGCCTGGGGATCAGCGTGGAGCGCATCGCCTGGGTGGCCAGCGCGCTGTCGGTGGGCATCGGCTTCGGGCTGCAGGCCATCGTGCAGAACTTCATCTCGGGCCTGATCCTCCTGGCCGAGCGGCCGGTGCGCGTGGGCGACTGGGTGGTGCTGGGCGAAACCGAGGGTGACGTGCGCCGCGTGAACGTGCGCGCCACCGAGATCCAGCTCGGGGACCGCTCCACCGTGATCGTGCCCAACTCCGAGTTCATCACCAAGACCGTGCGCAACATGACGCTGACCGGAGCCCCCGGCCGCGTGCTGCTGCGCCTGCCGGCGCCGCTGGACACCGACGCCCAGCGCATGCGCACGCTGATCCTGGAGGCCTTCACCGCGCACGAGGGCATCATGGCCGACCCCGAGCCCGTCGTGCAGTTGGAAGGCATTCTCAACGGCACGCTGACCTTCCTGGCCATCGGTTACGTGAGCAACCCGCGCAATGCGGGTGGGGTGCGCAGCGATCTGCTGTTTGCCATCCTGGACAAGCTGCGCGATGCGGGGCTGGCGCTGTCACCACCGGCCACCACGGCCGTGGCGCACAGTGCGCGCGCCCAAGGGGGCGATACGCCTTTGGCGCCGGTCGCACCGGTTGCCCCGGGCTGAGTTCAGGCCTTCCAGCTTTTGCCCAGCCACCACTCGCAGGTGGCGCAGGCCACCACCAGGGCGGCATAGGTGGCCATCTTGCCGTCCCGGCCCAGCAGCACCAGACCGGCCAGCAACACGGCACAGCCCACGCCCAATTGGATGGCGAACTGCGCCCAAGCGGCATGGCTTGCGCCCGATTTCCAGCGCAGGATGCGGCTGCCCAGTGCCATCAGCGCGGCCATGGCCACGGCCGGGGCGAAGAAATTGAGCAAGTGGTTGAGTGTGTCCAGCGGACCCATAGGAATTGACCCAGATCAAGGCTATCCCAGGCAGTTGTACCGGGATGTTCCAACAATTTTATAATTGGGGCATGGCAGTCTGGGCCCTCGGCATCAACCACACCACCGCGCCCCTCGATCTGCGCGGCCGGTTCGCGTTCGCGCTCGACCAGATAGCCCCCACGTTGCAGGGGCTACGCCAGTCGCTGGGCCAGCAAAGCCGCCACCCCAGCGTGGAGACGGCCATCATCTCCACCTGCAACCGCACCGAGATCTACTGCGCGGGCGAGCAGGCCGCCATCGACCACACGCTGGGCTGGCTGGCCCAGAGTGGCGGCGTGAGCCCCGCCCTGCTGCGCTCGCATTCCTACACCCTCGAAGACAGCCTGGTGGCGCGCCATGCCTTCCGCGTGGCCAGCGGCCTGGATTCCATGGTGCTGGGCGAAGCCCAGATCCTGGGCCAGATGAAGGACGCCGTGCGCGCAGCGGAAACCGCGGGTGCCCTGGGCACCACCCTGAACCAGCTGTTCCAGCGCAGCTTTGCCGTGGCCAAGGAGGTGCGCACCTCCACCGAGATCGGCGCACACAGCATCAGCATGGCGGCCGCGGCCGTGCGCCTGGCCAGCCAGCTGTTCGAAGACCTGTCCAAGATCCGTGTGCTCTTCGTGGGGGCGGGCGAGATGATCGAGCTGGCTGCCACGCACTTTGCGGCCCGCAACCCCAAGTCCATCGCGATTGCCAACCGCACGCTGGAGCGCGGCGAAAAGCTCGCCACGCGCTTTGGCGGCGAGGTGATGCGCCTGGCCGACCTGCCCGAGCGCCTGCACGAGTTCGACGCCGTGATCAGCTGCACGGCCAGCAGCCTGCCCATCATCGGCCTGGGCGCCGTGGAGCGCGCGCTCAAGAAGCGCCGCCACCGCCCCATGTTCATGGTGGACCTGGCGGTGCCACGCGACATCGAACCCGAGGTCAAGGCCCTGGGCGACGTCTACCTGTACACCGTGGACGACCTGGCCAGCGTGGTGCAGACCGCCCAGGCCAACCGCCAGGCCGCCGTGGCACAGGCCGAGGCCATCATCGATGCGGGCGTGCAGAGCTTCATGCACTGGATGGACCAGCGCCACCCCGAGGGCGGCGTGGTGCCCCTGATCCAGCAGCTCAACGCCCAGACCGACAGCTGGCGCGCGGCCGAGATCGCACGCGCCAAGAAGCTGCTGGCGCGCGGCGAGGACGTGGATGCGGTGCTGGAAGCCCTGTCGCGCGGCATCACGCAGAAGATGCTGCACGGCACCATGGCCGAGCTGCACGCCGGCGACGCCGAGATGCGCGCCCAGACGGCCCAGACCGTCTCGCGCCTGTTCCTGCGCTCGCAAAGCAAGAACAGCGGCCTGTAGCGGCGATCGCCGCCCCGCCAGGCCCGCTGCCCGCCCGAGGACAGCGCCCGCTGCGACAGCGCAGCCTTCTCCCTCTCTTTCACCGCATGAAGACCTTTCTCCGAAACCAGCTGGAGCGCTATGCCCAGCGCCTGGGTGAACTCGATTTCCTGCTCTCGCGCGAGGACATCATGGGCGACATGGCGCAGTACCGCCTGATCTCGCGCGAACACGCAGAAGTGACCCAGGTGGCGGGCCGCTATGCCCGCTACCAGCAGCGCGAGGCCGACCTGGCTGGCGCCCGCGAGATGCTGGCCGACCCCGACATGGCCGAGATGGCGCAGGAGGAGATCGCCAGCGCCGAGGCCGAGCTCCTGGCACTGGAGGACGAACTGCAGCGCCTGCTGCTGCCCAAGGACCCGGACGATGCGCGCAATGCCTTCCTGGAAATCCGCGCCGGCACGGGCGGTGATGAGTCCGCCCTGTTCGCGGGCGACCTCACGCGCATGTACTCGCGCTACGCGGCCAACGTCGGGTGGAAGGTCGAAGTCGTGAGCGAAAACGCGGCCGAGCTCGGGGGCTACAAGGAAATTGTGCTGCGCCTCGAGGGGGACAATGTGTACGGGGCCCTCAAGTTCGAGTCGGGTGGCCACCGCGTGCAGCGCGTGCCCGCCACCGAGACGCAGGGCCGCATCCACACCAGCGCCTGCACGGTGGCCGTGATGCCCGAGCCCGGCGAGACCGAGGCCATCAAGCTCAACCCGGCAGACCTGCGCATCGACACCTTCCGCGCCAGCGGCGCGGGCGGCCAGCACATCAACAAGACCGATTCGGCCGTGCGCGTGGTTCACTTGCCCACCGGCATCGTGGCCGAGTGCCAGGACGGCCGCAGCCAGCACAGCAACAAGGCCAAGGCCCTGCAGGTGCTGCAGGCGCGCATCCAGGAAAAGGAGCGCAGCGAACGCGCCGCCAAGGAGGCCGCACTGCGCAAGGGCCTGATCGGCAGCGGCGACCGCAGCGACCGCATCCGCACCTACAACTTTCCGCAGGGCCGGCTCACGGACCACCGCATCAACCTCACGCTGTACAAGCTGCTCCAGGTGATGGAAGGGGACCTGGCCGACGTGCTGCAGGCCATGGCCCATGCACGCGAGGCCGAACAGCTTGCGGAACTGGAGACCAGCGCGGCGGTCTGACCCTGCAACGCCCCGCCATGGACGACACCACCGCCAACCCACCCGCCACCGTGGCCGATGCCCTGGGCCAGGCACGCACGCTGGGCCTGGCGCGCATCGACGCGCAACTGCTGCTGCTGCACGTCGTTGGCCGGGCATCCGCCGATCGCGCGTGGCTGCTGGCGCACGACACGGATGCGCTGCCCACCGAAGCCGCAGAACGCTTTGAAGCCCTGTGCCTGCGCCGCGCCGCGGGCGAGCCGGTGGCCTATCTCACGGGGACCAAGGAGTTCTACGGACTGCCCCTGTCGGTGGACGCACGCGTGCTGGATCCGCGCCCCGACACCGAGACCCTGGTGGACTGGGCGTTGGCCCTCCTGGCCTTCCTGCCCGCCCCCCGGGTGGTGGACCTGGGCACGGGCAGCGGGGCCATTGCGCTGGCCCTGCAGCACCAGTGCCCCGCCGCCCAGGTGCTGGCCGTGGATGCCAGCGCCGATGCCCTGGCCGTGGCACGTGCCAATGCCGAGCGCCTGGCCCTGCCCGTGCGGTTCGCACAGGCCAACTGGCTGAGCGGCGTGGATGGGCGCTTCGATGCCATCGTCTCGAACCCGCCCTACATCCCCGCAGCCGACCCCCATCTGGCCGCACTCACCCACGAGCCGCTGTCGGCCTTGGCCAGCGGCGATGACGGACTGGACGATATACGCACCATCGTGGTGCAATCACCGGACCACCTGCGCCCGGGCGGCTGGCTGCTGCTGGAGCACGGGCACGACCAGGCCGATGCCGTGTGCGCGCTGCTGCGCGAGCGGGGTTTCGAGCAGGTGCAAAGCCGCATGGACCTGGCAGGCATCGCACGCTGCTCGGGCGGACAATGGCCGACAGTGAAATAATCGCGCTATTGCAGGCTGGCAAGGCCTGCCAGCCTTTTCAAGGAGTATTCCCATGAGCGACACCCAACAACGCATCGACGCCCTCGTGAAATCCAGCGACATCCTGCTGTTCATGAAGGGCAGCGCGAGCTTCCCCATGTGCGGTTTTTCGGGCCGCGCGATCCAGATCCTCAAGGCCAGCGGCGTGGACCCCAAGTCCGTGGTCACAGTGAATGTGCTCGAGGACGACGAGATCCGCCAGGGCATCAAGGAATACAGCCAGTGGCCCACCATCCCGCAGCTGTACGTCAAGGGCGAGTTCATCGGCGGCTCGGACATCATGATGGAGATGTACGAGTCGGGCGAACTCAAGCAGGTGCTGGGCACCGGCGAGTAAGCGATTCAACGCTCTGCACCAGGCCGCCTTCGGGCGGCTTTTGCTTTCTGGCAACACAGCAGGTTGTCAGGGCTTGTCCTGCATTTCACCGGGCATGTTGTGTGCTTGAATGGTCGTGTGATGTGACGCTTTTGCAACTCACCAGGAGCACGCGATGACCGGCCATAGCCTTGTTCCCCAAGCCCCTGCCCTGCGCCTGCCGGTGGCCCAGATGCGCAATGTGTTCCACCCCGGCGATGTGGAGCGCAAGCTCGCACGGCTGCAGGAGTCCGGCAACCAGCGCGAGTACGAGACCCTGCGCACCGTGTACGAACGCATGCTCGAACGCGGGCCGGAGCGTTTCCAGGTCAAGCCTTCGGGCGTGCCCGACATGGCCAGCCTGTACGCACAGTTGCCCAACTTCACCGACGTGCTCGACGACGTGAAACGCCACGTGGCCCTGGCGCAGGACAGCGCCGACGGGCTGGAGGTCACGCCCATGCTGCTGCTGGGGCCGCCAGGCATCGGCAAGACGCACTTTGCACGCCAATTGGCCGAGCTGCTGGGCACGGGCATGAACCTCTTGCCCATGAGTTCCATGACCGCGGGCTGGCTGCTCTCGGGCTCGTCTGCGCAGTGGAAGGGCGCGCGCCCTGGCAAGGTGTTCGAAGCGCTGGTCGAGGGCGAGTACGCCAACCCGGTGATCGTGGTGGACGAGATCGACAAGGCTGCGTCGGATGCCCAGTACGACCCGCTGGGCGCGCTCTACAGCCTGCTGGAGCACGACACGGCGCAAAGCTTCACCGATGAGTTCGCCGAGGTGGCCATCGACGCAAGCCAGGTCATCTGGATCACCACGGCCAACGACAGCCGGGGCATTCCCGACCCCATCCTGAACCGCATGAACGTGTTCGAGGTGGAGGCGCCCACGCTGGCCCAGGCACGCACCATCGCGCGCAACCTGTACCAGGGCATCCGCACCGGCCATGACTGGGGCCGCCTGCTCGATCCCGAGCCGCAGGGTGACGTGCTGGACCTGCTGGCCACCATGCCGCCGCGCGAGATGCGCCGCGCGCTGATGACCGGCTTTGGCAATGCGCGACTGGACCGGCGCTCCACGGTGGAGGTGGCCGACCTGCCCAAGGCAGCCTCCGGGCGCAACCGCATCGGTTTCGTGCAGTAGGGGCCGCCACGCCCGGAAACGGGCAGCTACACTTGGACAGGCCCGCCCCTGACGGCGGGCCTGCCACCCATGAGCCTGTCCCAAAGCCTGTTCGTCATCGGCCTGCTGATCGCAGCCAGCGCCTTCTTCTCCATGGCCGAGATCTCGCTGGCGGCTGCGCGTCGCCTGCGGCTGCGCCAGATGGCCGACGAAGGCGATGCACGCGCCGACCGCGTGATGCGCATGCAGGAGCAGCCGGGTGACTACTTCACGGTGGTGCAGGTGGGGCAGAACGCGGTGGCCATCCTGGGCGGCATCGTGGGCGAAGGGGCGCTGAGCCCGCACTTCACCACCCTGTTCGGCTGGTGGCTGACCGAGGACAACGCGCAGCGCGTGGGCTTTCTGGCCTCGTTCCTGGTGATCACCTCGCTGTTCATCCTGTTCGCCGACCTGTTTCCCAAGCGCCTGGGCATGGCCGAGCCCGAGCGGTTGGTGGTGCGTCTGGCCAAGCCCATGGCCTGGTGCATGGCCCTGTTGCGCCCCGTGGTGTGGTTCTACAGCCGGGGGGCGGACGCGCTGTTCCGCGTGCTGGGCCTGTCGTCCCTGCGCGACGACCGCATCACCTCGGACGACATCCTGGCCATGATGGAAGCCGGCGCGCGCGCCGGCGTGCTGGCCGCGCGCGAGCAGCAGGTCATCACCAACGTGTTCGAGCTGGACACGCGCACGGTGTCGAGCGCCATGTCACCACGCGACCGGATCGCCTATTTCCTGCGCGACGAGCCCGATTCGGTGATACGCCTGCGCATCGCAGCCGAGCCGTTCTCCACCTACCCCGTCTGCGAGGGCGACATCGACCACGTGGTGGGGTACGTGGACGCCAAGGACCTGTTCCAGCGCGTGCTCAACAACCAGCCCATCTCGCTGGCCGACGACAGCCTGGTGCGCAAGGTGCTGATCGTGCCGGACCGGCTGACCCTTTCCGAGGTGCTGGAGCAGTTCCGCCAGGTGCACGAGGACTTTGCGGTCATCGTCAACGAGTACAGCCTGGTGGTGGGCGTTGTCACCCTCAATGACGTGATGAGCACGGTGATGGGCGACCTGGTCTCGCCGCTGGACGAAGAGCAGATCGTGCGGCGCGACGAGAACTCGTGGCTGATCGATGGCGTGACCCCCATCAGCGATGTGCTGCGCGCACTCTCGCTGGACGAGTTGCCCCATGGCGAGGAGTACGAAACCCTGGCCGGCTTCCTGATGGTGATGCTGCGCCGCGTGCCGCGCCGCACCGACAGCGTGAGCTGGGGCGGCTACAAGTTCGAGGTGCTGGACGTGGACAGCTACCGCATCGACCAGGTGATGGTGTCGCGGCTGTCGCAGAATATCGCACCAGACAATGCCAACACGCCGGGAACGATTGTCTAGCCCGTGGCGGGCCGGTCCACGTAGTTCCAGGCGCGCTGGGCGCCGAAGACCGCATCGGGGTATGGCGAACGCCCCCGGCTGCCGTTGTAGCGGCCGAGCGCCATGAACAGGTCGCCCCGCTCGCGTTCGAGGTAGTGGCGCAGGATCACGCAGCCAAAGCGCAGATTGGTCTGCATGTGGAACAGCTTGCCGGCATCGCCGTCGCCGATCACACGCGTCCAGAACGGCATGACCTGCATGTAGCCGCGCGCACCCACGCTGGAGACGGCGAACTTGCGAAAGCCGCTTTCCACCTGGATGAGGCCGAGCACCAGGGAGACATCAAGGCCCGCGCGCTTGGATTCGTACCAGACGGTCTGCAGGAAGTCGCGGCGCACCTGCCATTCGGGCTTGCGCCGGCGCAGGCGGTCGCTCATCGCTGTCAGCCAGCGGGTGTAGTGCAGGCGGGTGTCGGTGGTAAAGAACTCGGGTTCGGGCGGGGCCTGGTTGGCGATGGCCGAGCTCAGCGCGGTGCGCACCGAGTCCATGAGCGGCTCTTCGAGCTGGCCGCCGGCATGGGCAAGCGCGGGCGCAGCCAGCCAGGCCGAGGGGCCCGCCAGCGACGCTGCTGCCACCAGGCAGGAACGCCTGGAAAGGCCCCCGCCCGCTTGCCCGGCACTCATCCCCTCGCCGCTCATACCGCCATGCGGCCCTTCACGTGGGCCCAGATATCGGTGATCGCCACCTTGGTGGCGGCAGTGTCGCGGCGATGCTGGTACTCCACGTGGCCTTCCTTGAGGCCACGGTCGCCGATCACCACGCGGTGGGGCACGCCGATCAGTTCCCAATCGGCAAACATCGCGCCGGGGCGTTCGCCGCGGTCGTCGAGCAGCACGTCCACGCCGGCAGCGAGGAACTCGGCATAGAGCTTCTCGGCCGCGGCCTTGACTTCTTCGCTGCGGTCCATGCCAATGGGGCAGATCACCACGGTGAAGGGAGCGATGGCGTCGGGCCAGATGATGCCGCGCTCGTCGTGGTTCTGCTCGATGGCAGCAGCTGGCAGGCGTGTGATGCCGATGCCGTAGCAGCCCATTTCCAGGGGCTGGGGCTTGCCGTTCTCGTCCAGGAAGGTGGCATTCATGGCGCGGCTGTACTTGGTACCGAGGTAGAACACATGGCCCACTTCGATACCGCGTTCGATCGCCAGTTCCCCCTTGCCGTCGGGCGAGGCATCGCCCGCGACCACATTGCGCAGGTCGGCAATGGCATCGGGCTCGGGCAGGTCGCGGCCCCAGTTGACGCCGGTGATGTGGAAATCCGCTTCGTTGGCACCGCAGATCCAGTCGGCCATGAGCGCCACTTCGCGGTCGACCACGATCTTGAGCGGCTTTTTCAGGCCGATGGGACCCAGGTAGCCCGGCTTGCAGCCGAAATGCTCGTCGATTTCACCGAGGGTGGCGAAGCGGAAGCCCGCCAGACCCGGTACCTTGCCGACCTTGATCTCGTTCATGTCATGGTCGCCACGCAGCAGCACGAGCCAGACCTGGGTCTTGACGGTCTCGCCCGCTTCGTTGGTCTCGTCGGTGGCCAGAACCAGCGACTTGACCGTGGTCTTCAAGGGCACAGACAACAGCTCGGCCACATCGGCACAGGTGCTCTTGCCGGGCGTGGCCGTCTTGGTCAGCGCCTGCGTGGCAGCGCCGCGCGGACCGGCAGGCGCCAGCGACTCGGCCTTTTCCATGTTGGCGGCGTAGTCGCTGCCGGGGCAGTAGACGATGGCGTCTTCGCCGGTGGCAGCAATCACCTGGAATTCTTCGCTCAGGTCACCGCCGATGGCGCCGCTGTCGGCGGCCACGGCACGGTAGGTCAGGCCGAAGCGGTCGAAGATGCGGCGGTAGGCCTGGGCCATGACCTGGTAGCTCGCCTTGGCGGCCGTCTGGTCGCGGTCGAAACTGTAGGCGTCCTTCATGGTGAACTCACGGCCACGCATCAGGCCGAAGCGCGGGCGGCGCTCGTCGCGGAACTTGGTCTGGATCTGGTAGAAGTTTTTTGGCAACTGTTTGTAGCTGCGCAGCTCCTGGCGAGCGATGTCAGTGATCACTTCTTCGCTGGTGGGCTGAATCACGAAGTCCCGGCCGTGGCGATCCTGGATGCGCAGCAGCTCGGGGCCCATTTTTTCGAAGCGGCCGGTTTCCTGCCACAACTCGGCCGGCTGGACCACGGGCATGGTGACCTCCACGGCACCCGCCCGGTTCATTTCCTCGCGCACGATGGCTTCCACCTTGCGCACCACGCGCAACCCCATGGGCATGTAGTTGTAGATGCCAGCGCCCAGCTTCTTGATCAGGCCGGCGCGCGTCATCAACTGGTGGCTGACCACCTCGGCATCGGCAGGCGCTTCCTTGAGGGTGGAAATGAAGAATTGGGAGGCTTTCATGCTGGGGCGGAGGGCGTTCAGGTGCAGCCCACTTGCTGCGCTCTAAGCGCCGTGCATAATGGACACAGTTTAAAAATTTGGGGTTTGATTATGCTTGACCGGGACGGCTTTCGGCCGAACGTCGGCATCATCCTGCTCAACCAGAAGAACCAGGTGTTCTGGGGCAAACGCATCCGCACCCACAGCTGGCAGTTTCCACAGGGTGGCATTGACCGGGGAGAAACCCCGGAACAGGCCATGTTCAGGGAGCTGCACGAAGAAGTGGGGTTGCACCCCAACCATGTGCGCTTGGTGGCCCGTACGCGGGACTGGTTGCGCTATGAGGTGCCTGACCGGTACATCCGCCGCGATGCGCGGGGACACTACAAGGGCCAGAAACAGATCTGGTATCTGTTGCAACTGCTGGGGCATGACTGGGATTTGAACCTGCGTGCCACCAACCATCCGGAGTTCGACGCCTGGCGTTGGAACGACTACTGGGTTCCACTGGACGTCGTGGTCGAGTTCAAGCGGGGCGTCTATGAAATGGCGCTGACGGAGCTGGCGCGTTTTCTGCCACGCAATGAGCAGCGCAACCGCTATCTGCGCAGCGGCATGCGCACGCGCGATGGGGAGCATGCGGGCAGCGCCATGTTCCGCACGGGTTCGTTGCTCGTCAACCCCGGCATGGAGCTGCCCCCGGGGGCGAGTTTCGACCCCGACCCGCAGGGCAGCCGGCCCATGGGGCTGGAGGGGTTGCCGCCTGCGGTGGCGCCGGACGCGGGAAGTGGCAACCCGCCACCGAACTCCAAATAGGAAGCACGCCAAGGGGCTCGCTGCAAGCGGGCCCTTTTGCCATGGTCCTGCGACCTTGTCACACCCCGCGGACACAGAGCTCAGGTGGCAGTGAGCACCATGTTGTCGCGGTGCACCATCTCGGCCTCGGCCGCGTAGCCGAGCAAACGCTCGAATTCCGACGAGGACTTACGGCACAGCAAGCGGGCTTCCGCACTCGCATAGTTGGCCAAGCCGCGTGCGATCTCTGCCCCGGCCAGGTCGCGGACCGCAATGACGTCACCGCGTGAAAAATCGCCCTCGACCGCCGTCATGCCGATGGGCAGCAGGCTCTTGCCTTCGTCGCGCACCTTGGCGGCAGCGCCTGCATCGACCAGCACGGCGCCGCGCAGCTGCAGGTGGTCGGCCATCCACTGCTTGCGCGCCTGCTTCTTCTGCGTTTGCGCGACCAGCAGGGTCCCCAGGGCCTCGCCCTTCACCAGCCGCACCAGCACGTCCTGCTCGCGCCCCCAGGCAATGACGGTGGAGGCCCCAGAGCCGGCCGCCCGCTTTGCCGCGAGAATCTTGGTGATCATGCCGCCCTTGCCGATACTGGAGCCGGCGCCGCCGGCCATGGCTTCCAGCGCAAGATCCCCCGCCTTGGCCTCGTGCACGAACTGCGCCGCCGGGTCGCGGCGCGGGTCGGCGGTGTACAGGCCCTTCTGGTCGGTGAGGATGACCAAGGCGTCGGCTTCCACGAGGTTGGCCACCAGGGCGCCCAGGGTGTCGTTGTCGCCGAACTTGATCTCGTCGTTGACCACCGTGTCGTTTTCGTTGATCACAGGCACCACACCCAGGCGCAGCAGGGTGAGCAGGGTGGAGCGCGCATTCAGGTAGCGCTCACGGTCGGCCAGGTCGGCGTGGGTGAGCAGCACCTGGGCGCTGCCCATGCCCTGCTCGCGCAGCTTGGTCTCGTACATCTGGGCCAGGCCCATCTGCCCCACGGCGGCGGCGGCCTGCAGTTCATGCACCTCGTGCGGGCGGGTGGTCCAGCCCAGGCGCTTCATGCCCTCGGCAATGGCGCCGCTGGAGACCATGACCACCTCGCGCGGGGCGCCACCGCCCTCGCCGCGCACCAGCGCGGCCAGCTGCCGGCTCCACTCTCCGATGGCCGCCTCATCGAGGCCCCGGCCTTCGTTGGTGACCAGGCTGGAGCCAACCTTGACGACGATTCGGCGGGCATCCCGCAGCACACTGGAAACCATTTTTGCTTCTATTGCCTCTGTCGCTGGGTTGCCTTGGTGGCCACCGCGTTGTGTTGTGAATGGCCGCCCCGGGAACACCCGGGGCTTGCGCACCCCGCCAAGTCAGGCCGGGGCATCCCCGGCAAAGCGCGGGTCGATCTCCTCGGGCACGTTTTCGAGGCGCTGCTCGGCCTGCACGTGGCGGAAGATGGCGTGGATCAGCGGCTCGCAGCCTTCGCGCGTCAGGGCGGAGATTTCGAACACCGGCCCCTTCCACTTGAAGCGCTTGACGAAGTCCTTGACGCGCTTGTCGCGCTCGTCCTCGGGCACCATGTCGAGCTTGTTGAGCACCAGCCAACGCGGCTTGTCGTGCAGCGACTGGTCGTATTTCTTGAGCTCACCCACAATGGCCTTGGCCTGGGCAACGGGATCGACCGCGTCGTCAAAGGGCGCCAGATCCACGATGTGCAAGAGCAGGCGCGTGCGCTGCAGATGGCGCAGGAACTGGTGGCCCAGGCCCGCACCTTCGGAGGCACCCTCGATCAAGCCCGGAATGTCGGCAATCACGAAGCTCTGCTCCGGCCCCACGCGCACCACGCCCAGATTGGGGTGCAGGGTGGTGAAGGGATAGTCTGCGATCTTGGGCCGTGCGTTGGACACGGCCGTGATGAAGGTCGACTTGCCCGCATTGGGCATGCCCAGCAGGCCGACATCGGCCAGCACCTTGAGTTCGAGCTTGAGGTTTTTCCTCTCGCCGGGCCAGCCGGGCGTCTTCTGGCGCGGGGCGCGGTTGATGGCACTCTTGAAGCGCAGGTTGCCGAAACCGCCATCGCCACCCTTGGCGATGGTCAGGACCTCGCCAGGATTGAGCAATTCATAGAGCACCTCGCCAGTCTCCGCATCCGTGATGATGGTACCCACGGGCATCTTGAGCGTGATGTCGGAACCTGCGGCACCGAACATGTCGGAACCCATGCCGTGCTCGCCCCGCTTGGCTTCGTGGCGGCGCGAATAGCGGTAGTCCACGAGGGTGTTGAGGCTCGGGTCCGCCACGGCGAACACATGCCCGCCCCGACCGCCGTCCCCCCCATTGGGGCCGCCGAACTCCTTGTACTTCTCGTGCCGGAACGACACGCAGCCATTGCCGCCATCGCCGGCGGCAATGTCAATATAGGCTTCATCGACGAACTTCATGGGTATCCAGTTTACAAAAGAGCGCTGCGCAAGAAAATCACCGGTGAAGGAGCAGCAGGGCTTTGCTCTTTTCGAGGGGTGTGCAAGACACCAGGGGGACGGGCATGCAGGCGATGCCAGGCGTCCAAACAACAAAGCCCCGACCAGGCGGGGCTTCGTTTGCTGCCGAGGGAAAGAACCCTCAGGCGGCCGTCACGTTGACTGTCTGCTTGGACAGGGCACCCTTGGTGCCGAACGACACGTGGCCGTCCACCAGTGCAAACAGGGTGTGGTCCTTGCCCACGCCCACATTGGTGCCGGGGTGGAAACGGGTACCGCGCTGGCGCACGATGATGGAGCCCGCACTGATCAGT
The DNA here is from genome assembly GCF_058783375.1 of Acidovorax sp. FW305-C-20-28. Taxonomy (NCBI): domain Bacteria; kingdom Pseudomonadati; phylum Pseudomonadota; class Betaproteobacteria; order Burkholderiales; family Comamonadaceae; genus Acidovorax; species Acidovorax sp. FW305-C-20-28. The sequence goes on along the minus strand of NZ_JBYSYM010000010.1, from coordinate 117,911 downwards.
TCACCACCGAACGCCTTGACACCCAGCATCTTTGGCTTGGAGTCACGTCCGTTTCGCGTAGAGCCGCCGCCTTTTTTCTGTGCCATGACATCAGCTCCCGATTAAGCAGCGATCACACCGATTTGCAGTTCGGTGAACTGCTGGCGATGACCTTGGCGTTTCTGATAGTGCTTGCGACGGCGCATCTTGAAGATGTGCACTTTGTCGTGCTTGCCGTGTGCCACGACAGTGGCTTTGACCGTTGCACCGGACACCAGGGGAGTGCCTACCTTCAGTTCAGCGCCGTTGCCGACAGCCAGAACCTGGTCGATCACAATTTCCTGGCCTACGTCCGCAGCAATCTGTTCTACTTTGATTTTTTCGCCGGAAGCAACGCGATACTGCTTGCCGCCGGTTTTTATGACCGCGTACATGTTGACCTCTTGATATGAGTTCTGCAGACGGATTTCCGCAGAGCCCTCGACTTTAGCACAGGCAGCAGATCGTGGCAAGCCAGCGACATCCACTGCGAACGCGGCGCACTGCCACGGCAGGAAGGCCATGGCCGTTCCTATAATCCGCTGCACTTCGAGCGCTCCTATCTTGACTGACCACTCCCAACCAGCCGCCACGCCCGCACTCACGCTCATCGCCGCCGACATGCACGAGGTGGATCGGGTGATTGCCGCACGCCTTACCTCCTCCGTCCCGCTGGTCGGGCAGATTTCGCAGTACATCATTGCTGCAGGCGGCAAGCGGCTGCGGCCGGCGCTGCTGCTGCTCATCTGTGGTGCCCTGGGCTACCGCGGCGCCCACCGCTTCGGCTTGGCCGCTGTGGTCGAGCTGATCCACACCGCCACACTGCTGCACGACGACGTGGTCGACGCATCCACCCTGCGCCGCGGCCGCGCAACGGCCAACGAGACCTTCGGCAACCCGGCCAGCGTGCTGGTGGGCGATTTCCTGCACACACGGTCCTTCCAGATGATGGTCGAGACCGGGAGCATGCGGGTCATGGAAATCCTCTCGGAAGCCACCAACGTGATTGCCGAGGGCGAAGTGCAGCAGCTCATGAACATGCACGACGCCTCGCTGGACGAGGAGGGCTACCTGAGGGTCATCCGCTCCAAGACCGCCAAGCTCTTCGAGGCCAGCGCACGCCTGGGCGCCATCCTCGCAGGCAGCCCCCCCGAACTCGAAGGCGCCTGCGCCACCTATGGCCAGGCCCTGGGCACGGCATTCCAGATCATTGATGACGTGCTCGACTACGACGGCGACGCCAGCGAGATGGGCAAGAACCTGGGAGATGACCTGCGCGAAGGAAAATCCACCCTGCCACTGATTGCAGCCATGCAGCGCGGCACGGCGGCCCAGGCCACGATCATCCGCGAGGCCATCGAGCAAGGCTCCACCGAGCAGCTGCCCGCCATCATTGCCATTGTCCGCGAAACCGGCGCACTGGAGGTCACCCGGGCCGCAGCGACCGCGGAAGCCCGCCGGGCCATAGCCGCCCTGCAGACTCTGCCAAGCAACGACTACACCGCCGGTTTGCTACACTTGGCATCTCAATTGCTGGACCGCCGCGCATAGGCCCTGCCCTCATGCGACCCGAAGGTCCTGGCGCCCCACGGGCGCCATACGGGGTGTAGCTTAGCCTGGTAGAGCGCTACGTTCGGGACGTAGAGGCCGGAGGTTCGAATCCTCTCACCCCGACCACCCTCCCGAGAAGGGGGTGCTCCTTGCAAATCCATTTTGAACTGTGGTTCAGGCGCCAATATGCAAGGCTGTACAGGTCTTTGCCAATAGGCGATGATAGGATGGCTTGCTGTTCAATTCCTAACACATTACCGGTTACATGGCTGCTGTAGATACTGCTCAGAAAGAAACACCTGCAATAGCCCTTCCGGGCTTGGGTCGGGCGTTGATGTCTGCGGGGAAGCTGACCCAGAAGGCAGCCGAGGATATTTACAAAAAGTCACAAACCAGCCGCACCAGCTTTATTGCGGAGTTAACCGGCTCAGGGGTTGTATCCGCGGGTGACTTGGCCCATACGGTGTCGGCCGTCTTTGGCGCCCCCCTGCTGGACCTGGAGGCGATTGACCCCTTGCGCCTGCCCAAGGACCTGCTGGACGCGAAGATCTGCCAAGCCTACCGGGTCGTGGTGCTGAGCAAGCGCAACAACCGATTGATCGTTGCCACGGCAGACCCCACCGACCAGGAAGCCGCCGAGAAAATCAAGTTCACGACCCAGATGGGTGTGGATTGGATTATTGCGGAATATGACAAACTGAACCGCTTGGTTGAAAGCACGACCAAATCGACCTCCGAGTCGATGGAGGCGATGACCAGCGGGGGGGATTTCGAATTCGATGATATTCCCATCGAAGAAGAACCCGACGCCACCGATGCAGGCGCTGCATCGGATGTCGAAGATGCCCCGGTCGTCAAATTCCTGCACAAGATGCTGCTCGATGCCTTCAATATGCGGGCATCCGACCTGCACTTCGAGCCTTACGAGCACCAATACCGCGTGCGCTTCCGTATCGACGGAGAGCTCCGGGAAATCACTTCGCCACCGATTGCGATCAAGGACAAGCTGGCTTCGCGCATCAAGGTGATTTCGCGCATGGACATTTCCGAAAAGCGGGTGCCGCAGGACGGAAAGATGAAATTGAAAATCGGTCCCGACCGGGTGATCGATTTTCGGGTGAGCACCCTGCCCACCCTGTTTGGCGAAAAGATCGTGATCCGTATCCTGGATCCGTCCAGCGCCAAGCTGGGTATCGACGCACTGGGCTACGAGCCAGAAGAAAAGGCGCGCCTGCTCGACGCCATCAGCCGCCCCTACGGCATGATTCTGGTGACAGGCCCCACCGGCTCGGGCAAGACGGTGTCGCTGTACACCTGCCTGAACCTGCTCAACAAGCCAGGGGTGAACATCGCCACGGCGGAAGACCCATCGGAAATCAACCTGCCCGGCGTGAACCAAGTCAACGTGAATGACAAGGCTGGGCTGACCTTTGCCGTTGCACTCAAGTCCTTCCTGCGCCAGGATCCCGACATCATCATGGTGGGGGAAATCCGCGACCTGGAAACGGCCGATATCTCGATCAAGGCAGCCCAGACGGGCCACTTGGTGCTGTCCACATTGCACACCAACGATGCACCAACGACGCTCACGCGCATGCGCAACATGGGCATCGCGCCGTTCAATATCGCCTCCAGCGTCATCCTGATCACGGCGCAGCGCCTGGCCCGGCGCCTGTGCCCCAACTGCAAGGCGCCCGCAGACATTCCGCACGAAGCCCTGGTGGATGCGGGCTACCCCGACGAGGAGCTTGATGGCTCATGGGTGCCTTATCGCCCCGTGGGGTGCTCCGCCTGCAACAACGGATACAAGGGCCGGGTCGGCATCTACCAAGTCATGCCCATTTCCGAAGAAATACAGCGGATCATCCTGCGCGATGGCAGTGCACTCGATATCGCAGAACAGGCCCGCAGCGAGGGCGTGCGATCCCTGCGCGAATCTGCCCTGCACAAGGCCAAGCTGGGGCTGACCTCTCTCGAAGAGGTGCTGGCCGTGACCAACGAATAAACATTACAGAACAGCGACGGGGAACACCATGGCGACTGCAGCAGCAACCAAGGACATCAAGGAATTCGTCTTCGAATGGGAAGGCAAGGACCGCGCCGGAAAGATCGTGCGTGGAGAAATCCGCGCCGGGGGCGAAAATCAGGTCCAGGCCACGCTACGCCGCCAGGGCGTGTTTCCGACCAAGATCAAGAAGCGGCGGATGAAGTCGGGCAAGAAGATCAAGTCCAAGGACATCGCCCTGTTCACACGCCAGTTGGCCACCATGATGAAGGCCGGCGTGCCGCTGCTGCAATCGTTCGACATTGTCGGCCGCGGCAATACCAATGCCAGCGTGACCAAGCTGCTCAACGATATCCGCACCGATGTGGAAACAGGGACGTCGCTGAATGCGGCGTTCCGCAAGCATCCGATGTACTTTGATACCCTTTACTGCAACCTAGTGGAGGCAGGTGAGGCGGCCGGTATTCTGGAAGCTCTGTTGGATCGCTTGGCCACTTACATGGAAAAGACGGAAGCCATCAAGTCGAAGATCAAGTCGGCTCTGATGTACCCGATTTCCGTGATCATTGTGGCGTTTGTCGTGGTTACCGTCATCATGATCTTTGTCGTGCCAGCCTTCAAGGAAGTCTTCAGTTCCTTTGGCGCCGACTTGCCGGCACCCACTCTTTTCGTGATGGCCATCAGTGAGATTTTCGTCAAATGGTGGTGGCTGATCTTCGGGGTGATTGGTGGCGGTTTCTATTTCTTTATGCAAGCTTGGAAGCGCAGCGAGAAGATGCAGCGCTTCATGGACCGCGCCCTGCTGAAGATGCCCATTTTTGGGGCTCTGATCGATAAATCCTGTGTCGCCCGCTGGACGCGGACCTTGGCCACCATGTTTGCAGCGGGTGTGCCTTTGGTCGAAGCGCTGGATTCCGTGGGAGGCGCATCCGGCAATTCTGTCTATCTGGTTGCCACCGAAAAGATCCAACAGGAGGTTTCCACGGGCACCAGCCTCACCGCCGCGATGGGCAACGCCAATGTCTTCCCGTCCATGGTGTTGCAGATGTGCGCCATCGGCGAAGAGTCGGGTTCGATCGACCACATGCTGGGCAAGGCCGCAGACTTCTACGAAGCCGAAGTCGATGAAATGGTGGCCGGTCTCTCCAGCCTGATGGAGCCCATCATCATCGTGTTCCTCGGGACGCTGATCGGTGGCATCGTGGTTGCAATGTACCTGCCCATCTTCAAGCTCGGCCAGGTCGTTTGATGGTCCTGGATCCGTGGTGGAGCGCCGCACTGGTCGGCGTCCTTGGGCTGCTGATCGGCAGTTTTCTGAATGTAGTGATCTACCGGCTGCCCAAGATGATGGAGCGGCAATGGAATGCGGAGGTGGCCGCTTACGCAGCAGAGCAGGCAACAGCGCAGCAGGGCACCGACAGTCCGGCTGCTGTGACCAGTGAAGCCCTCCCGCCTCCCCCCGCAGAGCCATTCAATCTCATGGTCCCCCGCTCGCGCTGCCAGGCGTGCGGACACATGGTGCAGTGGCATGAAAACATCCCTGTGCTGAGCTACCTTTTCCTGCGCGGCAAGTGCTCCTCCTGCAGAACGCACATCAGCCTGCGCTATCCCCTGGTGGAACTGGCCACGGCAGGTCTGTTTGCCTTCCTGGGCCACTGGGGAGGATTGTCAGTGCTCACCCTGGTCTGGTGCGGATTTGCCGCAGCGCTGGTGGCACTGGCGATGATCGACTGGGACACGACCCTGCTGCCCGACGACATCACCCTGCCCTTGCTGTGGGCAGGATTGATCGCATCGACCTTGGGCTGGACTGGCGTTCCCACCGCGGCCTCGGTGTTGGGGGCCGCGGCCGGCTACCTGTCCCTGTGGCTCGTGTACTGGGGCTTCAAATGGGCCACGGACAAAGAAGGCATGGGCTACGGCGACTTCAAGCTGTTCGCCGCACTCGGGGCCTGGTTTGGCTGGCAGGCCCTGGTGCCCATCATCCTCATGGCATCGGTGATCGGTGCCATCGTGGGCCTGGCCCTGAAGTTCAGGAACCAGCTGCGCGAGGGCGGCTATGTGCCTTTCGGCCCTTTCCTGGTAGGCGCGGGGCTGGCATCGATGGTGTTCACGCCCGAAGCCATTCTTCAGGCGGTGCTGGGGCGCCTCGGGCTGTAGCCATGCGCATCGGCCTGACCGGAGGTATCGGCAGCGGCAAGAGCACTTTCGGCCAATTGCTGGCGTCCCTGGGGGCGGCACTGATCGATGCCGACCAGATCGCGCGCAGCGTGACCGGTCCGGGCGGTGCGGCCATCGATGCGATCCGGCAAACCTTCGGGGCCGACTATGTCGATGCCTCGGGCGCACTCGATCGGGCACGCATGCGTGCCCTGGCCTTTTCCGACGGGAATGCGCGGGTGCGTCTGGAGTCCATTGTGCACCCGCTGGTGACGCAGTTCAGTGCCGAAGGTGCCCAGCAAGCCCTGCAGGACGGCAAGCGCCTGATCGTGCACGACATTCCCCTGCTCGTGGAGTCCGGGCGCTGGGCCCGGCAGCTCGATGCCGTGGTGGTGATCGACTGCCCGGCCGAAACCCAGATCGAGCGGGTGGTCCAGCGCAGCGGTCTCGCGCGCGAAGCCGTGCAGGCCATTCTTGCGCACCAGGCCAGCCGCCCGGCACGCCGTGCAGCGGCAGATGCCATCGTGCACAACGGCCCTCTCTGCACATTGACGCAATTACAGGCCCAGGCCGAGCAACTGGGACGGCTGTTCGGGCTATGATGCATGCGCACGCCTGTGGGCCCCTCCCGCTTTGACGGGCAGTGATCCACGGTGCACGGTGCCGCAAAATACCCTGAGAGCCCCGGGAACCCGCCAGCGTGATCCTTTACGAATACCCTTTCAACGAGCGCCTCAGAACGTACCTGCGTCTGGAGCAGCTGTTTCGCCGGCTCGGCGAACTGATCCCGCGCTCCCACGCCCTGGACCACCATTTCGCGCTGGTCACGATCTTCGAGATCATGGATGTGGCCGCCCGCGCCGACCTGAAAGCGGACGTTCTCAAGGACATCGAAAAGCACAAGCACCAACTGGAAGGCTACCGCGGCAATCCGTCCATCTCGGAAGCTGCGCTGGAAACGGTCATCACGCAGCTGGACCATTGCTTCACCGCACTGAACACCCAGAGCGGCAAGTCCGGCCATGCCCTCACCGAGAACGACTGGCTGATGAGCATCCGCAGCCGCGTGGGCATTCCGGGCGGCACCTGCGGCTTCGACCTGCCCGCCTACTATGCCTGGCAGCACCGCGACGTGGCCTACCGCCAGAACGCACTCCAGGAATGGGCCTCCACCCTGGCGCCCATGGCCGAATCCATCTATGTGCTGCTCAAGCTGCTGCGTGACTCGGGCGTGCCGCAGAAGGTGGCCGCCGAGCGTGGCCAGTTCCAGCAGAACCTGCCCCAGGGCCGCACCTTCCAGTTGCTGCGCCTGCGCATGGACCCCACCCTGGGGTTCATTCCTGAAATCAGCGGCAACCGCCTGATCGTCTCAGTGCGGCTCATGCGCCAGGAGGCCGATGGCCGGCTGCACTCCTGCACGGAGGATGCCGCGTTCGAACTGACCCTGTGCGCCTGAAGGAGACACCTGCCATGGCCCCCGCCACCAAGCCTGAAGGCCACCGGACCGTCGTCTGCCCCACCTGCGGCGGCGACAGCATCTACAGCCCGGCCAATCCCTACCGCCCCTTCTGCAGCGAGCGTTGCAAGCAGGTGGACCTGGGTGCCTGGGCGAGCGAAGACTTCCGCATGCCCGCCGAAGCCCCTCCCGCCGACGCCCAGTACGGCGACCCCAAACTGCAGCACTGATTCAGGAATTCGACTCCGGGGGTACAAAGGCGATGCCCCGCTCCTCGGACAGCCACTGCAGCACCGGGTACGCGCCCGGCAGCACCGGGCTCACATCCAGGGGCAATTGTTGCCAGGCCATGGCCTGGCCCTCGCGCATCTCGAACTCTCCCGTCCACGCGTGGACCTTGCACCAGTGCAGGCGCACCAGCGCGTGCGGGTAGTCGTGCTCGGTGACCTTCCAGACCTCGGCAGGTCCGATGGTCACCCCCAGCTCTTCGACCAGCTCACGCCGCAGCGCCTGCTCCACGGTCTCGCCCACTTCGAGCTTGCCGCCGGGAAACTCCCAGTAGCCCGCGTAGGGCTTGCCTGGCGGGCGGGTGGACAACAACAGCGCGCCATCGTGGCGCACCAGAATGCCGACGGCCACCTCGGTGTGCTTGCGCGCTGCAGCCACTTCACTTGCTACCGCTTCAACCACCGTTGCGCCCCGCATAGTCACGCGCAAACTGGTAGGCCACACGGCCGCTGCGCGAGCCCCGCTCCAGTGCCCAGATCAGGGCCTGGGGTCGGGCCGCCACGACGTCGTCCGCGGCGACGCCCAGCGAGGCCAACCACTGCGCCACGATGGCCAGGTACTCATCCTGGCTGAACGGATAGAAGCTGACCCACAGGCCAAAGCGCTCCGACAGCGAGATTTTCTCTTCCACCACCTCCCCTGGATGCACCTCGCCGTCCTCGCTGTGCGTGTAGGTCAGGTTCTCGGACATGTACTCGGGCAGCAGATGGCGGCGGTTGCTGGTCGCGTAGATCAGCACATTGGGCGTGGCGGCCGCCACCGATCCATCGAGGATGGACTTGAGCGCCTTGTAGCCCGGTTCGCCCTCTTCGAAGCTCAGGTCGTCGCAGAACACAATGAACTTCTCGGGTCGGCCCGAGACCACGTCCACGATGTCCGGCAGGTCGGTCAGGTCGGCCTTGTCCACCTCGATCAGTCGCAGGCCCTTGGGCGCATAGGCATTGAGGCAGGCCTTGATCAGCGAGGATTTGCCGGTACCGCGTGCACCCGTGAGCAGCACATTGTTGGCAGGCTTGCCTTCCACGAACTGGCGTGTATTGCGCTCGATCTTTTCCTTTTGCCCATCGATCTCCTTGAGTTCGGTGAGGGCCATGGTGGCGACATGGCGCACGGGCTCCAGCGTGCCGTGCCCGCTGCTGCGCTTGCGGTAGCGCCAGGCGATCGAGGCCGTCCAGTCGGGGGCCGAGAGCGGCTGCGGCAGGGCCGCCTCGATGCGGGTGATCAATTGCTCCGCGCGCGCGATCAGGTGTTCCAGTGCTTGGTTCATGGGTCGGTGGCTCGCGATATCAGGAACGGTAGTCCGCGTTGATGGTCACGTATTCGTGGCTGAAGTCGCAGGTCCACACGGTGTCGGCCGCGTTGCCACGGCCCAGCACCACGCGCACGGTGATTTCGCTTTGCTTCATCACGCGCTGGCCATCCTCCTCGCGGTAGGCCGGGTTGCGCCCTCCCTTCACGGCCACGTGCACATCGTCCAGGTACAGGTCGATGCCGGTCTGGTCCAGGTCGTCGATGCCGGCGTAACCGACGGCAGCGAGGATGCGGCCGAGGTTCGGGTCGCTGGCGAAAAAGGCTGTCTTGACCAGGGGCGAATGCGCGATGGCATAGGCCACCTTGCGGCACTCCTCGCCCGTCTTGCCGCCTTCCACGCGCACCGTGATGAACTTGGTGGCGCCTTCGCCATCGCGCACGATGGCCTGGGCCAGCTTCTGCGCCACCTGCATCATGGCGGCCTGCAGCGCCTGGCCTTCCGGGCTCGCCAGGTCGGTGATGGGCGCATGGCCGGCCTTGTTGGTGGCCACGAGCACGAAGGAATCGTTGGTGGAGGTGTCACCGTCGATGGTCACGCGGTTGAACGAACCATCGGCCAGCACGCGCACCAGTTGCTGCACCACCGCGGGCGCCACGCAGGCATCCGTGGCCAGAAAGCCCAGCATGGTCGCCATGTTGGGGCGGATCATGCCCGCCCCCTTGCTGATGCCGGTGATGGACACCGTGGCGCCAGCCACCTGCGCCTGGGCGGAGAAGGCCTTGGGGAGCGTATCGGTGGTCATGATGCCTTCGGCAGCGCGGGCCCAGTGGTCGGCTTTCGCATCGGCAATGGCCGCAGGCAGGCCAGCCTCGATGCGGTCCAGCGGCAGCGGCTCCATGATCACACCGGTGGAAAACGGCAACACCTGCTCGGGCGCCACGTTCAGCAGGCTGGCCAGCGCCGTGCAGGTCGCACGCGCACGCGCCAGGCCGTCGGCGCCGGTGCCGGCATTGGCGTTGCCGGTGTTGATCACCATGGCGCGGATGGCCTGCCCACCCGCCAGATGCTCGCGGCCCACCTGCACGGGCGCGGCGCAAAAGCGGTTCTGCGTGAACACGCCGGCCACGCTGGCGCCTTCGTCCAGCAGAAACACCGTGAGGTCCTTGCGGTTGGCCTTGCGGACACCGGCTTCGGCAACACCAATGCGGACACCGGCAATCGCATGCAGATCGGCGGCAACGGGGGCAAGAAGATGAACGGGCATGGGATAAGTCTCTTTCGGGATAACTGGGCCCGATTATGCGAAAAACCGTGGCGCACCAATGAAACATGGCCCCCACGCTCCACCGCTGCGCGGGTCGCTGCCCCCCAAAGGGGGCCATTTTCATCTTGGGGCGGCCCGGCAATGAAAACACGGGCCGAAGCCCGTGTCTGGATGTAGATCAGCAGCTCAAGCTCAAGCCAGCTTGCCGTGGCATGCCTTGTACTTCTTGCCACTGCCGCAAGGGCAGGGGTCGTTGCGAGCCACCCGCACGCCTTCGGGCAAAGCAGCAGCCTGGGCGCCGCCTTGCTGCTGCAGGCCGGGGGTGGTCTCCGCTTCACCCGTCTCGGTAGGGGCGGTGTAGGTCACGTTGGAGATGGCTTCGGCGCGGCTTTCCATGTCCTGGGCGGCCTGGTCGAGCTGCGCCTGCGACTGGATCTGCACCGTCATCAGCACCTTGGTGACTTCGTTCTTGACTTGGTCGATCAGCTGACGGAACAGCTCGAAGGCTTCGCGCTTGTATTCCTGCTTCGGCTGCTTCTGGGCGTAGCCGCGCAGGTGGATACCCTGGCGCAGATAGTCCAGCGAGCTCAGATGGTCGCGCCAGTTCGAGTCGAAGTTCTGCAGCAGCACCACACGCTCGAACTGCGTGAAGTTCTCGCGGCCCACCTGCTCGACCTTGGCATCGAAGGCTTCCTTGGCGGCTTGCACCACCTTCTCGAGAATTTCATCGTCGGTGATCGCGCTGGAACCTTCCACGATTGACTTCAGGTCGATCTGCACCTGCCACTCGTCGGCCAGCGCCTTCTGCAGTGCGGGAATGTCCCACTGCTCTTCGACCGACTCGGGCGGCACATACTGGTGCACCAGGTCGGTCATGCAGTCGTCGCGCATCGCGGCGATCATGTCCGACAGGTCGGCCGAGTCCAGGATCTCATTGCGCTGCTGGTAGATCACCTTGCGCTGGTCATTGGCCACGTCGTCGTATTCCAGCAATTGCTTGCGGATGTCGAAGTTGCGGGCCTCGACCTTGCGCTGCGCCGATTCGATGCTGCGCGTCACGATGCCGGCCTCGATGGCCTCGCCATCGGGCATCTTCAGGCGGTCCATGATCGCCTTGACGCGGTCACCCGCGAAGATGCGCATCAGCGAGTCGTCCAGGCCCAGGTAGAAGCGCGAGGAGCCTGGGTCACCCTGGCGGCCCGAACGGCCACGCAGCTGGTTGTCGATGCGGCGGGACTCATGCCGCTCGGTGGCGATGATGCGCAGGCCGCCCAGGGCCTTGATCTTCTCGTGGTCCGCAGACCAATCGGCACGCAGTTGGGCGATCTGGGCCGCACGGCCGGCCTCGTCCAGCGACTCGTCGGCCTCGGCGGCCGCGATCAGTTTTTCGATGTTGCCGCCCAGCACGATGTCGGTACCGCGACCGGCCATGTTGGTGGCGATGGTGATCATGCCGGCGCGACCGGCCTGGGCCACGATATCGGCCTCACGGGCGTGCTGCTTGGCGTTGAGCACCTGGTGCGGCAGGCCTTCCTTGTTGAGCAACTGGTCGATGATCTCGGAGTTTTCGATCGAGGTCGTCCCCACCAGCACCGGCTGGCCGCGCTCGTGGCATTCGCGGATGTCCTTGATGGCCGCCTCGTACTTCTCGCGCGTAGTCTTGTACACGCGGTCGAGCTGGTCGTCGCGGCGGCTGGGGCGGTTCGGCGGGATCACCACGGTTTCCAGGCCGTAGATTTCCTGGAATTCGTAGGCTTCGGTATCGGCCGTGCCGGTCATACCGGCCAGCTTGCTGTACAGGCGGAAGTAGTTCTGGAAAGTGATCGAAGCCAGCGTCTGGTTTTCGGCCTGGATGTTCACGCCTTCCTTGGCTTCGACAGCCTGGTGCAGGCCTTCGCTCCAGCGGCGGCCCGACATCAGGCGGCCGGTGAACTCGTCCACGATCACGATCTCGCCGTTCTGCACCACATAGTGCTGGTCGCGGTGGTACAGGTGGTTGGCCCGCAGTGCCGCATACAGGTGGTGCATCAGCGTGATGTTGGCCGGGTCGTAGACCGAGGCCCCCTCGGCGATCAGGCCGTGACTGGCCAGGATGCGTTCCGCGCTTTCATGGCCCTGCTCCGTCAGGAACACCTGGTGGGTCTTCTCGTCGAGCGTGAAGTCGCCGGGCTTGGTCACGCCCTCGCCGGTGCGTGGGTCGGCTTCACCTTCCTGGCGCACCAGCAGCGGCACCACCTTGTTCATGGCGATGTACATGGCCGTGTGGTCTTCGGCCTGGCCGCTGATGATCAGGGGCGTGCGTGCCTCATCGATCAGGATCGAGTCCACCTCGTCGACGATGGCGAAGTTCAGGCCCTGCTGCACGCGGTCCGCGGCCTCGTAGACCATGTTGTCGCGCAGGTAGTCGAAGCCGTATTCGTTGTTCGTACCGTAGGTGATGTCGGCACGGTAGGCGGCCTGCTTTTCCTCGCGCGGCATGTTGGGCAGGTTGATGCCCACGGTCAGGCCCAGGAAGTTGTACAGGCGGCCCATCCAGGTCGCATCGCGGTTGGCCAGGTAGTCGTTCACGGTCACCACGTGCACGCCCTTGTCGGACAGGGCGTTCAGGTACACCGGCAGCGTGGCGGTCAGGGTCTTGCCCTCACCCGTGCGCATTTCGGCAATCTTGCCGTAGTGCAGCGCCATGCCGCCCAGCAGCTGCACGTCGAAGTGGCGCATCTTCATGATGCGCTTGGAGCCCTCGCGCACCACCGCAAACGCTTCGGGCAGGATGTCGTCCAGCGACTCCCCCTTGGCCACCCGGTCCTTGAACTCCTGCGTCTTGGCGCGCAGCGCCTCGTCCGTCAGCTTCTCGTAGTCGGGCTCCATCGCGTTGATGCGGGAGACCGTCTTGCGGTACTGCTTGAGAAGCCGGTCATTGCGGCTGCCGAATAGTTTGGTAAGGAAGTTGGTGGCCATGCGAACAGGACCGCCCCAGCGCTGCAATCAGCGCGCGAGGCGACCGAAACCCCTAAGATGAATTGAGAGATCAGGTGGGTGCGCTGCCCGGGTTTGCAAGGACTGCACGACCCCGGGCGGCGAACGCCGGACCTGCGATTTTACCTGCCTGCCGCAGGCCCGCCGGAAGCCACCACGGCCCCAGCCTTCTGCGGGGCCCCGGCCACCGCGCTGCCTGCGCTGAGAAACTTCTGCGGATCCTGGAAAACCCCTTGCACCAGCACCTCGAAGTGCAGGTGCGGACCGGTGGATCGGCCGGTGGTGCCGACTTCGGCGATCTTCTGCCCGCGCTTGACGATGTCCCCTTGCTTCACCAGGGTACGCGAGGCGTGCGCATAGCGCGTCACCAGTTGGTTGCCATGGTCCACCTCGATCATGTTGCCGTAGGCCGGGTGGTACTCCTGTGTCACGACCACGCCGCCAGCGGCAGCCAGGATGGCGGTGCCGGTATCGGCCTGGAAATCGAGCCCGGTGTGCAGGGCCGACTGCCCCGTGATCGGGTCGATGCGCCAGCCGAACGATGAGCCAGGCAGCTTGCCTGCCACGGGCGCATGCGTGGGCACCATCTTCTTGCGGATATGCTGGTCGAACAGGCGCGACTCCATCACCGTCATCAGGTCCACGCGCTGGTTGGTCAGACGCTCCAGATCATCCAGGGTGGCCTGCAGCTCTTCCATGCTCAGGTTGTGGGCGCTCACCAGCGCGCCGCCACGCCCGTCGCTGCGCAGTTCCGTGGCGGGCATGCCCGCCAGGCCCAGCACACGCTCACCCAGCGATTCGAGCTGCACCATGCGCGCCTGCATCTCGCCCACCCGCTTGGCCATGGCATCGAGGTTGGCCCGCATGAAACGGTCGCGCTCGGCGAATTCGTCCTTCACCACCAGGCGCACCAGGGCGCCGAACACCGGCCAACCCTCGCGTGCACCCTTGAGAAAGACCCAGTGGTACAGGCCGGCGGCCGTGACCATGAGTCCGAGGGAAAGAAGCAGGCCCGCCAATACAAGGCGAACTCCTGACAAGTGAATGGCGCGGCTGCGCGCCAAACGGGCGTCCGTGATAATCAGGTGCACTACGACATCTCCACGCCCACCGGCGCATCCCCATGACCCGCCGCCACTACGCCGTCACCCTGCAGCAAGCCAGCGCGGAATCTCCCACGCTGCACATGCTCACCGCAATGACACGCGACTCCAGCGATCGGCTCAAGGCCATTGAATTGTTGTTACCTGCCGGCCTGCGCCAATCAGTCCAGGCAGGCCCCATCGATGGGAATACCTGGTGCCTGCTGGTCAAGAGCAATGCCGCCGCGGCCAAGATCCGTCAACTGCTGCCTGCATTGCAGGCGCACTTGCGCAGCCGGGGGTGGGAGGTTAACTCCATTCGGCTGAAAGTTCAAACCTGAAAAACAGGCCCAACGACAGTTACTTGCTTGTCAAAAAGCTGCCAAATGGGTATGGCAGAGGGCCCACCGGAGGCCTTCGCAGCGCTATACCCCACACAATGCGCGGATGATTCCATGGTCGGTGGAGACCGAAGGACGAGGGGGGTGGGGATGAAAAGATGGTGCCGGTTGTCGGAATCGAACTGACGACCTACCGCTTACAAGGCGGGTGCTCTACCAACTGAGCTAAACCGGCGAAGGCTGGATTTTATCCTGCAAAAACAGCCCTAAAAATGAACCGAGGGGGTGCGTCCGCCCTATTTCACCCGCTTGAGCGCTGGGCGACTGCCACCACCGGAAGGCGAAGGGCGCGGGGGATTGCCATCTCCACCTTCGGCCCCAGGGGATTCCCCGGGCACCAGATGGACCACGCGGTCATCCGCGGGCGTGGCCGATACCGGCGTGGCCGCGGGCACCTGGGCGAGTTCGGCAGGCACGGAGGCCGGAGGCGGCAGTCCCTGCGGCGAGGCACCCGCAGTCAGGTTGTCCACCGGCGGGGGGAACGCCATGCCCTGGCCGTTCTCCCGTGCATAGATGGCGATCACCCGGCCCACAGGCACCAGGATCTCGCGCGGCTTGCCGCCGAAGCGGGCCTTGAACTCGATGAAATCATTGCCCAGTTGCAGCGCGCTGGTGGCGTCGTAGCTGATGTTGAGCACGATCTCGCCATCGTTCACGTACTCGCGCGGCACCTGCACGGAATCGTCCACCCGCACCGCCACATAGGGGGTGAGCCCGTTGTCCGTGCACCACTCGTAAAGAGCGCGGATCAGGTAGGGGCGTGTGGACGTGGATTCCGTGGCATTCATGGGCTAGGTGCAGGCAGTCAGGGACGGACGATGGCGCAGGCGCATTACTTGCGCATGACCTTTTCGGAAGGCGTCAGCGCTTCGATGTAGGCAGGGCGCGAAAAGATGCGCTCGGCGTACTTGAGCAGCGGGGCTGCATTCTTGCTCAGGTCGATGCCATAGTAGTCCAGGCGCCACAGCAGTGGGGCAATGGCCACATCGAGCATGGAGAAGTTGTCGCCCAGCATGTACTTGTTCTTGAGGAACACGGGGGCCAGCTGCGTCAGGCGGTCACGGATGTGGGCACGCGCCTTTTCCAGCGCCTTCTCGTTGCCCTTGGTCGCGCGCGACTCCAGGATGTTCACGTGCACGAACAGTTCCTTCTCGAAATTGAGCAGGAACAGGCGCACACGGGCACGGTCCACCGGGTCGCCGGGCATCAGCTGCGGGTGCGGGAAGCGCTCGTCAATGTACTCGTTGATGATGTTCGACTCGTACAGGATCAGGTCGCGCTCGACCAGAATGGGCACCTGGCCGTAGGGGTTCATCACGCTGATGTCTTCGGGCTTGTTGTACAGGTCCACATCGCGGATCTCGAAGTCCATGCCTTTTTCGAACAGGACAAAGCGGCAGCGGTGGGAAAAGGGACAGGTCGTTCCCGAGTAAAGCACCATCATGGTGTGAGGCTCCTAAAAATCAAAAGAGTGGGGGCCCGAAGCACCCACTCTGAAAAGACTCAGCCGCACCCCCGCAAAGGGGTGCGGCATATGAATCCGGCGTGTTGGTTACTTGACGTCTTTCCAGAACGCTGCGTTCAGCCTCCAGGCGATCACCGTGAAGACACCCAGGAAGATCAGCACCCAGACACCGACGCGGATGCGGGTGTTCTGTGCAGGCTCGGCCATCCACTGCAGGTAATTCACGAGATCGCCGACATTCTGGTCGAATTGCAGGGGCGACATGGTACCTGGGGTTACTTGCTGCCAGCCCTTGAAGACCTGGGTCTTGTGGCCATGGCTCTCGTGCTCTTCGAAGACCGGGCGGCGGTCGCCCTGCATCTGCCACAGCGCATGCGGCATGCCCACGCTCGGGAAAGCCAGGTTGTTCCAGCCCGTCGCCTTGGTCTCGTCGCGGTAGAAGGTGCGCAGGAAGGTGTACAGGTAATCCGGGCCCGTGCCGCCATGGCCGGCGCGCGAGCGCGCGATCACGGTCAGGTCGGGCGGGTTGGCGCCGAACCATTCCTTGGCCTGCTTGGGATCGATGGACGCCTTCATGGTCTCGCCGACCTTGTCGGTCGCGAACAGCAGGTTGTCCTTGATCTCCTGCTCGCTCAGGCCGATGTCCTTCAGGCGGTTGTAGCGCAAGAACGCCGCCGAATGGCAGCTCAAGCAGTAGTTGACGAAGATCTTGGCGCCATTTTGCAGCGAGGCCAGGTCATTGGTCTTGTTGGGTGCCTTGTCCCAGGCGATGCCACCTTCGGCGGCCTGCGCGCCCGAAACAATGCCCAGGGCTGCGATCAGCGTGAGGATGAGTTTCTTCATTGTTCTTGTCTCCCGCTCAGTGCGCGGCAAAGGTCACACGGTCAGGCACCGGCTTGGGCGTGCCCAGGCGGCTCCACCAGGGCATCAGGATGAAGAAGCCGAAGTAGAACAGGGTACCCACCTGCGAGACGCGCTCGCCGATCGGCGAGGGTGGCTGCACACCCAGGTAACCCAGGATCAGGAAGTTGATCACGAACACGCCATACAGGTACTTGTGCCAGTCGGGACGGTAGCGGATCGACTTGACCGGGCTGTAATCCAGCCAGGGCAGGAAGAACAGGATGATCACGGCACCGCCCATCACCACCACGCCCCAGAACTTGGCGTCGATGGCCAGCATCAGTGCGGCCACCACCAGGGAGGCGACCACGGCACCGGCCTTGATGAAGCTGGGCAGCTTGAGCTTGACCGAAGCCAGCACGGCGCCACCCACCACGCACACGATCAGCACGTACATCATCTCGGTGGTGATGGCGCGCAGCATCGAGTAAAACGGCGTGAAGTACCAGACCGGCGCGATGTGCGCAGGCGTCTTCAGCGGGTCGGCCGGGATGAAGTTGTTGTATTCCAGGAAGTAGCCGCCAAACTCGGGGGCGAAGAACACCACCGCCGTGAAGGCCATCAGGAACACGCAGACACCGAAGATGTCGTGCACCGTGTAGTAGGGGTGGAAGGGCACGCCATCCAGCGGCTTGCCGTTGGCATCCTTGGGCGCCTTGGGGCCCTTGATCTCCACACCATCGGGGTTGTTCGAGCCCACATCGTGCAGCGCCAGCAAGTGCGCCACCACCAGGCCCAGCAGCACCAGCGGCACGGCGATCACGTGGAAGCTGAAGAAGCGGTTCAGCGTGGCGTCGCCCACCACGTAGTCGCCGCGGATCAAGAGGGCCAGGTCCGGGCCGATGAAGGGGATCGCGGCGAACAGGTTCACGATCACCTGGGCACCCCAGTAGGACATCTGGCCCCAGGGCAGCAGGTAGCCCATGAAGGCCTCGGCCATCAGGCACAGGAAGATCGCACAGCCGAACACCCAGACCAGCTCGCGCGGCTTGCGGTAGCTGCCGTACATGAGGCCGCGGAACATGTGCAGGTAGACCACCACGAAGAAGGCCGAGGCCCCGGTGGAGTGCATGTAGCGGATCAGCCAGCCCCAGGGCACATCGCGCATGATGTACTCGACCGACTCGAAGGCCTTGGCCGCGTCGGGCTTGTAGTGCATCACCAGGAAGATGCCGGTGACGATCTGGATCACCAGCACCAGCAGCGACAGCGAGCCGAAGATGTACCAGAAGTTGAAGTTCTTCGGAGCGTAGTACTCCGACATGTGCACTCGGTAGGCGTCGAAGGCCGTCGGGAACCGGTTCTCGAACCAGTTGGTGGTCTTCGCCGCGATCGAGGCGTTGGGGGAGATTTCCTTGAATTCGTGGGCCATTTTTGTGTCTCCCTCAAGCCTTCTTGTCATCGCCGATCAACAGGCGCGTGTCCGACAGGTACATGTGGGGAGGGACCTCCAGGTTGTCCGGCGCCGGCTTGTTCTTGAACACGCGGCCGGCCATGTCGAACGTGGAGCCGTGGCAAGGGCACAGGAAACCGCCCTTCCAGTCGTCGGGCAGCGAAGGCTGGGCGCCGGTCTGGAACTTGTCCGATGGCGAGCACCCCAGGTGCGAGCAGATGCCCACAGCCACGAGGATCTCGGGCTTGATGGAGCGGGCCTCGTTGCGGGCGTATTCGGGCGTGAGCTCCGAAGGCTTGCGCTCGGACTTCGGATCGGCCAGCTGGCCATCGAGCTTGGACAACTCGGCCAGCTGCTCGGGCGTGCGCTTGACGATCCAGACGGGCTTGCCCCGCCATTCCACGGTGACTTTCTCTCCGGGCTTGAGCGCGGAAATATCCACCTCGACGGCAGCACCGGCTGCCTTGGCCCGCTCGGAGGGCTGAAAAGTACTCACGAAAGGAACGGCGGTCGCCACGCCGCCCACCGCACCAGCGCAGCCGGACGCAATCAGCCACGTCCGTTTGCTGGAGTCGATTGGGGTGTCACTCATGGGGGTCCTCGATGTACATCGCTATTGGGGTCAACCGCGAATTGTAGCGGAGTGAAAAGGGTCATTCCACGCGGGCTGTCCGCCTTGACAGAGGGCCGACCTGGGCAATACTCGCCTTCTTGTCTATTATCAAGAGGGGTTATCCATGGGCATTGCACAAGAGTTTCGGGAATTTGCCGTCAAGGGCAATGTGATCGACCTGGCCGTGGGCGTCATCATCGGTGGCGCCTTCGGCAAGATCGTGGATTCGGTGGTTTCCGACCTGATCCTGCCGGTCGTCGGTCTGGTATTCGGCAAACTCGATTTTTCCAATTTGTTCATCGTGCTGGGCAACGTGCCGGCAGGCACGGCCATGACACTCGACGCCTTGAAGAAGGCGGGGGTGCCGGTATTCGCCTATGGCAACTTCATCACCGTCGCGGTGAACTTCTTCATCCTGGCTTTCATCATTTTCGTGATGATCAAGCAGATCAATCGCCTGAAGCGCGAAACACCCCCCGCACCCGCAGCCCCTGCCGCGCCCCCCGAAGACATCGTGCTGCTGCGCGAGATCCGCGACAGCTTGAAGAAATAGTCCCCCCTGAGTCGCTGCGCGCCTTCCCCCAAAGGGGGACGCCCCCAGTGCGGCGGGGCGGCCCTTGCACGGGGGCACTGGCTTGGGGCGCGCCAGTTTCGTAGGCTGCGCGCCTTTGCTGGCGTGCTACACGGACAGTTGGCGCGCCATGCGCACGGCCTCCACCAGGCTGCTCGCGTCGGCGATGCCCTGCCCTGCAATGTCGAAGGCCGTGCCGTGGTCGGGGCTGGTGCGCGTGAGCGGCAGGCCCAGGGTGACATTCACGCCCTTGTCCACGCCCAGGTACTTCACGGGAATCAGGCCCTGGTCGTGGTACATGGCCACCACCACATCGAACTCGCCCGGATGGCCGGGTGCATGGCGCGCGCGCATGAACACCGTGTCGGGCGCGAACGGACCCTGCACGTCCATGCCCTGCACCCGCGCGGCCGCGATGGCCGGTGCAATGACCTGCAGCTCCTCGCTGCCGAAAAGCCCGCCCTCCCCCGCATGGGGATTGAGCCCCGCCACGCCGATGCGCGGTGCACGGCCCAAGGTGCGCAACAGGGCCGCGTGGGTGATGGCCAGCGTCTGTGCCACATTGGCCGGCGTCACGGCCTCGATGGCGTCGCGCAGCGACACATGGATGCTCACCAGCACCGTGCGCAGTTCATCGTTGGCCAACATCATGCGCACCGGCATGGCCGCCAGAGGCACGCCCTGGTGCCGCGCAGCCTCGGCCTGCAGCAGCTCGGTATGGCCCGGGTAATCGACCCCGGCCGCCGACAGCGCCTCCTTGTGCAAGGGTGCCGTCACCAGCGCCGCCACCTCACCGCGCAGGGCAGCCCGGGCCGCCCACACCACGCACTCGGCAGCGGCGCGGCCGGCCTCGGCAGCGATGCGGCCCCAGGGCTGCGGCCCCAGCAATCCCGGCAGCGCCAGCACGGGCATGCAGCGCGGTGGCAGCTCAAGGGCCTCGGCGGGCGATGCGATCTGCGCCACGGGCAGGGATGGCAGCCCGGGGCGTTCGATGCACTGCGCAGCCCTGCGCAGCGTGGCGACGTCACCCACCACGAAACAGCCGTGCAGTTCATCCGGCGCATCGCGAAAGGCCTTGGCAACGATCTCGGGGCCTATGCCGGCCGGATCGCCCTGGGTGATGGCAATGGGGGCGCTCATGCGGGGTTGTCCACCTCGATGAAAAGGTGCTCCACACCGGCCTGCTGCGCTACATGCGCGGCCACGGCGGGCGCGCCATAGCGCTCCGTCGCATGGTGGCCTGCGGCGATGAAGCACACCCCTGTTTCGCGCGCGAGGTGGGCCTGGGGTTCGGAAATCTCGCCCGTGATGAAAGCATCGGCCCCGGCAGCGATGGCCGGCTCGAAGTAGCCCTGCGCCCCGCCCGTGCACCAGGCCACGCGGCGGATGGGCCGCCGCAAGCCCGCCTCGGGCTGGGCCAGCGTCACGGCCCGGCCCAGCGCCGCGGCCACATGGTCGGCCAGGGCCTGGCCATCGGCAAAATCGGCGGGAGCCACGCAGCCCAGTTCCTGCTCGCCAAAGCGCGCATCGGCCGCCAGGCCGAGCACGCGGCCCAGTTGCGCGTTGTTGCCCAGTTCGGGGTGGGCATCAAGCGGCAGGTGGTAGGCAAACAGGTTGATGTCGTGCGCCAGCAGCAGCTGCAGACGCTGCTTCATCCAGCCCACCACGCGGCCGTCCTGCCCACGCCAGAACAGGCCGTGGTGCACGAAGATGGCGTCCGCGCGCGCCGCGACGGCCGCCTCGATCAGCGCGCGGCTGGCGGTCACGCCACTCACGATGCGGGTGATGGTTTCCTTGCCCTCGACCTGCAGGCCATTGGGCCCGTAGTCCTTGAAGCGCGCGGGCTGCAGCAGCCCGTCAAAAAGGGCCAGGAGTTCTTGTCGCTGAATGCTACTCATGCCCCGATTGTGCCAAGACCCTCAGGTTCTGGACGGCTGCCAGCCCTTGGTGGCCAGCGGCCACAGCAGTCCGATGGCCGCGCCCAGCACGCCCATGGCGGCCACATAATGGGCCGGCGCCAGCGGGTCCACCTGCTGCCAGGTGGAAATCAGCACGGGCGTGAGGCCGCCGAACACGGCGTAGGCCATGTTGTAGGCAAAGGACAGGCCGGTGAAGCGCACGGGCGCCGGGAAGGCACGCACGCCCACCACGGGCAGCAGCGAGATGCTGCCAACGAAGAAGCCCACCAGGGCATACGACCCAACCAGCGAAGTGCCGGTGCCCGGCAGGCCCAGGTAGAACAGGTAGGCGGTGGCGGTCATGCCGCCCCAGCCCAGCACCATGGCCGTGCGGGTGCCGGCCTTGTCGGACAGCCAGCCCCAGAACACGCAGCCAATGGTCAGCGTCACCGTGGCCACAGCATTGGCCTTCATGGCAGCTGCGGGCACGATGTGGAACACCTTCTGCAGGTAGGAGGGGGTGAACAGCACCACCACCACCACGGCCGTGGACAGCACCCAGGTCATCAGCGCCACGAGCACGCAGGCTTCGCGGTGGTCGCGCAGGATGGTCTTGAGCGGCAACTCCCGGTCGGCCGCCTTGCGCGCCTGCATCTCGCGGAAGATGGGGGTCTCCTCCAGGAATTTGCGCAGGTACACCGAGACCAGGCCGAACACGCCACCCAGGATGAAGGGGATGCGCCAGGCCCAGTCATGCACCTCGGCCTGGCTGTAGGTGGTGTTGAGCCACACGCCCATAATGGAGCCCAGGAAGATGCCACCGGTGATGCCCGAGGTCAGCGTGCCGATGGCAAAGCCGTAGTTGCGGGCCGGCGCATGCTCGGCCACGAACACCCAGGCGCCCGGCATTTCGCCACCGATGGCCGCCCCCTGCAGCACGCGCATGGCCAAAAGCAGCAGTGGCGCGGCGATGCCGATGGTGGCATAGGTGGGCAGAATGCCGATGACCAGGGTGGGCACGGACATCAGGAAGATGGACAGCGTGAACATCTTCTTGCGGCCCAGCTTGTCGCCATAGTGGGCGATCACGATGCCGCCCAGCGGGCGCGCCAGGTAGCCGGCGGCAAAGATGCCCAGGGTCTGCAGCTGGCGCATCCATTCGGGCATGTCGGCCGGAAAGAACAGCGAGCCGATGACGTTGGCAAAGAAGACGAAAACGACGAAGTCGTAGAACTCCAGCGTCCCGCCCAGTGCGGACAGGCCCAGGGTCTGGTAGTCGCTGCGGTTCAGGGGACGGTGGGGCGTGCCGGCGGACGCGGACGCGCCATCCACCGCGGTGATCGAGGTCATGGGGAAAAGCTCCAGAAATTGCGTGCACAGGACTGCGGGTGCGGCGGCAGCGGTGGCATGCCGCAGGCCATCGTTCGTCGGCAGTTTCCGGATGGGGGAGATTGTCGCGGGCGGCCAGGCGGGTAGCGGGCCACGGGAGAACACAGGCAGCGGGGCAGTCGTGCCACCATTCTAGGGTTTTCCCTAGGATACTGCCGCCGCCATCCGAGAAGCCCCCAGCCGCCAATGTCGAGGCCAGGGGACTGCGCGGCAGCGCTCCATGGACGATGGCGCACAATGGCGTCCCGATTGTCCCCTTGGCCCCCTCCCCATGAAGCGCATCTGGCTGCTGTTTTCCCAGGCTGTGACCGTGTTCGTTGCCGCCTACTTTGTTGTTGCCACCCTGCAGCCCAGCTGGCTGGGGCGTGGCACCGTGCGCTCGGGTGCAGGCATCGCCTTGATCGAAGCCCCCGCCAACACCGCAGCAGCCAGCCAACAACCGGCCGCAGGCAGCTTCAGCGCTGCCGCGCGCAAGGCAGCGCCTGCCGTGGTGAGCATCAACACCAGCAAGGCCGTGCGGCACCCGCGCAGCAACGACCCATGGTTCCAGTTCTTCTTCGGCGACCAGGGCGGCCAGCAGCAGCAGGCCGGCCTGGGCAGCGGCGTGATCATCAGCCCCGATGGCTACATCCTCACCAACAACCACGTGGTGGAAGGCGCCGACGAGATCGAGGTCACGCTCACCGACAGCCGGCGTGCCCGGGCGCGCGTGATCGGCACCGACCCCGAGACCGACCTGGCCATCCTGCGCATCGAGCTCGACAAGCTGCCCGTGATCGTGCTGGGCAACTCGGACACCCTGGATGTGGGCGACCAGGTGCTGGCCATCGGCAACCCCTTCGGCGTGGGCCAGACGGTGACCAGCGGCATCGTCAGTGCCCTGGGCCGCACCCAGCTCGGCATCAACACCTTCGAGAACTTCATCCAGACCGACGCCGCCATCAACCCCGGCAACTCCGGCGGCGCCCTGGTGGACGTCAATGGCAACCTGCTGGGCATCAACACCGCCATCTACTCGCGCTCGGGCGGCAGCATGGGCATCGGTTTCGCGATCCCGGTGTCCACGGCGCGCCTGGTGCTCGACGGCATCGTCAAGGACGGCCAGGTCACGCGCGGCTGGATCGGCGTGGAGCCCAATGAACTCTCACCCGAACTCGCCGAAACCTTCGGCGTGAAGGCCTCCGAAGGCGTGATCATCACCGGCGTGCTGCAGGACGGCCCCGCCGCCCAGGCCGGCATGCGCCCGGGCGACGTGATCGTGAAGGTGGATGGCAAGAACGTGGGCAATGTCTCCGAGCTGCTCAGCGCCGTGGCGGCCCTCAAGCCCGGCACCGCAGCCCCCTTCAACGTGAAGCGGGCCGATGCCCTGGTGGAGCTGAACATCACCCCCGGTGTGCGCCCCCGCCCCCAGCGCAACGTTCGAAGGTAGGCAAGCAGGCTGGCAGCGCCTGGCTTGCGCTCACAGACCATGAAAAAAGCAACTGGCGCGGCGTGCGGCAGTTGCTTTTTTTTGCGCCGCCTTCCGAGGCGGCAGATCCATCGATTGCGAAGCTCAGGATGACGACGATGACGAAGCCGCTTCGTCGGTCTCTTCAGGCGCCTTGGTGTGCTTGATGAAGATCTGCGCCGCCCAGATACCGATCTCGTAGAGGATGCACATGGGCACAGCCAGCGCGAGCTGCGAGACCACGTCCGGGGGCGTCACGACCGCCGCCACGACGAAGGCCGCCACAACGAAGTAGCCGCGAAAGCTCTTGAGTTTTTCCACACTGACGATGCCCATGCGCGCCAGCACCACCACCGCGATCGGCACTTCGAACGCCAGGCCGAAGGCCAGGAACATCGAGAGCACGAAGCTCAGGTAGGCCTCGATGTCAGGCGCGGCCGTGATGCTCTTGGGCGCAAAGCTCTGGATGAAGGCAAACACCTGGCCGAACACGAAGTAGTAGCAAAACGCCACGCCCACGAAAAACAGCAGGGTGCTGGAGATCACCAGCGGCAGCACCAGCTTCTTCTCGTGCGAATACAGGCCCGGCGCCACGAAGGCCCAGACCTGCCACAGCACAAAGGGCAGCGCCAGCAGGAAGGCCGACATCAGCAGGATCTTGAGCGGCACCATGAAGGGCGAGATCACCGAGGTGGCGATCAGCGTGGCCCCCTTGGGCAGGTGCGCCACCAGCGGGGCGGCCAGAAAATCGTACAGCGCGCCAGGGCCGGGAAAGAAGAACAGGATCGCCGCCGCAATGGCGATGGCGACAATGGCCTTGAGCAGGCGGTCGCGCAGCTCCATCAGGTGCTGCACGAACGGCTGCTCGGTACCGGCCAGCTCGTCTTCTTTGGAGGGAGTTTCGGACATGTTGGATTTTCAGAGGGCGTGGGGCGCGCCCATGCCGCGCGCACGGGAAGTGCGGCGCGGCATCGTCAATGGAATTTCTGGGGCCGGTAGCGGGCAACGCGTGCTGCGCCGGACTGCGCCTTGGTACGCACGCCACTGCGCGACTTGTACCACTGGGGCGTGGCTCCGCGCTTGAGCCGCCAGTTCTTGCCCGGGTGCTTGTACGCCGGCACCACCACCGCCGGCTCGAACGGCTCGGGGGTGCTCATGTCCGTGGCAGCCGCCCAGTCCTTCTCGAACTCGCTGGCGCCGGTCTGGATGGACTGCTGCACATCGCGTGCCGCCCCCTCCACCGTGTCCTTCATCTTGCGCAGCTCATCGAGCTCCATGGACCGGTTGACCTCGGCCTTGACGTCGGACACGTAACGCTGCGCCTTGCCCAGCAGGGTGCCCACCGTGCGGGCCACGCGCGGCAGCTTCTCGGGGCCGATGACGATCAGCGCCACGGCGCCGATCAGCGCCATCTTGGACAGGCCAATATCGATCATGAAGCAGGCGTCCGCTCAGCGATCAGCTCTTTTGCTTGGCTTCGACGTCGATGGTGGTCTTGTCGGCCGCCTGGCTGTTGGCCACCTGGCCTGCCGGGGGGTTGACCGCACCGCTGTCCGCAGTGGAGCCGTCCTTCATGCCGTCCTTGAAGCCCTTGACGGCGCCCCCGAGGTCGGAACCCATGTTCTTGAGCTTCTTGGTGCCGAAGACCATGACGACGATCAGCAGCACGATCAGCCAGTGCCAGATGGAAAAAGAGCCCATGGAATATCTCCTAACGTATTGCAATCATTTTAGACCCCGGCCGTGACCGGAGTTCACACACCCTGCTTCGGTGCAGGGGTCTATCGGCGTGGAGCGTCAGTTCGCGTCAGCCTTTGAGCCACGGGCGGGGGCCGCCCATCACATGGATGTGCAGGTGGTGGATCTCCTGCCCGCCTTCAAGCCCCGTGTTTACCACGATGCGAAAACCGCCTTCCGGATAGGGATTGCAGCCTTGCTCCAGGGCCAGCTTGGGTGCCAGCGCCATCATGCGCCCCAGCACACCGGCATGCGCCTCGGTCACCTGCGCCATGGAAGGGACATGCTCCTTCGGAACCATGAGGAAATGCACAGGAGCCCAGGGGTGGATATCGTGGAAGGCAAAGACCTCCTCGTCCTCATAGACCTTCTTCGAAGGAATCTGGCCTGCGATGATTTTGCAGAAAAGGCAGTTCGGGTCGTGCATGGTGAAAAAAGAGGCGGTGGGGTTGCCTTGCGGCACATTCATTCACGCATTGTCGGTGATCTTGATGCTCGGGCGCACACCCACGTCCTTGCGGTGCGCCTTCATCCAGTTCTTGCCGGCCTTGCGCCCCAGCTCGAACAGCTGGCGCACGAAGGAGGTGTCGGCGCGCACCTTGCTGTCGGCTCCGAAGGGCGCGAGCACCGCGCCCCCGTCGATGCGGTGCATGAGCACGTTCTTGTAGCGCCGCGCATCGAGCCTGCCCTCGGCCAGCAGCCGGCGCACGAACTCGATGGCACGCAGCTCGGCCAGCAGGCTGGCATTGAAGGTCACCTCGTTCATGCGCTCCATGATCTCGTGCGCGTTGTCCGGCACGGAAAGATGCTCGATGGGGTTGATCTGCACCAGCAGGATGTCCGAGGTCTCGGTCTGGTAGATCAGCGGGTGCAGCGCCGGGTTGCCCGAGTAGCCGCCGTCCCAGTAGTGCTCGCCATCGATCTCCACGGCCTTGAACACCATGGGCAGGCAGGCCGAGGCCATCACGGCGTCGGCACTCAGGCGCGGGCCCGAGAAGATCTCGCCGCGCCCCGTGCGCACATTGGTGGCGCACACGAACACCTGGGGCACCACGCTCTCGATGCTGGCACGCGCCGAGCACAGCAGGCCGAAATCGACTTCGCGCTCGAGCAACTGGCGCAGCGGGTTGAAGCCCAGCGGATTGGTCTGGTAGGGCGAGAACCACTGGGCCATCATGCCCATCAGCGGGTTGGCCGCCGACAGGGGCGTGCCCCAGGTCAGGCTGCCCAGCGATCCAACGCCCTCCCACAGCCGCGCAAGGGACTCACGCGCCAGGGCGCAGCCAGCGGCACGGGCCTCCACAGGGTCCTTGTGGGCCTGCGCCGCCTGGGCAAAACCATGCGCCAGGGCCACGGCATTCATGGCCCCTGCGCTGGTGCCGCTGATGCCATCGAGCTGCCACTGCCCGTCTTCGAGCAAGGCATCGAGCACGCCCCAGGTCAGCGCGCCGTGCGAGCCCCCGCCCTGCAGCGCCAGGTTCAGGCGCCGCGGTGCGTGGGATTCAGGCATCCACCGCCTGGTTCTTGCTCATGGCCAGCATGCCGCGCACGATGCGGTACAGGAACCACAGCGAGATGAGGCCCCAGGCGATCCAGCCGGGAATGATGAAGAACAGCCACAGGACCGCGGTCACGGCATACAGCACCCCGGCCCAGATCACCGAGCGGATGCGCCAGGAGAAATGGTTTTCCTGCCAGGTACCCATGGCATCGCCGCGCTTGACCAGGTCGATCACCAGGGCAATGATCAGCAGCAAGGCACTGGCCTGCGTGCCTGGCAGCACGGCGCCCAGGGCCACGATCAGGTGCAGCACATAGCTGACCCAGCCGATGTTCTTGAGGCCCTCGGCCTTCTGGTCATTGGTTCGCACGTCGATGATGTCGCTCATGGAGATCCTTCCTCGTGGGCTGCACGCGCAACGGCCTTGCGCAGGGCTTTCTCCTCGATGCCGCTGGTGCCCTCCCGGCGCTCGAGCTCGGTGACCACGTCGGCGGGCGACAGGCCATAGTGGGCCAGCGCGATCATGGAGTGGAACCACAGGTCGGCCACCTCGTAGACCAGCTTGCTGGCGTCGGCGCCATGGTCCACGTCCTTGGCGGCCATGACCACCTCGGTGGCCTCCTCGCCGATCTTCTTGAGAAAGGCATCGGGCCCCTTGTGCAGCAGGCGCGAGACATAGCTCTTCTCGGGGTCGCCCCCGTTGGCGGGCTTGCGGCTCTCGATGACGGCGGCCAGGCGAGCGAGGGAATCGTTGGAGCTCATGGTCTTATTTGTAGATGGATTCGGGGTCTTTCAAGACCGGATCGACGGGAGTCCACGCCCCGTCCTTGAGCACGCTGAAGAAGCAGCTGTGGCGGCCCGTGTGGCAGGCGATGCCGGGCGCATGGCCCAGCTGGGTCACCTTGAGCAGCACCACGTCGTTGTCGCAGTCCAGGCGGATCTCGTGCACCGTCTGCACATGGCCCGATTCCTCGCCCTTGAACCACAGCTTGCCGCGCGAGCGGCTGAAGTACACGGCCCGGCCGAGTTCGGCGGTCTTTTCCAGCGCCTCGCGGTTCATCCAGGCAAACATCAGCACGTCGCCCGTGCCCTGCTCCTGCGCGATCACGGGCACCAGGCCCTGCGCATCCCATTTCACTTCGTTGAGCCAGTTCATGGCCCGGATTGTCGGCGATTTGAATGACCGACCCCAGGCAGGGCATTGGCGGCCCCGAAATGGCCAAAGGCCCGAGCGCCACCTGCAGGGTGCAGGCGGTGCTCGGGCCGGGCAGCGCGGTAGCGCTCAGCGCAGTGTCAGGACGTTGGAATAGCGCCCCGCACGCAGCATCTCGTAGAGCGCGGCCAGGGAATTGACCCCCAGGCCATAGCCCAGGTAGATGTTGCTGCCCGCCAGGGTGCTCAGGTCCATGCCACGGATGTCGAGCACCGGGGCCGACACCGGCAGCGCCCCGGTGTACAGGGCCGCCATGGCGGGAACGAAGCTGGACGTCGCGCCATCGAGCATGAGCAGGCGCCCATCGGGCAGCAGCAGGGCCAGGAAGATGGCGCCGGGCTGGCCCGCGTGGGAGGCCGGCAGGGTGATGCCGGCCTTGGCCGTGAGGTTGTTCAGCGGGCCGCTCTGGGCCGTGCTGAAGGCCGGCTCGGTGCCCGGTGCCGGCGTGCCGGTGCCCGGATTCGTGCCGCCCGGGTTGCCGACGTTGCCCGGGTTGCCGCTGTTGTCCACCCCTGCATTGAGCGCGATGCGCGTGGGCGTGCTCACGACCCCGTTGGCGGTGGTCACGCCATTGCCCAGCACGCCACCATCGGTACGACCCCAGGTGTAGACCGCGCCATCGGGCATGAGCGCCGCCGCGGCGAAGGCGCCCGTGAAGACGTAGGACACCGGGCCCGGCAGGCCCTGCACCCGCACCGGGCCCGCCTTGGCATTGGCCGGCACCGAATCCCATTTGGTGGACACCGTGGTGCCATCGCCCAAAAGACCTCGATCCCCCTGGCCGCAGGCGAACACGGCGCCGGCGCCGTCCACGAACAGCGCAGCACCACCGCCCGCGGCGATCTGGCGCAGGTTGGACAGGTTCTTGATGGTGTAGGGCTGGGCCGCCGTCAGCGCGCTCTCCTGGCCGCAGGTCAGCATGCCGCTGTTGGTATCTCCCCAGGCCAGCGCCTGGCCGTTCTTGATGCCGTAGTACAGGCCAGCCGCGTTGCCCGTGGCAGTGGCGTCGATGAACGACAGCCCGTTGGGCTTGAGGGCCGTCACCCCCAGCGGGTCGGTGGAGGAAGTGACGGCCTGCAGCGGGTTGTCACGGGCGCTGTTGCTGCCCCAGCCGATCAGGCTGCCGTCCTGGCGGCGGCCGATCATCTGCGTGCCGGTCACGGCCAGTTGCACGATGCCGGTGGCACCCGCCACGGGCAGCGGCTGCCCCCGGTGCTGGGGTGCCCCCGGGCCCAGCCCCAGGTTGCCATAGCCATTGTCGTATCCCCAGGCCCAGATCTGGCCATTGCCGTCGGTGGCATAGAGCGAGTAGCCGTTGGTCGCGGCCAGCACCGAGACCATGCCGGAAAGACCCGGCACCTGCACAGGCTCGTAGCGGAACTGCCCGCCCGAGGTGTTGGAGCCGATCAGGCCGTCGGAGACATTGCCCCAGACCCAGACCGTGCCATCGGACTTCACGGCGGCCGACAGCGCGCCGCCGGCGGTCACGGCCACCACATCGTTGCCCAGTGCCGCGATCTTCGCGGGCGCCGGGTTGTTGCGGTCGGCCTGGCCCCGGCCCAACTGTCCGGAGTCGCCGCGCCCCCAGGACGTGACGCTACCGTCGGCGTTGAGCAGCAGCATGTGGTAGTCGCCGATGACGATGTGCGGAATGGCCGCGGCGGCCGGGTGCGAGAGACCGACCAGAGCGCCCGCCAGCACGATGGTTCGAAGAAAAAGGCCAGACATGGAACAACTCCTGCGGTGGATGGGATGCCCTGGATTCTTCCGGCCGGGACGGCAAGCGTCTGTCCCTCGAACGCGGGACAAAACGGTTCAAGTGCAAGCAGCTGTGACAGCGGGCGCCGCGTATCATGAAATGCACCGCCGCGCTTTTCCGAGGCCCGCCCATCCATGTCCGCTTTGCTCTCTGTGCTTGTGATCGAGGACGACCCGCCCTTCCGGCAGCGCCTGTGCGACAGCATTGCCGCCGCGCCCGACCTGCGCCTGGTGGGCGCCGCCGGTGATGCGGCCTCGGGCCTGGCCTTGTTGGCGCGGCACCAGCCCCAGGTGCTGCTGCTGGACCTGGGGCTGCCCGACCTCAACGGCATCGAGGTGATTGCGCGCAGCGCCGATGTCGCACCCCATTGCGAGGTGGTGGTGGTCACCGTGTTCGGCGACGAGGCCCATGTCATGCAGGCGCTGGCGGCCGGCGCCACGGGCTATGTGCTCAAGGACACGCCGGCCCTGGACCTGGCCGAAATGGTGCGCGCCGTGCATGCCGGCGGCAGCCCCATCAGCCCCGTGATCGCGCGGCGCCTGCTGACCCGGCTCGCCCCTGCGGGCCTGTCGCGCCAGCGCCCGCAGGCCAGTGCGCTCGATCCATCGGCCAGCGAAGCCGACGCGGGCCTGCTCAGCGAGCGCGAATGCGAGATGCTCGGCATGGCCGCCAAGGGCTACAGCTACCGCGAGATCGCGCAGATGATGGGCGTAACCCAGCAAACCGTGCTCACCTATGTCAAGCGCAGCTACCGCAAATTGCAGGTGCATTCCCGCGCGGAGGCGGTCTACGAGGCCCGCAAGCGCGGGCTGATGGGCGACTGAAGGCCGCGGCCCCGTGATGCCCGTGGCCCGCCCTTCACGCCCAAGAGCGGCATGCCGGCAGGGCCTGCGCTGGATCGTGGCCGCCAGCCTGGCCCTGGGGTCTGTGCCGGCCCAGGCCGCCGGCACCGAGGCCGGCGACACCATGGCGGTGACACGCGTGGAGCGCTGGGCGCCGGCACCAGGCGCCGAGCCCTCCATCGGCCCGCCTGCAGACGCTGCACCAGGGGACTGGCTGCCGGTGGAACTGCCGCAGGCGGTACAGCGCGACCCGACCACGCGCGCCGCCGTCAACCTGCCTTGGCCCACGGTCTGGTACCGCACCGCATGCCCTGCGCCCGTCGCACAGGAAACCCTGGCCCTGTACCTGCCGCGCGTCAACGGCGGCCCCCTGCAGGTCTGGCTGCGAACCGCACAGGGCACGCGGCAGTTGCTGGACAACAGCCCGGCCTGGCCTTCGCAGTGGAACCAGCCCATCCTGCTGCGCCTGCCCGGTGCCGCCTCCCAATCCCCGGGCCCTTGCCGCCTGTTCCTCGCGCTGCCACCGCGCGCCGATGGCAGCTATGCCCTGAGCCGCCTGTGGATGGGGCCGGAGCCCGAGGTCCAGGCCCTGTGGTCGGCGCGCCAGCGCTGGGTCGTCACCGTGCCCCTGGCAGCCAGCACCACGCTGGTCATGCTGGGTTTGTTCTCGCTGGCCTTCTGGTGGCGCCGCCGCCAGGACACGGCCTACCTGTACTTCGGTCTCGCCTCGCTGGCCTGGTGGTTTCGCAACCTGCACTACGGTATCGAGCTGCCCCAGAACCTCGATGCCCTGCGCTGGTTCTGGTGGGCCACCGATGCCTCGATGACCTGGGTCATGCTGCTGGTCTACCTGTTCTCGCTGCGCTTCGCGACGCGCAGCTTTCCCTCGGTGGAGCGCCTGCTGCTGGGCTTTGCGCTGCTGGTCTCGGCCGTCTCCATGCCGTTCCTGCCCTGGGCGCTGGACACGCCACTGCTGCTGCATGCCGCCAACACGCTGGTGGCGATGGGCGTGACCCTGCTGATCACCTGGTCGGCCTGGCGCGGCAGCCGCGAGTTGCGGGTGCTGGCCGTGGCGCTGTGCATCTGCCTGGTGCTCGGCGTGCACGACCTGGCGTTGCTGCAGCTGCGCATTTCCCCCGAAAGCCTGTACCTCATGCCCTACGCCATGGTGCTGGTGCTGGGCGCTTTTCTGTATGCCGTGAACCGGCGCTACATCGGTGCGCTGGAGCATGCGGAGGGCGCAGCCCAGGTGCTGCAGGACAAGCTGGCGGAGCAGCAGCGCGCGCTGCAGAGCAACTTCGCCCTGCTGGCCGAAGTGGAGGGCGAGCGCGTGCGCCTGGCCGAGCGCCAGCGGCTCACGCGCGACATGCACGATGGCCTGGGTGCCATGCTGGTGTCGTCCCTGGGCCAGATCGAGCAGGGCCGCCTGTCGCAGAGCGAGATGGCCCAGGTGCTGCGCGAGTGCCTGGAAGACCTGCGCCTGACCATCGATTCAATGGAACCCATCGACCAGGACCTGACCACCCTGCTGGCCACCTTGCGCCAGCGCGTGGGCCACCGCCTCGCCCAGGGCGGCATCACCCTGCACTGGCACATGGACGATCTGCCGCCCCTGCCCTGGCTGGACGCCCCGGCCGCACTGCATGTGCTGCGCATCGTGCAGGAGGCGCTGGCCAACGTGGTCAAGCACTCCGGGGCGGCCCATGTCACGCTGTCGGCCACGCGGGATGCGGGACCGGGGGTGTGCGTGCAGATCGAGGACGATGGGCACGGGCTGCAGGCCCGGCCCGAAGGTCACCAGGGCCGCGGACTGGGCCACATCGAGGAGCGCGCGCGCCAGCTCGGCGGCCGTGCGCGCATCTTTCTGGGTGACCGGGGCGGCACCGTGGTGCAGCTGTGGCTGCCGCTGCAAGGCCCGCCCCCGGCAGCAGAGGGCTTCAGGCCTTCGCGCTGGCCGACCGCGTAGGCGTGGTGGCCCACCGCAGCCCGCTCAAGGCATCAAGGCTGGGCGACCGTCAGGAACACCCATTTGCGGTCCCAGTTCTTGCGCCCCAGGTACTTGATGGCCATGGCGTAGCGGCCCGGGGGCAGGAAGTCCTGCGTCAGCGTTTCCTGCTGTGTGACCACGGGCTGGCCGTTGACCCGCACATCCTGGCGCGCCACCATCTCGGGCTCGCTGTCCAGGTCCTGGCCATCGAGCGCGTAGACCGTGACATCGGGCTCTTCCTTTTCTTCGCCCACATGGGGCAGGCCCATGGCGTTGGGGCGCGTGAGCACATCGAGCGCCACCTTGCCATCCACGGGCTCGCGCACGATCCAGTAGACATCGCGCACGTTGTCGTTCAATTCCTTGAGCAGGGTCTTGAGCTTGTCGAACTCGGCCTTGTCGGCAATGACCTGCACGGCCTTGCCGCCGATGGTCGCGTCAAAGCAGCGGCCGATGCGGTCCACGCAGGGCAGGCGGTCGAAATAGCCGCGGGCATAGGAGGGGGCCGGCACCTGCTGCGCAGCGGCTGGCGCTGCAGCAAAGCCGGCGCCCAGCGCCATGGCGGCCGCCAAGGCCAGCGCGCAAGGCTGCCTCACAGGCGCACAGGGATGCCACGCCCTGCCATGTGCTGCTTGGACTGGCCCACGGTGTACTCGCCGTAGTGGAAGATGCTGGCGGCCAGCACCGCGTCGGCGCCACCGAGCTGGATGCCATCGGCCAGGTGGTCGAGGTTGCCCACGCCGCCTGAGGCGATCACGGGCACGCTGACCGCATCGCTCACGGCGCGCGTGAGCGCCAGGTCGAAGCCGGCCTTGGTGCCATCGCGGTCCATGCTGGTCAGCAGGATCTCGCCCGCACCGCGGCGCGCCATCTCGGTGGCCCAGGCCACAGCGTCCAGGCCGGTGTTCTTGCGACCGCCATGGCTGTACACGTCCCAACCGGGGCCCACCGGCTTGCCGTCGGCGCCGGCGCGCTGCGCGTCCTCGTCGGAGCGGCGCTTGGCGTCGATGGCCACCACGATGCACTGCGCGCCATACCTGTCCGATGCGGCATTGATCACGTCGGGGTCGGCGATCGCGGCCGAGTTGAAGCTGGTCTTGTCGGCACCTGCATTGAGCAGGCGGCGCACGTCGGCCACGGTGCGCACGCCACCGCCCACGGTGAGCGGAATGAACACCTGGCTGGCCACGGCTTCGATGATGGGCAGGATCAGGTCACGCCCATCGCTGGTGGCGGTGATATCGAGGAAGGTGAGTTCGTCCGCGCCCTGCGCGTTGTAGCGCGCGGCGATCTCGACCGGGTCGCCCGCGTCGCGCAGCTCGACGAAGTTGACGCCCTTGACCACGCGGCCTCCGGTCACGTCCAGGCAGGGGATGATGCGTTTGGCAAGCATGTGGTCAACGGCCCCGCAGGGGCTTATCCATTCAGTTCGTCGGCGCGCGCCTGGGCGGCGGTGAAATCGAGGTCGCCGCTGTAGATGGCGCGGCCGCAGATGACGCCCTCGACGCCCTCGCCCTCGACCGCGCACAGCTGCTCGATGTCGGCCATGTTGGACAGGCCGCCCGAGGCGATCACAGGAATGCTCAGCGACTGCGCGAGCTTGACGGTGGCGTCGATGTTGATGCCCGAGAGCATGCCGTCGCGGCCGATGTCGGTGTAGATGATGGACTCGACGCCCCAGTCCTCGAACTTCTTGGCCAGGTCGACCACCTCGTGGCCGGTGAGCTTGCTCCAGCCGTCGGTCGCAACCTTGCCGTCCTTGGCGTCCAGGCCGACGATGATGTGGCCGCCGAAGGCGCTGCAGGCGTCCTTGAGGAAACCAGGGTTCTTCACGGCCGCGGTGCCGATGATCACGTAGCGCAGGCCGCCATCGATGTATTTCTCGATGGTGTCCAGGTCACGGATGCCGCCACCGAGCTGCACCGGGATGTCCTCGCCCACTTCCTTGAGGATGGACTTGATGGCGCTGAAGTTCTTGGGCACGCCGGCAAAGGCGCCATTCAGGTCCACCAGGTGCAGGCGGCGCGCGCCGGCCTCCAGCCACTTGCGCGCCATGGCGGCAGGGTCTTCACCGAAGGTGGTGGATTGGTCCATATCGCCTTGCTTGAGGCGTACGCAGTGGCCGTCCTTGAGGTCGATGGCGGGGATGAGCAGCATGGTGGGTTCGGGTGGAAAAGGGCGAGGCAGGGCTCGGCCCGAACAGGGTGGTTGGAGGTTTCAGGGATTCCAGTGGAGGAAATTGCGGTACAGCGCCAGGCCGTGCTCCGCACTTTTCTCGGGGTGGAACTGCGTGGCAAAAATATTATCGCGTGCAATCGCCGCGGCGAATACACCGCCGTAGTCGGTCTCGCCCGCGCAATGGGCCGCGTTCTGCGGGCGCGCGTAGAAACTGTGCACAAAGTAAAAGTAGCTGCCATCGGGCACGCCGGCCCAGACGGGATGAACGGCACCCGCGTGCGCCACCTGGCGCACCTGGTTCCAGCCCATCTGCGGCACCTTGAAGCGGCTGCCATCGGGCTGGGTGCGACCGGCCAGGTCGAACTTGCGCACCTCGCCGGGAATCAGCGACAGGCCGGGGGTATCGCCCTCGGCGCTGTGGTCCAGCAGCATCTGCATGCCCACGCAGACGCCGAACATCGGCTTTTGCGCCGCGGCCTCCAGCACGGACTCCTGCAGGCCCGAATCGCGCAGCTCACGCATGCAGTCGGGCATGGCGCCCTGCCCCGGCAGCACGATGCGTTGGGCGGCGCGCACGTCTTCGGGGCGCGAGGTGACGACCACGGTCCAGCCGGAGCCTTGCGCGGCGGCCTGCACGGCCTGCGACACCGAGCGCAGGTTGCCCATGCCGTAATCAACCACGGCGACGGTTTTTGCTTCCATATTCATAGCTGTCAACGCAGGGGACAAAAGCGATGCTGGCCTTTTTTCCTGGCGGGAGAGAGGATCAGAGACTGCCCTTGGTGGACGGAATCGTTCCGGCCGCTCGCGGGTCGCGCGTGAGCGCTGCGCGCAGCGCGCGGGCAAAGGCCTTGAACACCGTCTCGCACTGGTGGTGCGCGTTGATGCCCTTGAGGTTGTCGATGTGCAGGGTCACGCCCGCATGGTTCACGAAGCCCTGGAAGAACTCGTAGGTCAGCTGGGTGTCGAAACCGCCGATGCTGCCGGCCGTGAACGGGATGTGCAGGTGCAGGCCCGGGCGGCCCGAGAAGTCGACCACGACGCGGCTCAGGGCCTCGTCCAGCGGCACGTAGGCGTGGCCGTAGCGGGTGATGCCCTTCTTGTCGCCCACGGCGCGCGCGAAGGCCTGGCCCAGGGTGATGCCCACGTCTTCCACCGTGTGGTGGCCATCGATGTGCAGGTCGCCATCGCAGTCGATCTCCAGGTCGATCAGGCCATGGCGCGCGATCTGGTCGAGCATGTGGTCGAAGAAGCCGATGCCGGTGTGCAGCTTGGCCTGGCCGGTGCCGTCGAGATTGAGGCGCACGGTGATGTGCGTCTCGGCGGTGTTGCGGCTCACCTCGGCGGTGCGATCGGCCGAGGGGTCGGCCGGTGCGGAGGGTACGAGAGCAGAAGAAGTCATAGGGAGGCTTGGAGTGCGGCAAGCATCTGCGCGTTGTCGTCGGCATTGCCCACGGTGAGGCGCAGGCAGTTCGCCAGCAATGGGTGCATTGTAGAAACGTTCTTGACCAGGACCTTGCGCTTTTTCATGCCCTCGTAGACTGTGGCGGAATCCGCCACACGCACGAGCACCATGTTGGCCTCGCTGTCCCAGCACTTTTCGATGCCTGGCATGGCTTTGAGCGCCTGCACCAGGACCGTGCGCTGGGCGCGCAACTCGGCGGCCTGGTCGGCGAACACGTCGGCATGCTCCAGCGCGAACAGCGCGGCCTCGCAGTTGAGCACGCTCACGTTGTAGGGCGGGCGCACCTTGTCGATCTCGGCCACCACGGCGGCCGGGCCGATGAGGTAGCCCAGGCGCACGCCGGCCAGGCCGAATTTGCTGAGCGTGCGCATGAGCAGCACGTGGGCATTGCGCTCAGGCTCGGCGCGCATGCGGTCGATGAAGGTGCGGCTGGCAAAGGGCTGGTAGGCCTCGTCCATCACCACGAAGCCGCCCACCGCGCCCACCGCGTCGACGATGCGCTGCACGGCACCCTCGTCCCACAGCGTGGCCGTGGGGTTGTTGGGGTAGGCGATGTAGGTGATGGCCGGGCGGTGCTGGGCAATGGCAGCCAGCATGGCGGGCTCATCGAGCTCGAAATCGGGCGTGAGCGGCACGCTGACGAAGTCCAGGCCCTGCAGTTGCGCGGAGAGCGGGTACATCACGAAGCCGGGCATGGGCGCGAGCATGGTGGCGCGCGCGCCGGGCTGGGCGCAAGCCAGGGCCAAGAGGGTGATGAGCTCGTCCGAGCCGTTGCCCAGCACGATGCCGTGCCCCTCGGGCAGGCCGGCGTACTTGGCCAGGGCGGCCTTGAGGTCGTTCAGGCGCTCGCCGGGGTAGCGGTTGAGTGCGAGTGCACCCAGGCGCTGGCCCAGGGCCGCCTGCAGGTGGGCCGGCAGGCGGAAGGGGTTTTCCATGGCATCCATCTTGAGCATGCCCGTGGAGGGCTGCACACCGTAGGCGTGCATGGCGCGCACGTCGGCACGGATGCGGTTGAGGGCGGCGGAAAGGCTTGCAGTCGTGGTCATTCGGCGGTGTCCAGTTCGTTGGGGGCTACAAGGAAAGGATTGATGCAGCGCACGGCGTCCAGCACCTGGTCGTGCGGCAATGCCTCGGTCAGCAGGTAGCGGCAGCCCTGCTGGTGGGCGGAGGAGACGATGAGCGCGTCCCAGTAGCCCAGGCGGTAGCGGTCCTGCAGGTCCCAGGCGCCATCGACCGTGTAGGCATCGAGGTGCGGCGGCAGCCACACGCGCAGGCGGCGCACCTGGGCGCGCACCAGCTGCACGGTGCGCGGGCCATCGAAGCGTTGAATGGCCTGGTTGTACAGCTCGTTGAGCACCTGGGAGCTGATGCGCCCGCTGCGTGTCTGCCAGCAGAACGTGAGCCATTCGCGCGCCCGGGCCTGGCGCGCAGAGTCGCGCTCGTCGACGCTGGCCAGCAGCAGCTCGGTGTCGACGAAGAGGGGGGTGGTGCCGCTGCTCATCGCCGGAACAAAGTCTCGCGCGGCACATAGGGGCCGCTGGACGCACCCCAGCTCTCAAAGCCCAAGGCTTCGCGCATGGCCTGGGCGTAAGCGTCTTCCTGGCGCATCTTCTCGGCCAACCATTCGCCCAGCAGGCGCGAGACGCTGCTGCCGCGCTTGGCCGCTTCCACGCGCACCCATTCGGCGACGCTGTCGTCCATGGTGATGGTGACGTTCTTCATACGGCAAATAATACACGAACTTCGTGCTTCACGAAGTTCGTGTGATTTTCAGGCCGCTTTGCGCCCTGCTCCCTCCAGCACCCGGCAGGCCATGTCGCCCACCGTGCGCAAGGCCTCCAGGTGGGCCGGGGTCCAGTCACTGCCCACGCCGATGCGCAGGCAGTTGCGAAAGCGCCCGCTGGCGCTGAACACCGTGCCCGGGGCGACGAGGATGTTCTTTGCCAGGCAGGCTTCGTGCAACTGCACCGAATCGAGTGCGCGCGGCAGCTCCACCCACAGCAGCATGCCGCCCGGCGGATCGCTGACCCGCGTGCCCGGCGGGAAATGCGCGCCAATGATGGCCCGCACCTCGTCGAGCCGGGCCGCGGCCGCCGCACGCAGCTGGCGCATGGCGGCAGCATGGCCGCTCTGGTTGATGAGGTCGGCCAGCGCCAGCTCCAGAACGGCCGACTGGCCGCCGGCCTGCATGTCCTTGATGCTGCGCAGTTGCTCGGTCCAGCGCCCGGCCTCGACCCAGCCCAGGCGCAGGCCGGGCGCCAGGGTCTTGGAGAAGGAATCGCAGAGCATCACATGGCCCGTGGTGTCGTAGGACTTGACGGTGCGGCGCATCTCGTCGGATTCGGCCAGGTCGTTGTAGATCGCATCCTCGATGACGGCCATGCCATGGCGCGAGGCCATCTGCGCCAAGCGCCGGCGCTCGGGCTGGGGCATGCAGCTGCCCAGGGGGTTGCTCAGCGTGGGCACGACCATCAGCGCCTTGACGGGCTGGGTGTCCAGGGCCAGCTGCAGGGCATCGAGCGAGATGCCGTGGCGCGGGTGCGTGGGGATCTCCAGCGCCTTGAGGTGCAGGCCCTGCAGCACTTCGAGAAAAGAGAAGTGTGTGGGTGATTCGAGCGCCACCACATCGCCCGGCTGGGTGGCGGCGCGCAGGCACAGGGCGATGCTGTCCATACAGCCGCCGGTGACCAGGATGTTCTCAGGGTCCAGACTGCAGCCCAGGGCCACGGCGTAACGCGCCAGGGCACGCCGCGCCTCCGGGTGGCCTGCAGAGGTGGGATAGGTGCACAGCAGCTGGCGGTTGCGTTGCACGGCGCGCACCACGGCGCGGCGCACGCGGTCGGGGTTGAGCATGTCGGGCCCGGGCGTGCCGCTGCTGAAGGACACCATGTCCACCGGCTGGGCGCGGCCCATGATGCGCTGGCCCAGCCAGTCCACCGAGACTTCGCGCGGGCGGCGCAGCGGGCGCGGGATGGTGGGCTCGGGCAGGTTCAGAGGGCGCGCCGCGACAAAGAAGCCCGAGCGCGGGCGCGCCGTGATCAGGCGCGCGTCCTCCAGCCAGTGGTAGGCCTGCACCACGGTGCTCTGCGCCACACCGCGCTGGCGTGCCAACTCGCGCACCGAAGGCATCTTCTCGCCGCGCGCGAGCGTGCCGTTGCGCACCAGTTCGGCCAGCTGGGCCGCGATCTGCAGGTACAGGGGCGTGGTCTCTTGGGCGTCCATGGTGCCATTCTGTACTGCCCCACCGCAGAGCAGGCAATACAGATGAGCGCCATTCCGTACAACACAGACCCCTGCGGCCGCACATCTGTACTGCTTCAGCTGGGCACGGGCTGTGGCTGGCGAGCCAGCCGGGGCCGGCGCACAGTACAAGGCATGAACACCCTGCCTACCCCCTGCCCCCGCCCACCGACCACCGTCCAGCTGCCACGACCCGAAGCCCTGGCCTTGCGGTGGAACCGCCAACCCTTGCCACCGCCCCAGGCCGTGCAGACGCTCGAATTCCGCGCGGGCGAGACCGCCCTGCTGGAAGTGGAGCAAGGCCGTGTCTGGGTGACCTGCGACGGCCTGCTGGAAGACTACTTCCTGCAGGCCGGCCAGCGCCTGTCGTTCACCGGCCCGGTGCGGCTGCGCGTGAGCGCCGAAGGCCAGCGCCCTGCCTTGCTGAACTGGGCATTGCACCGCGCACAGCCCGGTGCCAGCCGCCCGGCGGCCGTTCCGGCCACCGGCGGCATGCAGTTGCGCGCCGCCTGACGCCGGCGGGGGCTCAGCCCCGTGCAGGCGGCACGGGCGTGAGCCGCAGCTCGGCCGCCCGCGCGTGGGCCTGCAGGCCTTCGCCGTAGGCCAGCTCCGCCGCCACCGTGCCGAGCACCTGGGCGCCGGCCGCGCTCACTTCGATGAGGCTACTGCGCTTCTGAAAGTCGTACACCCCGAGCGGCGAGCTGAAGCGTGCCGTGCCGCTGGTGGGCAGCACGTGGTTGGGGCCGGCACAGTAGTCGCCCAGGCTTTCGCTGGTGTAGGCCCCGAGGAAGATGGCGCCCGCGTGGCGCAGCAGCGGCTCCCAGCGGTGGGGATCGGTGCTGCTGACCTCCAGGTGCTCGGGGGCGATGCGGTTGCTGATGGCGCAGGCCTCTTCCATGCTGCGGGTGTGGATCAGCGCGCCACGGCCGTTCAGGCTCTTGGCGATGATCTCGGCGCGCGGCATGGCGGGAAGCAGGCGGTCGATGGCCTGCTGCACGGCGTCGAGGTAGGCAGCATCGGGGCACAGCAGGATGCTCTGGGCCAGCTCGTCGTGCTCGGCCTGCGAGAACAGGTCCATGGCCACCCAGTCGGCCGGGGTGCTGCCATCGGCCAGCACCAGAATTTCGCTGGGGCCGGCGATCATGTCGATGCCCACGGTGCCGAACACGCGCTTCTTGGCGCTGGCCACATAGGCATTGCCCGGGCCGGTGATCTTGTCGACCTTGGGCACGGTGGCCGTACCGTAGGCCAGGGCCGCAACCGCCTGCGCACCGCCGATGGTGAAGGCGCGCGTGACACCGGCCACATAGGCCGCGGCCAGCACCAGTTCGTTGCGCTCGCCCTTGGTGGACGCCAGTTGCGCGCCCGACCCGCCGGTCGCCACGCTGCCGCGCACGGGCGTGGGCACGACCATGATGATCTCCTGCACGCCGGCCACGTGGGCGGGGATGGCGTTCATGAGCAGGCTCGACGGGTAGGCGGCCTTGCCGCCAGGCACGTAGATGCCCACGCGGTCCAGCGGCGTGACCTTCTGGCCCAGCAGGGTGCCGTCCTCGTCGCGGTAGCTCCAGCTCTCGCCCGAGGCCTTCTTCTGCGCTTCGTGGTAGCTGCGCACGCGCCGGGCGGCGGCCTGCAGTGCGTCGCGCTGCGCGGCGGGAATGGCATCGAAGGCGGCCTTGAAATCGGCCTGGGTGAGCTCCAGCGCGGCCATGTCGGGTGCGGCCAGGCCATCGAAGCGGGCCGTGTAGTCGAGCACCGCGGCGTCACCGCGGGCCTGCACGTCGGCCAGGATGTCGGCCACGCGCTGCTCGATGGCCGCGTCCGTGTCGGCGGACCAATGCAGGCGATCGTGGAAGGCGGCTTCGAAATCGGCGCTGTCGGTACGGAGGCGGACGGGCTGGGCTTGCATGGCGTTTTCTTGTCGCAGTGGGAAAGGAATCAGGTCAGGCGCGGGCCGCGGTGGCCGAAGCAAACGCATCGATGATGCTGCGCAGCGGCGCCTGCTTGAGCTTGAGCGCGGCCTGGTTGACCACGAGGTAGGAACTGATGTCCATGATGCGCTCGACCTCGACCAGATTGTTGGCACGCAGGGTGTTGCCGGTGGAGACCAGGTCGACGATGGCGTCGGACAGGCCGATCAGTGGCGCCAGCTCCATGCTGCCGTAGAGCTTGACCATGTCCACGTGCACGCCCTTGGTGGCGAAGAAGTCGCGCGCGATGGAGGTGTACTTGGTGGCCACCTTCAGGCGCGAGCCCTGCTTGACGGCGCGCTCGTAGTCGAAATCGTTGCGCACGGCCACGCTCACGCGGCACTTGGCGATCTGCAAGTCCAGCGGCTGGTACAGGCCCTGGCCGCCATGCTCGATCAGGGTGTCCTTGCCGGTCACGCCGATGTCGGCGCCGCCGTATTCCACATAGGTGGGCACATCGGTGGCGCGCACCAGCACCACGCGCACGTCGGGGCGGTTGGTGGGCAGGATGAGCTTGCGCGACTTCTCGGGGTCTTCGAGCACCTCGATGCCGGCAGCGGCCAGCAGCGGCAATGTTTCGTCGAAGATGCGGCCCTTGGACAGGGCGAGGGTGATCATGGTCATGGGGTTCTCTCTTAGGACACGCGCTCGATGTCGGCGCCGATGCCGCGCAGCTTGGCTTCCATGCAGTCGTAGCCGCGGTCCAGGTGGTAGATGCGGTCCACCACGGTCTCGCCGTCGGCCACCAGGCCGGCGATCACGAGGCTGGCCGAGGCGCGCAGGTCGGTGGCCATGACGGTCGCGCCCGACAGGGGCGGGTCCACGGCCTCAGCGTTGCCCAGGCCTTCGATCACGGCGACCTTGCCGTCGGTCTGGATGCGGGCGCCCAGGCGCACCAGTTCATCCACGTGCATGAAGCGGTTCTCGAAGATGGTCTCGGTCACCGTGGAAGTGCCCTGCGCCACGCAGTTGAGCGCCATGAACTGGGCCTGCATGTCGGTGGGAAAGCCCGGGTATTCGGTGGTGCGGAAACCTTGGGCGCGCAGTTGGCCGGCTCCGGGGCTCTGGATGCGGATGCCGCCGTCCTCTGCTTGCACCTGCGCGCCCGCCTCGCGCAGCTTCTCGATCACCGCGTCCAGGTGGTCGGCGCGGCCATGGCGCAGCAGCACGTCGCCGCCGGTGGCGGCCACGGCGCACAGGAAGGTGCCGGCCTCGATGCGGTCGGCCACCACGCGGTGCGTGCAGCCGGACAGGCGTTCCACGCCCTGGATGCGGATGCGGCTGGTGCCGTGGCCTTCGATCTTCGCGCCCATGGCGATCAGCATCTCGGCCAGGTCGACGATCTCGGGCTCCTGAGCGGCGTTCTCCAGCACGGTCTCGCCCTCGGCCAGCGCGGCGGCCATGAGGAAGTTCTCGGTACCGGTGACGGTGACCATGTCGGTGGTGATGCGCGCGCCCTTCAGGCGCGTGGCGCCCGCAGGGAGCTTGGCGATCATGTAGCCGTGCTCGACGACGATCTCGGCGCTCATGGTCGCCAGGCCCTTGATGTGCTGGTCCACCGGGCGCGAGCCGATGGCGCAGCCCCCGGGCAGGGACACGGTGGCCTCGCCGAAACGCGCCAGCAGCGGCCCCAGGGCCAGCACCGAGGCGCGCATGGTCTTGACCAGCTCGTACGGGGCCTCGGGGGTGTTCAACCCGCTGGCGTCGATGCGCACGGTGCCGTCGGCACTGCGCTCGGCCGCCACACCCATGTTGCGGATCAGGGTGAGCATGGTGCTCACATCCTGCAGCTGGGGCACGTTGAGCAGGGTGACCGGCTCGGCCGTGAGCAACGCGGCGCACAGTTCGGGCAGGGCGGCGTTCTTGGCGCCGGAGACCAGCACCTCGCCCTGCAGGGTGCGGCCGCCACGGATGAGGAGTTTGTCCATCACGAAACCTGGAGGAAAAGGGGGTTGGGGATGCTGCGTCCGCTCAGCGCGGCTGCGCCGCCCATTCGGCGGGCGTGAAGGTCTTCATGGACAGGGCGTGCACCTCGTCCGTCTGCATGCGCGTGCCCAGCGTGGCGTACACGCGCTGGTGGCGCTGGATCAGGCGCTTGCCTTCGAATTCGGCCGAAACGATGGTCGCATACCAGTGGCGGCCATCGCCCTGCAGGTCGATATGCTCGCAGGCCAGGCCGGCGGCGATGAGGTCTTGGAGTTGGTCGGCGGTCATGGTGGGTGGAACGGGGGGTGCGCATCCGGGCGGGACGCTAGCGTAACGCGAACCGCCTGCGGGCGGTTCACTATCGGTCAATGGCGGATCTTGTAGCCCGTGCGCAGCAGGTGCACGGCCAGCCAGCTGACGGCCAGCCAGGCCAGGCCGACAATGCCCAGGCTGAGCCAGGGCGAGGTGTCGCTCTGGCCGAAGAAGCCGTAGCGGAAGCCGTCGATCATGTAGAAGAACGGGTTCAGGTGGCTCACGGTCTGCCAGAACGGGGGCAGCGACTGGATGGAGTAGAACACGCCCGACAAGAAGGTCATGGGCACGATCACGAAGTTCTGGAACGCCGCCATCTGGTCGAACTTGTCGGCCCAGAGCCCGGCGATCAGCCCCAGCGTGGCCAGCAGCGCGGCCCCCAGGAAGGCAAAGGCCAGGATCCACAGCGGCGCAGCGAACTCGGGCCGCGCAAAGGCGATGGTG
Organism: Acidovorax sp. FW305-C-20-28; assembly: GCF_058783375.1. Lineage (NCBI taxonomy): Bacteria > Pseudomonadati > Pseudomonadota > Betaproteobacteria > Burkholderiales > Comamonadaceae > Acidovorax > Acidovorax sp. FW305-C-20-28. The sequence continues at coordinate 73,205 of NZ_JBYSYM010000010.1, read as the reverse complement.
ACGACGAACACCCCCAGGCCCACGACCAGGCCGCGCACGATGGAAGAACCCACGTAAGCCACGAACCAGGCCCAGTGCGACAGGGGCGTGAGCAGCACGAACACCAGGCTGCCCATGATCTTGCTCTGGATCAGGCTCGACGAGCTGTTGGCGAAGGCGTTCTGCAGCACGCTCATCATCACCAGGCCAGGCACCAGGAAGGCGGTGTAGCTGATGCGGTCATAGACCTTCACATGGTCTTCGAGCACATGGCCGAAGATCAGCAGGTAGAGCACGGCGGTGAGCACCGGCGCGGCCACGGTCTGGAAGCTGACCTTCCAGAAGCGCAGCACTTCCTTGTAGAACAACGTTTGCCAACCGGTCATGCGGGCACCTCCACGGCGGCCGCGGCAGGCGCAGGCGGCGGATGGGACGAGGACGTACCGGCCATCACCTGCAGGAACACATCCTCCAGGTCGGGGCGGCGGATCTCCATGTCATGCACCTCGACACCGGCCAGGCGCAGCGCGGACAGATGCTCCTCGATCTCGCGGGCGTCGTGCGCCGGCAATTGCACAATGCGGCCGGTGACGCGCGCCAGGCGCGCCAGGGCGGGCGGCAGGTCCACATCGGCCTTGAACTGCAGCACATTGCCCGAGGCGGCCTTGAGCAGCTCGCTGGTCTCGGCCAGGGCCACGACCTGGCCGGTCTTGAGCATGGCGATGCGGTTGCACAGGGCCTCGGCTTCCTCGAGGTAGTGCGTGGTGAGCAGCACGGTATGGCCCTCCTTGTTCAGGCGGGCGATGAACTGCCACAGGGTCTGGCGCAGCTCCACATCCACCCCGGCGGTGGGCTCGTCGAGCACGATGATGGGCGGCTTGTGCACCAGCGCCTGGGCCACGAGCACGCGGCGCTTCATGCCGCCCGAGAGCTGGCGCATGTTGGAATTGGCCTTGTCCGTGAGGCCCAGGTGGTGCAGCAACTCGTCGATCCAGGCGTCGTTGTTCTTGACGCCGAAATAGCCGGACTGGATGCGCAGCGCCTCGCGCACATTGAAGAAGGGGTCGAAGACCAGTTCCTGCGGCACCACGCCGAGCTTGCGCCGCGCCTCGGCGAAATTCGCCTGTACGTCGCTGCCCTGCACCAGCACGCGGCCGCTGCTGGGCCGCGCCAGGCCGGCGAGGATGCTGATGAGGGTGGTCTTGCCGGCACCGTTGGGGCCGAGCAGCCCGAAGAACTCCCCCTCCTCGATGTCCAGGTGGACCTGGTTGAGTGCCTGGAACGGGCCTTTGGGGGTGTCAAAGGTCTTGGAGACGGCTTGGAATGAGACTGCGGGCATGAAGCCCCTGATTTTAAGGCCTGGTGCACAAACCTGCTGTGCCAGTCCCGGGAGCCCCCGCGGAACCGGTCAGGCAGCGGGCAGCAGGTCGGCCACGCCGTACAGGCCGGCCATGCTGGTCAGGGCGGCCGGCAGCCCCTGCACGGCGAAGGTCTTGCGGTCCGAGAGCGCCTCGCGCCGGCACTCGAGCAGCACCGCCAGCGCCGAGGTGTCGAACACCGCCAACGCCTGGGCATCCACGACCACGTTCGGCTCCTTGTGCACCTTGAGGCCCTGCAGCAGCATGCGCAGGCACGCCGGTGCCTGGCGATGGGTCAGCTCCTGCGGAAGCACCAGCATGGGCATGGAGGCAGGTCCAGCGTCAGCCCTTGGTGCCGGCATTGGACTTGTTGCGCGCCTCGAGCGAGGCGATCAGGCCATCGACGCCCTTGGCATTGATTTCCTGGGCGAACTGGCCCTTGTAGGTTTCCACCAGCCAGACGCCGAGCACGTTGAGGTTGTAGATCTTCCAGCCGGCGCCATCGCCCGGGGTCTTCTCCAGGCGGTAGTCGAGCTGGATCGGGTCGCCCCGGCCCACGATCTCGGTGCGCACCAGAACGTCCTTGTCGGCCGGGTCGGCGCGCAGAGGCTTGACCTGGATGGTCTGGTCATTCACCTGGGCCAGCGCCCCGGCGTAGGTGCGCACCAGCAGGATCTTGAACTCCTCCTGCAGGCGCTTTTGCTGCTCGGGCGTGGCCTGGCGCCAGCCGGGGCCCACGGCGGCCGCGGTCATGCGGCGGAAGTTCACATTGGGCATGACCGTCTTGTCCACCAGCGCGATCACCTTGGAGATATCGCCACCCTGGATGGACTTGTCGGCTTTCACCGTGTTGAGCACGTCGGAGGACAGGCGCTTGATCAGGGCATCGGGCGCTTCGTCGGCAGCAGCGGCCGACAGCGGCAGGCCCAGGGAGGTCACGGCCGCCAGGGCCAGGGCTGCGGATCCCAGGAGTCGTCGGTTCATCATCATCGTCGTCATATCGTCTACTTTCAGGGGAGCGGGCAGGCACCCTCGATTTCATTGTGGGCGCTCCATACCCGCCATGTGCTTCTGCCCGGTAGCGGATTGCAAGCAAGTGCAACACCCGCAGGGCGATCAGCGGGTCTTGGCATCGGCCGGTGGCGGCTCCTCGGGCAGCACACCGTCCTTGGCGTCGCGCTCGCTGTCGTCCTTGTCCTTGTCGTAGGGCGCCGAGCCGGCCTGGCTGCGCACCTGGAGGAACACATCGCGCGTGAAGCTGTACTTGTCCAGGGCCGCGCTGTCGAGCACCGAACCGGCGCGCAGCAGGTTGGCACGCGCGTCCACTGCGCGCAGGACGTACAGGGAATTGCGGGCCGAGGTCGGATCCACATAGCGCACCGGGTTGCCCACCATGTCGACCGGCAGGGCAAAGGTGTCACGCACCGTGGACGGCCCCAGCAGGGGCAGCACCAGGTAGGGGCCGGTTTCCACGCCCCAGCGGCCCAGCGTCAGCCCGAAATCCTGGCGGTAGCGATCGATGCCGATCTCGCTGGCCACATCCAGCACACCGCCCAGGCCGAGGAAGGTGTTCACGTTGACGCGCATGAAGCTGGAGGCAGCCCCTTCGAGCCGGAACTGCAGCACATTGTTCACGAAGGACCAGACATCGGTCAGGTTGGCGAAGAAATTGCTCACCCCGGTGCGCACGGGCGCGGGCGTGACTTCCTTGTAAGCCGTGGCCACAGGCTTGAGCACCATGGCATCGACCTGTTCGTTGAATTGGGTGACACCGCGGTTGTAAGGCTCCAGCGGGTCGCGCGGATCGGTGCGGGGGCCGCTGGCGCAGCCGACCAAGAGCACCAGTCCCACCATCGCGGCCAAGGCACGTCCTGCGCGCAGGAGCCCCCCAGCGCCATGTCCCTCATCGCGGGCCGTACCCGCTTGCGTCCTGTTCGTCATTTTTTGCTACCACCTGCCCCTGCGGGCTTACTGCCGTCTTCGGCTTTGCTATAGAGAAATTGTCCAATCAGATTTTCCAGCACCACCGCCGACTGCGTGGCGGTGACGGTGTCACCGGGAGCGAGGTTCTTCTCGTCGCCACCCGCTTCGATGCCGATGTACTGCTCACCCAGCAGCCCGCTGGTGAGGATCTTGAGCGAGCTGTCCTTGGGAAACGCATAGCGGTCCTGCATGGCCAGCGTGACGCGCGCCTGGAAGGTCTTGTCGTCGAAGGCGATGGACTCCACACGCCCCACCACCACGCCGGCGCTGCGCACGGCGGCCTGGGGCTTGAGACCCCCGATGTTGTCGAAGCGCGCGATGAGTTGGTAGCCACGCTGGAAATTGAGGCTCAGCAGGTTGGCCGACTGCAGGGCCAGGAACACCAGCGCCGCGATGCCCAGCATCACGAACAGGCCTACCCAGACATCATTTTTGGAGCGTTGCATGGTTGCGATCTCTTTGCTTACTTCTTAGATGCTGAACATCATGGCGGTGAGGAGGAAGTCGAGCGCCAGCACCGCCAGCGAAGCCATCACCACCGTGCGCGTGGTGGCGCGCGACACGCCCTCGGGCGTGGGCTTGGCGGCATAGCCCTGCAGCAGGGCCACGAAGGTCACGGTGACGCCAAAGACGATGCTCTTGATAACGCCGTTGCCCACGTCGCGGAACACATCGACACCGCCCTGCATCTGGCTCCAGAAGGCGCCTGGGTCGATGCCGATGAGCACCACGCCAACCACCCAGCCGCCGATCACGCCCACGGCACTGAACACGGCGGCCAGCAAGGGCATGGTGATGACCCCGGCCCAGAAGCGCGGCGCCAGGATGCGGCGCACAGGATCCACGGCCATCATCTCCATGGCGGTGAGCTGCTCGCCCGCACGCATGAGGCCAATCTCTGCCGTGAGCGAGGTGCCCGCCCGGCCGGCGAACAACAGGGCCGTGACCACCGGGCCGAGCTCACGCACCAGCGACAGGGCCACCAGCATGCCCAGGGCCTCGGACGAGCCGTAGCGCTGCAGCGTGTAGTAGCCCTGCAGTCCGAGCACGAAACCCACGAACAGGCCCGACACCGCAATGATGGCGAGCGAATAATTGCCCAGGAAGTGCACCTGATCGCGCACCAGCGAGGGCCGCAGGAAGGTGGCACCGAACAGCCGCACCAGGCGCACGAACAGATGGGCCGCGGCGCCGATATCCGCCAGTTGGCTGCGCACGGCCAGGCCCACGTCGGACGGTTTGTACCAGCTCACAGGCCTATCCCCCCTGCAGGGCCGAAGTCCTGCTCGGCCGTCGGGCCCGGGTAGTGGAAAGGCACGGGACCGGTGGGCAGTGCATGCACGAACTGGTGCACCAGCGGGTCCTTGCTGGCGCGCACCTCGTCGGGCGTGCCCTGTGCGGCCACCACGCCCTCGCCCAGAATGATCACATGGTCAGCCAGGCGGAAGGTTTCCTCCAGGTCGTGCGAGACGATGATGCTGGTGAGCCCCATGGCATCGTTGAGCTGGCGGATGAGCTGGGCCGCCGTGCCCAGCGAGATGGGGTCGAGCCCGGCAAAGGGCTCGTCGTACATGACGAGTTCGGGGTCGAGCGCGATGGCACGGGCCAGCGCCACGCGCCGTGCCATGCCGCCCGAGATCTGGCTGGGCATGAGGTCGCGCGCGCCGCGCAGACCCACGGCATGGAGCTTCATGAGCACCACGTCGCGCACCAATTCTTCGGGCAGGTCGGTGTGCTCACGCAGCGGAAAGGCCACGTTCTCGAACACGTCGAGGTCGGTGAACAGGGCGCCGAACTGGAACAGCATGCCCATGCGCCGGCGCGCCTTGTACAGGGCGGCCGCATCCATCTGACCGACATTCTGGCCATCGAACAGCACCTCGCCCTGCTGGGCCTGCTGCTGGCCGCCAATGAGGCGCAGCACCGTGGTCTTGCCGCCGCCCGAGGCACCCATGAGGGCCGTGACCTTGCCACGCGGTACCGCCAGTGAGACGTCGCGCAGGATGGCACGCTCACCGTAGGAGAAAGTGACATTGCGCAGTTCGGCAAAAGGGGACGGCTCGGGCATGCGGAAGGTGAGGCGGTCGGTCAAAGGTGGTGACAGGGAGTCCGGACGATTGTCGGCGCGCGCGGAAATTCCCGCGCGTGAGACAGCAGCGATGGTAGCCGAATCCACAAACATACATACATGCATGTTTGCATTTTCCAGATACGAGACAGGCGATGCCCGACACCCAAGTGTCTGGCATTCCCGGATGGACAGTGCATCCAATTGTGCCTATGTCTGGCACAACGCGTGCGGAGTGGATTTTCCACCACGGTGCCCGCTCCGAAAACGAAAAACGGCGCCACCCGGGCGCCGCTTTGGAGGACCAGCCCCGCAACCGTCGCTCAGCGCGGCAGATCCGAGTAGCCCATCAGGAACTCGTCCACCGCGCGGGCGGCCTGGCGGCCCTCGCGGATGGCCCAGACCACCAGGGACTGGCCGCGGCGGATGTCGCCGGCGGCGAACACCTTGGGCGCGTTGGTGGCATAGCCGCCATCGAATTCGGTGGTGGCGCGGGCGTTGCCGCGCGCATCCTTCTCGACGCCGAAGGCTTCGAGCACGGCAGCAACGGGGCTCACAAAGCCCATGGCCAGCAGCACGAGGTCGGCCTTGAGCACCTTTTCGGAGCCCGGGACTTCGACCATCTTGCCGTCCTTCCATTCCACGCGCACGGTCTTGAGGCCGGTGACCTTGCCCTTTTCGCCGATGAACTCCTTGGTGGAGATGGCGAATTCGCGCTCGCAGCCTTCTTCGTGGCTGGAGCTGGTGCGCAGCTTGATCGGCCAGTAGGGCCAGGTCATGGGGCGGTTCTCGACCTCGGGCGGCTGGGGCATCAGCTCGAACTGGGTGACGCTGACGGCGCCATGGCGGTTGCTGGTGCCCACGCAGTCGCTGCCGGTGTCGCCGCCGCCGATCACGATGACATGCTTGCCGTCGGCGCGCAGCTGGTTCTTGAGCTTGTCGCCGGCATTGACCTTGTTTTGCTGGGGCAGGAACTCCATGGCGAAGTGGATGCCATCGAGATCGCGGCCGGGCACGGGCAGGTCACGGCTCTGCTCGGCGCCGCCGGTCAGCAGCACGGCGTCGAATTCGGCCTGCAACTGCTCGGGGGTGACGGTCTCCTTGGCCCAGTTGGTGACCTTGGAACCCTTGCCCAGGCCGTCCTTGGCCGCGCCGACGAAGACGCTGGTGCGGATGGTGACGCCTTCGGCCTTGAGCTGCTCGGCGCGGCGGTCGATGTGCGACTTCTCCATCTTGAAGTCGGGGATGCCGTAGCGCAGCAGGCCGCCGATGCGGTCGTTCTTCTCGAACAGGGTCACGTCGTGGCCGACGCGCGCCAGTTGCTGGGCGGCGGCCATGCCGGCCGGGCCAGAGCCCACCACGGCGACCTTCTTGCCGGTCTTGTGCTTGGAAGGCAAGGCCTTGACCCAGCCCTCTTCCCAGGCGCGGTCGATGATCGCGTGCTCGATGGACTTGATGCCCACGGCGTCGTCGTTCACGTTGAGCACGCAGGCGGCCTCGCAGGGCGCGGGGCAGATGCGGCCGGTGAACTCGGGGAAGTTGTTGGTGCTGTGCAGCACGGCGATGGCGCTCTTCCAGTCGGCCTGGTAGACCAGGTCGTTGAAGTCCGGAATGATGTTGTTCACCGGGCAGCCGTTGTTGCAAAACGGCGTGCCGCAGTCCATGCAGCGCGCGCCCTGCACCTTGGCCTGGGACTCATCGAGCCCGATGACGAATTCCTTGTAATGCTTCAGGCGCTCGCCGACGGGCTTGTAGCCCTCCTCGATGCGCTCGTACTCCATGAAGCCAGTGGTCTTTCCCATGATTGCGTGTCCTTGTCTATGAATGCTGTGCGGGTGTTCGGTGGGGCCGCGCCTTACTTGGCGGGCACGGCCACGTTCTTGGCAGCCGGGGCCACCGCGGGGGTGGCAGGCTCCTCGAGCACCTTGCGTTCATAAATCTCGGCCAGCGCGCGCTTGTACTCGGTCGGGAAGACCTTGACGAACTTGCTGCGCGATGCCGCCCAGTTGTCAAGCAGTTCGCGCGCGCGCTTGCTGCCCGTCCAGCGGTTGTGGTCTTCCAGCAGCTTCTTGAGCTGGGCTTCGTCGGTCTGGCCGTTGTGCCAGATGGAGCGGGGAACGGTGGCCTCCTGCTCGGACGAGGGGAGAATGCGTTCCAGCGTGACCATGGACATGTTGCAGCGCGTGTCGAACTGGCCGTCTTCGTCGTAGACGTAGGCGACGCCGCCGCTCATGCCAGCGGCGAAGTTGCGGCCGGTCTTGCCCAGCACCATCACGGTGCCGCCGGTCATGTATTCGCAGCCATGGTCGCCCGTGCCTTCGACAACCGCCGTGGCGCCCGACAGGCGCACGGCAAAGCGCTCGCCGGCCACGCCACTGAAGAAAGCTTCACCGGTGGTGGCACCATACATCACGGTATTGCCCACGATGGTGTTGCGCACGGAGTCGCCACGGAAGTCGATGCTGGGGCGCACGATGACGCGGCCACCCGACAGGCCCTTGCCGGTGTAGTCGTTGGCGTCGCCGATCAGGTACAGCGTGATGCCGCGCGTGAGGAAGGCGCCGAAGGACTGGCCGCCCGTGCCTTCGAGCTGGATGCGAATGGTGTCGTCCGGCAGGCCTTCGGGGTGGGCGCGCGTCACGGCACCCGAGAGCATGGCGCCCACAGAGCGGTTGACGTTGCGCGCCACTTCGATGAACTGCACGCGCTCGCCCTTGTCGATGGCGGGGCGGCTGCGCTCGATGAGCTTGCGGTCCAGCGTGTGCTCGATGTTGTGGTCTTGCACGTCCACGTGGAAGCGAGGCACGTCGGCGGGCACGTTGGGCTGGGCGAACAGGCGGCCGAAATCGAGGCCGCGCGCCTTCCAGTGGGCGATGCCGGAGCGCATGTCGAGCAGGTCGGAACGGCCGATCAGGTCGTCGAACTTGCGGATACCCAACTGGGCCATGATCTGGCGCACTTCTTCGGCGATGAAGAAGAAGTAGTTGACCACGTGCTCGGGCTTGCCCGAGAACTTGGCACGCAGGGCCGGGTCCTGCGTGGCCACGCCCACGGGGCAGGTGTTCAGGTGGCACTTGCGCATCATGATGCAGCCTTCGACGACCAGGGGCGCCGTGGCAAAGCCGAATTCGTCGGCGCCGAGCAGCGCGCCGATGGCGACGTCGCGGCCGGTCTTCATCTGGCCGTCGGCCTGCACACGCACACGGCCGCGCAAGCGGTTGAGCACCAGGGTCTGCTGGGTTTCGGCCAGGCCGATTTCCCAGGGACCGCCCGCATGCTTGATGGACGACCAGGGCGATGCGCCCGTGCCGCCATCGTGGCCGGCGATCACGAGGTGGTCGCTCTTGCACTTGGTGACGCCGGCAGCGATGGTGCCCACGCCGACTTCGGACACCAGCTTGGTGCTGATGCTGGCGTGCGGTGCCACGTTCTTCAGGTCGTGGATGAGCTGGGCCAGGTCTTCGATGGAGTAGATGTCATGGTGCGGCGGGGGCGAGATCAGGCCCACACCGGGCACGCTGTGGCGCAGCTTGCCAATGTAGTTGGAGACCTTGCCGCCAGGCAGTTGGCCGCCTTCGCCGGGCTTGGCGCCCTGGGCCATCTTGATCTGGATCTGGTCGGCCGAGGACAGGTACTCGGCCGTGACACCGAAGCGGCCCGAGGCCACCTGCTTGATGCGGCTGCGCAGGGAGTCGCCATCCTGCAGGGGCAGGTCGACCTCGACGTTTTCGGCGCCGATCACGCTCTTGAGGGTGTCGCCCTGCTTGATCGGGATGCCCTTGAGTTCGTTGCGGTAGCGTGCAGCGTCCTCGCCGCCTTCGCCGGTGTTGCTCTTGCCGCCGATGCGGTTCATGGCCACGGCCAGGGTGGCATGGGCTTCGGTGGAGATGGAGCCCAGCGACATGGCGCCGGTGGCGAAGCGCTTGACGATTTCCTTGGCGGGCTCGACCTCGTCCACGGGAATGGCCTTGGCGGGGTCGATCTTGAACTCGAACAGACCGCGCAGCGTCATGTGGCGCTTGCTCTGGTCGTTGATGATCTGCGCGTATTCCTTGTACGTGTTCCAGCTGTTGGCACGCGTGGAGTGCTGCAGCTTGGCGATGGCGTCGGGGCTCCACATGTGCTCTTCGCCACGGGTGCGCCAGGCGTACTCGCCGCCGGCGTCCAGCATGGTTTCGAGCACGGGGTCATCACCGAAGGCGGCCTTGTGCATGCGGATGGCTTCCTCGGCGATCTCGAACACGCCGATGCCTTCCACGCGGCTGGCGGTGCCGGTGAAGTACTTGCCCACGGTGTCGGTGTTCAGGCCGATGGCCTCGAACAGCTGAGCGCCGCAGTAGCTCATGTAGGTGCTCACGCCCATCTTGGACATGATCTTGGACAGGCCCTTGCCGATGGCCTTGACGTAGTTGTAGATGGCCTTGTCCGGCGACAGGTCGCCGGGCATGTCCTTGTGCATCTCGGTCAGGGTTTCCATCGCGAGGTAGGGGTGCACGGCTTCGGCGCCGTAACCGCCCAGCACGGCAAAGTGGTGCACTTCGCGCGCGGTGCCGGTTTCGACCACCAGGCCGGCCGTGGTGCGCAGGCCTTCACGCACCAGGTGCTGGTGGATGGCCGACAGGGCCAGCAGCGCAGGAATGGCCACCTGCGTGGCACTCACGGCGCGATCGCTGATGATCAGGATGTTGGCGCCGCCCTTGATGGCGTCGACGGCCTGTGCGCACAGCGATGCCAACTTGGCTTCCACACCCTCGCGGCCCCAGTCCAGCGGGTAGGTGATGTCGATGGTGGCGCTCTTGAACTTGCCCTGCGTGTACTTCTCGATGTGGCGCAGCTTGGCCATGTCGGCGAAGTCGAGCACGGGCTGGCTCACTTCGAGCCGCATCGGCGGGTTGACCTGGTTGATGTCCAGCAGGTTGGGCTTGGGGCCGATGAAGCTGTTGAGCGACATCACGATGGCTTCGCGGATCGGGTCGATCGGCGGGTTGGTCACCTGAGCGAACAGCTGCTTGAAGTAGTTGAACAGAGGCTTGTTCTTGCCCGAGAGCACGGCCAGTGGGCTGTCGTTGCCCATGGAGCCGATGCCCTCTTCGCCGTTCTTGGCCATGGGGGCCATCAGGAACTTGATGTCTTCCTGCGTGTAGCCGAAGGCCTGCTGGCGGTCGAGCAGCGGCAGCGTGGCGGTCTGGGCCACGGGCGCATCGGCGACAGCATCGATGCTGTCGAGCTTGATGCGCAGGTTCTCGATCCACTGCTTGTAAGGCTTGGTGTTGACGACGTTGGCCTTGAGCTCCTCGTCGTCGATCATGCGGCCCTGCTCCAGGTCGATCAGGAACATCTTGCCGGGCTGCAGGCGCCACTTGCGCACGATCTTGTTCTCGGGGATGGGCAGCACGCCCGATTCCGAGGCCATGACGACCAGGTCGTCATCGGTGATGCAGTAGCGCGAGGGGCGCAGGCCGTTGCGGTCCAGCGTGGCGCCGATCTGGCGGCCATCGGTGAAGACGATGGAAGCCGGGCCGTCCCAGGGCTCCATCATCGCGGCGTGGTATTCATAGAAGGCGCGGCGGCGCTCGTCCATGGTGGTGTGCTGCTCCCACGGCTCGGGGATCATCATCATCACGGCCTGGCTGATGGGGTAGCCGGCCATGGTCAGCAGTTCGAGGCAGTTGTCGAACGTGGCGGTGTCGGATTGGTCGGCGAAGCTGATGGGGTAAAGCTTCTTCAGGTCGGCCGCCAGCACGGGCGAGGCCATCACGCCTTCGCGTGCCTTCATCCAGTTGTAGTTGCCCTTGACGGTGTTGATTTCGCCGTTGTGTGCGACGTAGCGGTAAGGGTGGGCCAGCGGCCACTCGGGGAAGGTGTTGGTGGAGAAGCGCTGGTGCACCAGGCCGATGGCCGAGACGCAGCGTTCGTCCTGCAGGTCCATGTAATAGGTGCCCACCTGGTCGGCCAGCAGCAGGCCCTTGTAGACCACGGTGCGGCTGGACATGCTGGGAACGTAGTATTCCTTGCTGTGCTTGAGCTTGAGGTTCTGGATGGCGGCGCTGGCCGTCTTGCGGATCACATACAGCTTGCGCTCCAGCGCGTCCTGCACGATCACGTCGTTGCCGCGGCCGATGAAGACCTGGCGCAGGATGGGCTCCTTCTTGCGCACGGTGGGCGACATGGGCATATCGACGTTCACCGGCACATCGCGCCAGCCGAGCAGCACCTGGCCTTCGGCCTTGATGGCGCGCTCCATCTCCTGCTCGCAGGCCAGGCGGGAAGCGTGTTCCTTGGGCAGGAAGATCATGCCCACGCCGTACTCGCCAGCGGCGGGCAGCGTAACGCCCTGCTTGGCCATCTCTTCACGGTACAGCGCATCGGGGATCTGGATCAGAATGCCCGCGCCGTCGCCCATGAGCTTGTCGGCACCCACGGCGCCACGGTGGTCGATGTTCTCCAGGATCTTCAAGGCCTGCGTCACGATGTCGTGGCGCTTGACGCCCTTGATGTGGGCCACGAAACCGAGGCCGCAGGCGTCGTGTTCGTTGCCCGATGAATACAAACCGTGTTGTTGCAGATGCTGGATCTCGGCAGCCGTCGTCATGGCGCACTCCTCATGAATTTTCGCAGGGAACGCAAGATTAGTGCATTGCAACATGCAAGGCAAGCATATTAATTAGGGTCAGATTCTGAATAAATTAACCAACTGAAAAAGTCGGATTTAATTGGGGACACATTAAATTGACGCGCACTACTGCCTGAAGAGCCAACTGTCGGCTCAGGCTGGAGGCTCATCCGATGGCACGGGCATCGGCGGCCGGCCCGGTTTGGCCTTGCTCACGCGGCGCGGCGTGAGCTTCTGCAGCTCGGCCACGAAATCCGGTTCGCCCAGTGCCCAGCCGCTCAACGCCGATTGCGTGAGTGCGTCGAGTTGCTTCTCGCCCAAGCCCGACTGCACCAGTGCGGCATAGGCCGCCTCACGCGCAAACGGTGTGTTGCCCAGCGCCCAATACAGCGCATGGGTGGTGAGCAGCCGATCGCTGCGCAAGCCCAGCCAGTGGGCGTGGCTGGACCAGGGGTAATCCACCGCGCGCACCGCCATGCCGGCGCGCACGGGGTTCAGGTCGATGTAGGCCATGCAGGCCAGCAGGTAACGCTCCGCCTCTATCACGGTGGAGCGGTAGCGCCCTTCCCACAAGGTACCGGTGCGGCCGTGGCGGCCATTGAAGTAGCGCACGTAGCTGCGGCCGATGGACTGCATCATCTGCGGCAGGCCGTCGGCCGTGGACGGCGTGGCCAGCAGGTGGAAGTGGTTGTCCATGAACACGTAGGCATGCACAGCCACCTCGAACTTGCGAGAGTGCTCGTGGAGCAAGGCCAGCATGGCCTCGAAGTCGGCCCGGTCCACAAAGATGGCCTGGCGGTTGTTGCCCCGCTGGATGACGTGGTGCGGGTAGCCGGGCAGGGTCAGGCGGGGCAAGCGGGCCATGGGTGTTGCGTGGAGGCGAGAAGCAAAAGGACATGATAAACCTGTCCCTCATTTCTCCCGCAGGGCTTGCAGCACACGGCACACAACGCCTTGCGCGCTGGAGAAGATGCTGGCGGTGGACTACACCGCGGCGTCTGCGTTGTCTGCGGTCTCTGCCTGCAGGCCAAAGCGCGCGGCCATCGCCTGCTCCAGCCCCATCTCGCGCAGGATGGCGCACAGGCGCTCGGCCGCGCTGCGCTTCTTCTGGCCGGTGTAACGCGCAATGATGAGCTCGTTCTTCATGCTGTGCTCCCAGCCTACGAGCTCCGTCACGGTGACCTGGTAGCCGCTGGCCTCCAGGTACAGGCAGCGCAGCACGTTGGTGACCTGGCTGCCCAGCTCGCGCGTGTGCAAGGGGTGGCGCCACAGCTCGGCCAGTGGCGTGCGGGCCAGCTGCAATGCCTTGCCCTGGCGCAGGCAGGCGGCCATCTCGGCCTGGCAGCAGGGCACCAGGACCATGGCGCGGGCGCGTTTTTGCAGGCCGAAGGCGATGGCATCGTCCGTCGCCGTGTCACAGGCATGCAAGGCCGTGACCACATCGATCTGTGCGGGCAACTCCGCGGCATCGGCCGATTCGGCCACCGACAGATTGAGGAAGGACATGCGGGCAAAGCCCAGCTGCCCTGCCAAGGCACGGGAGCGCTCCACCAGCTCGCCACGCGTCTCGATGCCGTAGATATGGCCCTGACCCAGCGCCTTGAAGTACAGGTCGTAAAGAATGAAGCCCAGGTAGGACTTGCCGGCACCGTGGTCCGCCAGACTGGGGGCATGGCCATCGGTGGACAGCTCGGCCAGCAGTGGCTCGATGAAGTTGAACAGGTGGTAGACCTGCTTGAGCTTGCGCCGTGAGTCCTGATTGATACGACCTTCGCGCGTGAGGATGTGCAGCTCCTTGAGCAGCTCCAGCGACTGGCCGGGGCGCAGGTCCAGTTGGTCGGCAGGCGACGGGGCCGGCGCCTTGGCCGCCTGCTTGCCGGCCGCCTTGGGGTTGCGGGGCGCGTTCATGCGGCACCTCCGCCAGCCTTCGCATGGGAGCAACCCGGCCCGACGCCGAGCGCCTGCCAGCCCTCCATGCCCAGCTTTTCCAGCACCTCGATGTTGCGCTCGTAGATCGTCTCGGCTTCGGGGAACACTTCCACGGCGCGGTCGATGCTGTCCTCGCGCAGCAGGTGCAGCGTGGGGTACGGGGAGCGGTTGGTGCAGTTGCTCACCTCATCCACCTCCGTCCCCGCGAACTGGAACTGGGGGTGGAAGCTGGCGATCTGCAGCGTGCCGTCGAGCTCCAGTGCTTCGAGCAGGTCTTCCGCCTCGCCCAGAAAGTCATTGAAATCCAGAAAATCGGCCAGCAGCGGGGTGGGCACGACGAGCAGCGTGGTGTCGCGCACATCGGCCGCGATGTCGGCCAGCGCCAGCAATTCGGCCCGAAGTTCGTCCAGCAGCTGAGCGCGGTCCGTGGCATCACTCACCGCGTAGTGGACCTGGCCCTTGGCGTGCACGCCCTTGGCAAAGGGGCACAGGTTGAGGCCAATGACGGCGCGCTCCAGCCACTGCACGGTGTCGCGGACAGCGGGCAGGGAGGCGACGGGCGTGGGGTGCTGGGAATTCATGCAAAGGTGCGGCTGGCGCACAAGGGAAAGGGGCCCAATTTTAGCGGCTGCCCCGCCAGCGCGCCCCGCCCCACCCGACGCCGCGGGGTCAGTCGAGCAGGCGCAGGCCTGTCAACCGCTGGTGCTCGCGCACGGCAAACCGGTCGGTCATCCCAGCGATGAAATCGGCAATGGCGCGCGCTTTCACCGCCATGTCCCCGGCAGTGGCCTGCTGCGCAAACGCTGGCTTCATCTCGTGCGGCGACTGCAGGTAGGCCGCGAAAAGGTCGCGCACGACCTGCTTGGCACGGCCCGTGGTCTCCATCACCTGGGCATGGCGGTACAGGTTCTTGAAAAGAAAGCGCTTGAGCACCACCGACTGTTCGCGCATGGGTTCGCTGAAGCACACCAGCGGAGCCGACAGGCGCACGGCATCAGCACTGGCGGGTGCGGCCTGCGCCAGGGCGGCCGAGGTCGCGTCGATCACGTCGTAGACCTGCGCACTCAACATAAGGCGGATCGCCTCATAGAGCAGGCGCCGGTGCGTGGCCACCTCGTTCAGGTGGGGATGCGCCGCCTGGGCCGCATGGCGGTACTGGTCGAAAAGGGGAACCTCGCGCAACTGGTCGAGGGTGATGAGACCCGAGCGCACACCGTCATCGATGTCGTGCGCGTTGTAGGCGATCTCGTCGGCCAGGTTGCACAGCTGGGCTTCCAGGCTGGGCTGCTCACGGCGCAGAAAGCGCCCGCCCACCCCACCGGGCTCCGCCTCCTCGATCTGCTGCGCATGGACCTTCGAGCAATGCTTGAGAATGCCTTCGCGCGTCTCGAAGGTCAGATTCAGGCCGTCGAAATGCGGGTAGCGCTCTTCGAGCCGGTCGACGACCCGCAGGCTTTGCAGGTTGTGCTCGAAGCCGCCATGGTCGGCCATGCATTCGTGCAGCGCATCCTGGCCCGCATGGCCGAAGGGGGTGTGGCCCAGGTCATGGGCCAGTGAGATGGCCTCGACCAGGTCCTCGTCGATGCGCAGCGAGCGCGCAATGGAACGCCCGAGCTGGGCCACTTCCAGCGAGTGGGTCAGGCGGGTGCGAAAAAGATCCCCCTCGTGGTTCAGGAAGACCTGGGTCTTGTAGACCAGGCGCCGAAACGCCGTGGAATGCACGATGCGGTCCCGGTCGCGCTGGTATTCCGAACGGGTGGGTGCGGGTGTTTCAGGATGGCGCCGCCCCCGGCTTGATGCCGGGTGGCTGGCGTAGGCGGCAAGGTCGGATCTGGGCTTCAACAACAGGCTCGCGGGGGTTGGTCTTCAACAGATGAACCCCATTGTGGCCGGGAATGGCGACCGGCGCTTGGCAAGGCCGTGGCTGAGACGAACACCAACGCCCGCCCCCCGCTCAACGCGAAGCCTCGTCTGCTACGCGCAGCAGGCGTCGATTACTTCGCGCACCAGCGCGTCGGGCGCGGCACGGACGATGGCCTTTCCAGGACCGTCAATGAGCACGAAGCGGATCTCCCCCGCTTCGGACTTCTTGTCGATGCGCATGAGCTCCAGATAGCGGCCGGCATTGTCGGAAGCATCAATCACCGGCCCCTTGATGGGCAGCCCAGCACGTTCGATGAGGGTCACCAGGCGCCGCACAAAGGCATCATCCACAAGACCCAGGCGGCGCGACAGCTCAGCGGCCATCACCATGCCCGCACCCACGCCTTCACCGTGCAACCACACGCCATAGCCCATGCCGGCTTCGATGGCATGGCCAAAGGTGTGGCCAAAATTCAGGATGGCGCGCAGACCTCCCTCGCGCTCGTCCTGCCCCACCACCCAGGCCTTGATCTCGCAGCTGCGGCGCACGGCATGTGCGAGCGCCGCGCGATCGCGGGCGCGCAAAGCGTCCATGGAGGCATCCAGCCAGTCCATGAATTCCATGTCGGCAATGGGCCCGTACTTGATCACCTCCGCCAGGCCGGCACTCATCTCCCGGGCACTCAGGGTATCGAGCGTGGCCAGGTCGCACACCACCAGGCGTGGCTGGTAGAACGCGCCCACCATGTTCTTGCCCAGCGGGTGGTTGATGGCGGTCTTGCCCCCGACCGACGAGTCCACCTGCGCCAGCAGGGTGGTGGGGATCTGCACGAAGGGGACGCCCCGCATGTAGGTCGCAGCGGCAAAACCGGTCATGTCGCCAACGACACCACCACCCAGCGCAAACAGCACTGCCTTGCGGTCACAACCATGGGTGAGCAAGGCATCGAAGATGAGCTGCAGTGTCTCCCATCCCTTGAATTCTTCGCCATCGGGCAATTGCACGGTGTGCACGACCGGGTAGCGCTTGCGCAGCGCCTCCACGACCAGGGTCTCGTACAGCGGACCGACTGTGTCATTGGTGACGACAAGGGCCGACGTGCCGCCAGGCAGCTCCAGGCCCTCCTTCAGGTGGGCAAGGAGGCCGGCACCGATTTCGATGCCGTAGCTCCGATCGCCCAGGTCAATGGAGACTGTGTGGGAGGCGGCGTCAACGGAGGGTGCAGGGCGAGAAGCGGGGAGCAGATCGGCGGTTTCAGACATAGGCCCCTAGTTTACGCAGAATGCCACTGCGATCACTGAGCACCCGACGAGGTGAAGCTATTCCAAATTGCCCTAAAAAAGAAAGAACCCCGCGGGCCTGGGCCTGCGGGGTTCTTCAATTGGGTAGTGCAGGACTCAGCAGATGCGAGAAACTCGACCTGCCAAGCCCGCCACCAGACTTATCAAGGGCAAGCTGCCGTATTGGCACCGATCTGCACGGCCACTTGCTGGGTCACGGACACCGCGCCGCGGGTCGCAGTCACCAAGAACCTGGCGTTGCACGAGGCCGTGGGAGTACCGCTGATCACGCCGCTGTTACCCGTGCTGCTGCCACGCAGACCTGCAGGCAGTGGAGTCGGTGCAAAGGTCCATACCACGGGGTCCGTCGCATTTCCACCGGTCACTGTCAAGCTATACAAATAGGCCTCGCCGACGTTCCCAGCAGGCAGCGAGCACACAGCACTGCCGTTGCTTACGCAGCCATTCACCGTCAGAGGATTAGGCACCGATGCGCCAGCAGCCACTGTGAATGAGATATTGCCCATGACCTTGGCACCACGAGCGTCGACCACCGTGACTACCCCACGGTACAAACCAGGACCTTGTGGTACGCCACTGATAATGCCGTCATTGCTTATCGAAAGCCCACTTGGCAAAGCGATAGCTGACCAAGTATAGGGAGCCACACCGCCTTGTATAGGGAACACAGCGGCAAAAGGCAGGCCAACTACCGCATCTTGGTCCTCCATTGGGGGCAAGGAAAGTGGGGCCAACGCTATCGAATCATTCACAGGAATTGAATGAAGGGAAGTTACTGGATCCTGAATGCCATTGGTAACATCGTTGTCAAACCGGTCAGTCACATACTCCAGCACGATAGCGCCAGGATTGGGTCCGCTAGAAAGCGAGAACAGTCCTATGCCACCGATGGTGCGCACCTGCAACACGCTGCCCGACTGGTTTCCTTGCAACAAGCGCGCGCCTACTGCAGCCTGACCCAACGGACGGATGCTGATTTGCAAATTAGGAGCAGAGGGAGCCGGAATAGGCTGGTTGGCATCATCCATGACAAACGCCTGGATGCCGATGTTGTTACGGTATGCCGGGTTGGGAAGATTGACTGGTGGGTCGATTGGCGGTCGGTTAGTACTATCGCGGGTGAGAAGTGCAAATGGGGCTTCAGCTCTGCCGATGACGCTCGCGACCTTGCCTGTTGCAGCCCCAACAGCGATATCCACACTAGCACTGTAGACCTTTTTGTCGCGAGGATCGGTCACCGAGCACACGACACGTGCCGTGCCCGCTTGGTTAGATGCGTGGAAGTGAAAGGACGCACCGCCAGCGTTCGCGCCCAGAACTACGGAACGGAAAGCGGCAGGATTACCATTGTCGTCCTCGTGCTCGTCATCGCCGTCCATGTAATACAGAGCACCCGAATCCAGCCCTTGGACGATATTGCATGCAAAAATGTCCTCGCCGCCAGGAATCGGGTTAGAACCAACGCGCGCATCCACATACAACGTGGTTGTGTAAGGCGCAAAAGCACCAGTACTAGGCGGCAAATCCGAGATATTAATAGGCAGTTGCGATTTAGCGGTACTCAATGTAATGCGGTACTGCAGTGCCGACTCACCACCACTCCCCCCCCCGCCACCGCATGCTGCCAGCATCGCAGCAGAAGCGAGAAGAAGGCTCTTCCATAATTTTTTCATTTTCTTTCCCATTTCAAAAAACTTTAACGGAATGCCGAACGGTCGGTAATGACTTTGGGCGTGATGAAGATCAGCATTTCCTGCTTGTTGGCAGACTTCGAACGGGTCTTGAACAAGTTTCCGACACCAGGAAGATCACCCAAGAAAGGGACCTTGGTTTCACTGTTGTCTTCAAACAACTCAAAAATACCACCAATCACCACCGTCCCGCCATTTTCAACCAGCACTTGCGTCTTGATGTGCTTGGTGTTGATCGCCCGCACGTTGTTAAGCACCTCACCCGGGCTGTCCTTGTTGACATCCAGGTCCAGAATGATATTGCCTTCGGGAGTGATCTGCGGGAGCACTTCCAGCTTGAGCACAGCCTTCTTGAACGCAATCACCGTGCCGCCGTTTGGAGCCGTCACCGGATAAGGAAACTCCGTACCTTGCTCGATGGAAGCCTTGGTCTGATCCGCTGTCACAACCCGAGGGCTGGACACGATCTTGCCTTTGCCATCCGCCTCCAGCGCCGAGATCTCCAGATTCAGGAATCGGTTTGCGGCCGAGTTGAAAATAGATATCGCGAAGCTGGAAGGATCGTAACCGCCAAGCGCAGTGGCCGGCAGATTCACAAAGTTACCATTTGTATTAACTACCCCACCAGCAGATGTGGATGCAACGGCGTTGCTGTAATTGGTACCAAAACCGATTCGGTTACCGCTGGTTCCCAACGAGTATCCACCATCGCCACCACGGGCAGCGCGAAGGTCGGTCGCGCCCAGGCGGACGCCAAGAGAGCGCCCAAAAGTATCAGAGGCTTCTACGATCCGCGCTTCAATCATCACCTGGCGAACCGCTACATCCAGGGTGGAAAGGAGTTGGCGTACCTCTTCCAACTTGGTGGGCGTATCCGTCACAAACAACTGATTGGTCCGAGGCTCGGCAATCGCGCTGCCACGCTCACTCAGGAAACGATTGGACACCCCGCCGGAGCCCCCAACCGTAGTCGACAGCTGTACAACCATATCCACGGCCTTGGCATAGTTCATCTGGAACGCTTGTGTCCGCAGCGGCTCCAGCTTCTGTATGGCCTGCAAAGCTTCGAAATCTTTCTTTGTCCTGTCGTCGATCTCATCTTTGGGAGCGATCCAGAGAACGGAGCCGTTCTTTCGCATGCCAAGGCCCTTGGCATCCATGATGATTTGAAGTGCCTGATCCCATGGAACGTCTTTCAGTCGCAGGGTCAACGCGCCCGTCACCGTGTCAGACGTCACGATATTGAAGTTGGTGAAATCAGCGATCACCTGCAACAGCGAACGCACCTCGATGTTCTGGAAATTCAGCGACAGCTTTTCGCCGCTGTAGCCAGGACCCTGGGTCAGCTTGGTCAAATCCACCTTCTTCTGGCGCACTTCGACCACAAATTGGTTATCGCTTTGGTAGGCACTGTGCTCCCACTCACCGACCGGTTCGATCACCATCCTCACCCGTTCACCCTGCTGGGTGGTGGAGATGATCTGCACCGGCGTTCCAAAGTCTGTGACATCCAAACGCCGGCGCAGGCCTTCCGACAACGAGGACTTCAGGAAGTCCACCGTCAAACCCTTGCCAACAGGTCTCAGATCCACACCGATTTGGTTGTTGGGCAAGGTAACGATGACCCGCCCGGAGCCATCGGCTCCGCGACGAAAATCAACGTCTTTGATCGCCATGATTTCGGTGTTGGCACTCTCAGCAAAGCTCACCGGCTGCGCAGTGGTGGCAGCCATGGGAGCCGCATTCGTATCCAGGTACACCAATACCGATTTGCCCTGCAGTTCCGTACGGTAGGAGGACGCCTGCTTCAGGTTCAGTACCACCCGAGAGCGTCCAGGCGCCTGCACGAGATTGGCGGACCGGATATTTCCCTGATTGATCTGCACCGCCGACTTGCCCATGGCACTCGTGGTGTCAGGAAAATCCAGGGCAATGCGGGCCGGAGATTGGGTCACGAAGCCCGTCGGGAGCGCCGAAACAGGCTCCGAAAAATCAATCCGGACAATTTCCACCCCGCCTTGCATGGCACCTGAAATATTCTCGATGGAGCCTTGCGCCCATGCCAGCGAGGACGCAGCAATCGACGTCGCAAGAAGTACGCCCCGATTGAAAAATCGCATCATTTCGAAACTGTTTTGCTTCATTTTTTCACCCCTTCTTGCAACTCAAGCGACGTCGTACGTTCAATCCAGTCTCCCGTCGCATCCTGCACGATCTCACGCAGTTGAATGGCTGTTTCATTGATGGACGTGATACGCCCATAACTCTGCCCAAGGTACTGCCCTACCGTGACCTGGTAAAGCAGCTTGTCGGCGGTTACGAGCGCGGCAGGCTGCCCCTTCTTCTGCAGGCTGCCCACCATCTTGATGGTGTCCAGCGGATAAGCCTCCAAGGGCTCCTTGCGCCGCGCCATTTCGGGAGCAATCAGCGCGGCATTGGAAGCCAGCTGCGAAGAATCCCTGCGCAGGGCCTGTGTCAACTTCAGGGGATTGAAGGGCTCCAATTGCGCATCCGCTGCATAGGCTTCGGGCTTGAACTGCTTGGGCTCTGTAATGGGAGTCACACGCGACTTGGCCTGCGCACGCTCTTCACTGATCCATTGCCGGACCTCATCCTCACCTGAGCCAACGCAACCGCTCAGCACCGCCACACAGGCCAGCAGCAGACTACTTTTTAGGAATCTCATTTTGCAGCTCCCTTCGCTGCAGCCTTGCGCTGTGCTTGGATTTCTTCGGTATCCAGGTACCGGAAAGTCCGTGCCGTGGCATCCATGACCAGAACCCCATTGGCGATATCCCGCTCCTTGTCTTTGCCTTGCGGCGCGGAAATTGCCACATCGTTCAAGGTAACGATGCGCGACAGGTGGGCGATGTCCGAGGCAAATGCCCCCATGTCGTGGTAACGCCCAGTGACCCGCACTGAAATAGGCAATTCCGCATAGTATTCGCGAACCACAACCTGCCCTGGCCGGAAAAGCTCAAACTGCAGACTGCGACCCAAGCCGGATTGGTTGATATCGGAGAGGAGCGCAGCCATTTCTGCCTTGCTGGGCAATTGCTTTTCCAACTGGATCACGTATTGCTGGACCTGCTCACGCTGCTTTTTCAAGGCATCCAGGCTGACCGCCTTTTGGAGCTTTGTTTTGTAGTCCTCGCGCAGCGTCAGCTCGGTAGCCTGTTCCGTCTTCAGTTCGGTTTCATAGTCCGTCAGCTTGACAAACCAAAGAACCACCGCGACCGCCACCACGATGAGCAGGCACAACATATACCGAGGCACCGGCGGCCACAGTGACGGATCCTTGGTATCCAGGTTGGTGAACTGGCGCTGCAGGTTTGCAAACTGCTCAGAAACGTCGACTTTTTGAACTTTATTTTTCGCCATGGGTCAGCCTTTAGCAGAGCTTGCCGCTGTTTCCATCGCCTTGCGCGCTTCGCTGGACTTCACCAATTGGAAGCGAAGGTTGAACGACGCCACACGCCTGGTGTCCCGAGGACTCAGCGCCACGTTGCTGGCCACGATCTCGACCAGTTCCGGCTTGGACAACCAGGGGGTGTTGTTGGAAAGATTGCGCAGCATTTCCGAGATTCGCTCATTGGACTGCGCGACCCCCTTGATTTCAATCGACTGGTTGGTCTGCTTCAGGCTGGTGACATACACCCCGTCAGGCAACTGCTTGACCAATTCCGTCAACAGGTGAACCGGCAGATTGCGGTCCGCCTGCAGGTCTTCCACCGCTTTTTGGCGCGCGCGCAGCGCCGCAATTTCCTCTTCAATATTGGCGATTTCCTTGATTTGCCCCTCAAGCACTTGAATTTCAGCTTTGAGGACACCATTTCTTGCTTGCTGGTCCGCAATCAGCGTCTGCAAGACCCAATAGATAAGCCCTGCAATCAGCAAGCCGACAATAGCGGAAGCCACCATCGTCGCCTGAAAGGTTTCACGGCGGCGTTTTCTAGCGGCTTCCCGGTGGGGAAGTAGGTTAATCAAAATCACTGCAGGAACCTCCGCATGGCCAAGCCGCACGATGTCAGATAGGACGGCGCTTCGCGCACCATCTTCTTGAGCCGCACCGAGTTGCCGATTTCCATGCCATCAAAGGGATTGGCCAGGCTGCAGGCGAAGCCTGTTTGCTGGGTGACGGCCTCTGTCAGACCCGGCAATGGCGCCGAACCGCCCGCCAAGACAATGTGATCGATGCGGTTGTGGGGTGTGCTGGTGAAGAAGAATTGCAGCGCACGGCCGATTTCCTGGGCCATGTTGTCCACAAAAGGACGCAGTACCGCAGCCTGATAGTCCTCGGGCAGGTCGCCACTGCGCTTCTTGTTCTCGGCCTCTTCTACCGAAAAACCATATTGGCGCACGATCAATTGGGTCAGCTGCGCGCCACCGAATGCCTGGTCGCGGTCGTACACCACTTCCTCATTGCGGATGACCTGCATGCTGGTGGTCACGGCGCCCACTTCGAACAAGGCCACCAAGGCATCCACGCCCTTGTTGGGCAAGGCTTCGATCAGGCGCCCGGCCGCCAGGCGCGAGGCATTGGATTCAATATCCACCACCACGGGCTTGAGACCGGCAGCTTCTGCCAGACCCTGGCGGTCCTGTACCTTTTCCTTGCGGGAAGCGGCAATCAACACCTCCACATCTCCCGGGGAACTCTTGCTGGGGCCTATGACACAAAAGTCCAGGCTCACCTCGTCCAGAGAGAAAGGAATGTACTGATTTGCTTCGGACTCGACCTGGACTTCGAGCTCCTGCTCGGTCATCCCGCCGGGCAGGGTGATCTTTTTGGTGATCACCGCCGAAGGCGGCAAAGCCAGCGCCACATTTTTGGTGCGGGTGCCGCTTTTCTTGACGAGGCGACGCAGGGCTTCAGCCACTTCGTCGAACTTTTCGATATTGCCATCGGTGATCCAGCCGCGTTCCAGCGGCTCGATGGCACAGCGCTCAAGGACCAGGCCTCCCGCCTTGTCCCGCCCCAACTCGACCAACTTGACGCTGGATGAGCTGATGTCGATACCCAGCAGAGGCGCAGCCTGGCGACTGAACAAAGATCCCGTTGAGATCAAGATTGGTCCCCTGTAACTTGTCAAAATGACGCAACAAAACTTAACACTTCACATGAATGCTATCAGTAAGGTAGTTCACCGGCAAAGAATTTTCCCCATCTGAACCGTTCCGAGCGTTGCCAAAACCACACGATCGGTTGGGCATGCTCGGCGCAATTGCAAGACCGTAAAGCGGCCGCCGAGACCGCTGGTCGGAGCCTTTGGGCCGTTTCCACTGAAAGAGGCGCGAGATTTTTATAATGGCGTCTCCACCAATCGGAGCGATATGCCGCCGTCCTCTTCTCCACAGCAAAAGCCAGCCGACTCCTCGACCACTGCTTCCGCGCCTTCCCGTCCCACTTGGCTCCGCTGGCTGATCCGCTTCGTGCTGTGGACCACAGGCCTTGCCGTCGCCGGAGCACTCGGCCTGTTGCTGACCATTGCCGTGGCACTGTCGGTGGCCTACCCCAACCTGCCCGACATCTCGGACCTGGCGGACTACCGCCCCAAGCTGCCGCTGCGGGTCTATTCGTCGGAAGGCGCCCTACTGGGCGAGTTCGGCGAAGAGCGGCGCAACCTCACCCCGATCCAGGAGATCCCCAAGGTCATGAAGGACGCGGTGCTGGCCATCGAGGACGCGCGCTTCTTCCAGCACGGCGGTGTGGACTACAAGGGCGTGATTCGCGCGGGTCTGGCCAATCTGGGCCGTGTGAAAAGCCAGGGCGCCTCCACTATCACAATGCAGGTGGCGCGCAATGTTTATCTGTCGTCAGAGAAAACATTTACTCGCAAAATTTACGAAATATTACTGACATTCAAACTGGAACATATGTTGTCCAAGGACCAGATCCTTGAGATTTACATGAACCAGATTTACCTGGGCAACCGCGCTTACGGATTTTCTGCGGCTGCAGAGGCTTACTTCGGCAAGCCACTCAAATCCATTTCGATTGCCGAGGCGGCGATGCTGGCCGGCCTGCCCAAGGCGCCCTCGGCCTACAACCCCATCAGCAACCCCAAGCGCGCGCGCTCACGCCAGCTCTACATCATCGAGCGCATGGAAGAGAACGGCTTCATCACCGCCCAGGAAGCCGCCGCCGCCAAGAAGGAAGACCTCAAGATCCGCAGCGGCCCGGACAACACGCGCATCCATGCCGAGTACGTGGCCGAGATGGCCCGCCAGCTCATCTTCACGCAGTATGGCAACGAGGCCTATACCCGCGGTTTGAATGTCTACACGACCCTGAACGCCGGCGAACAGGAAGCCGCGTACACCGCCCTGCGCCGCGGCATCATGGACTACGAGCGCCGCCAGCAGTACCGCGGCCCCGAGAAGTTCGTGGTGCTGCCCACCGCTGCGGCCGAGGTGGAGGACGCCGTGGACGACGCCCTGGCCAACCACCCCGACAATGGCGATGTGATGGCGGCCGTGGTGCTTGAAGCCGGCCCGCGCAAGATCCTTGCGGCCCGCGCGAATGGCGACAACCTGGAGATCACGGGCGACGGCTTGAAGCCCGCCCAGTCCGGCCTGAGCGACAAGGCACCGCCCAACATCAAGATCCGCCGTGGCGCCGTGATCCGCGTGGTCAAGACCCCCAAGGGCGCCTGGGAGATCACCCAGCTGCCTGAGGTCGAAGGCGCGTTCGTGGCGCTCGACCCGCGCAATGGATCGATCCGCGCCCTGGTCGGGGGCTTCGACTTCGACAAGAACAAGTTCAACCATGCGGCGCAGGCCTGGCGCCAGCCGGGCTCCAGCTTCAAGCCCTTCATTTACTCGGCGGCGCTGGAAAAGGGCTTCACTCCCGCCACCGTGGTCAACGATGCGCCGCTGTTCTTCGATGCCGGCACTACCGGCGGCCAGCCCTGGGAGCCCAAGAACTACGACGGCAAGTACGACGGCCCCATGACCTTGCGCACGGGCCTGGCCAAGTCCAAGAACATGATCTCCATCCGCATCCTGCAGGCCGTCGGACCCAAGACCGCGCAGGAATGGGTATCGCGCTTCGGTTTCGATGCCGAGAAACACCCCGCCTACCTGACCATGGCTCTGGGCGCCGGCTCGGTCACACCGCTGCAGATGGCATCGGCGTACGCGGTCTTCGCCAACGGAGGCTACCGCGTCAATCCCTGGCTGATCGCCAAGGTCACCGACCACAAGGGCCGCGTCATCTCCGAAGTCACTCCACCGACCACGGCCGAACTGCCGCGCGCCATCGATGCGCGCAATGCCTTCGTGATGAACAGCCTGCTGCAGGAGGTCACCCGCTCCGGCACGGCGGCGCGCGCCCAGGGCACCTTGAAGCGGCCGGACCTGGCCGGCAAGACCGGCACCACCAACGACTCGGTGGACGCCTGGTTTGCCGGCTACCAGCCGACCATCGCCGCCGTCACCTGGATCGGCTACGACACGCCGCGCAACCTGGGCAGCCGCGAAACCGGTGGTGGCCTCAGCCTGCCGGTGTGGATCAGCTTCATGGAACGCGCACTCAAGGGCGTCCCGGTGAGCGAGCCTGTCGTGCCGCCCGGCGTGGTCAACGTGGGCGGAGAATGGTTCTACGAGGAATATGCGCGCAACTCCGGCATCGCCAGTGTGGGGCTGGAAGAACAGCAGCGCAGCACCGGCGGGCCCGATGTGGCCCCGCACGCTCCACCGCCCACGGAAGAGCGCAACCGCATTCTCGATCTGTTCCGGAATTGACCGCCGGGGATTCTTGAACCGAGAGCCGCACCATGCGGCCCTCGGTTTTTTGGAAGGCCCTCAGGGCGCGAAAACCAGCGGCAACCCCGACTGCGTTCGCGCGTCCTGGGTCAGCCGCGCAAAGAACTCACCACCACCCTTGGTGTCTTGCCACACCGCGCCATCGAACTTGTAGTGGTAGCCGCCCGACTTGGCCGCCATCCACACTTCGTGCAGCGGCTTTTGCAGGTTGATGACGATCTGGCTGCGGTTGGCAAAGCTCAGCGTGATCATGCCACCCGAGCGCTGGTTGTCGATGTCGGCGTCTGTGGTGTCGTTGAGCTCATCGCAACTGCGCTCGACAGCTGCCAGCAGTTTCTCGGCCTGGTCCTGGAATTCAAGGTCAGTCATTACAATTTGCGCATGTTGAAAGCATCCCAAATTCTAGTCAGGACGCTTGTCCTTGCTGCCAGTGCGGCAGCCATCTCGGGTTGTGGCCAGCGCGGCCCGCTGTACCTGCCCTCCGGTCCCGCCGCGGCCCAGCGTGCCACCTTGCCTGAAACACTCACCCCGGGCGCAGCCCCTTCGACGGCCACCGCCGCACCCCAGGCCCCCGCTTCCGCGGCGCGCTGATCGACCCTGGCGGCACGCAAGGCCGCCCTGATTGCCTGCCGCTTGATCTCCATCAAGCACGGCAGGGCGTCCCCGGCCTACAGTCGCGGCTTTAGCACTGCAGCATTGCCATGGCCATCGAACTGTACCGAGACAAGAACCACGCCTGCCTGATGTTCACCGACCTGATCGAGGAGGATGGTCAGGCGGTGCAGGCCAACCAGTTCCTGATCGTGGACGACGACACCGGTGCCATCATCGATCCGGGCGGCAACCTCGCGTTCAACGAGCTGTTCATCGGCATGACCAAGCACTTCGCGCCGCACAAGCTCTCGTACCTGATCGCCTCACACGCCGACCCGGACATCATTGCCTCGCTGGACCGCTGGATGACCAGCACCAAGGCCTCGCTCGTGATCTCGCGCGTCTGGGAGCGCTTCGCGCCCCACTTCACCAAGGTTGGCAAGACCGAGAACCGTGTGATCGGCGTGCCCGACAGCGGCGGCCACCTGCCCCTGGGGCGCCATGAACTGGTGCTGCTGCCCGCCCATTTCCTGCACTCGGAGGGCAACTTCCACTTCTACGACCCGGTGAGCCGCATCCTCTTCACGGGCGATCTGGGCGTGTCCATGATGTCGGGGGCCGAGGCCAGCATCCCCGTGACAGACCTCGCGGCCCACATTCCCCGCATGGAGGGCTTTCACCGCCGCTACATGGTGTCCAACAAGATCCTGCGCCTGTGGGTTCGCATGGCGCGGCAGCTCGATATTTCCATGCTGGTCCCGCAGCATGGCGCGCCCATCCTGGGCAAACGGGCCATCAACGACTTCCTCGACTGGGTGGAAAACCTCATGTGCGGCATCGACCTCTTCGACGACCGCGCCTACCAGATTCCCACCGCGCACATCGATCCAGTCACGCGCCAGATGCGCCCTGCCCTGCGCGCCGTGGGCTGACACCTACGGAGGCGGACCCTCTAGCGTGATACCGCAGCGGCGGCGCCGGCCTTCACCGCGCGCTTGCGCGCCGCTTGCCACACGCGCCAGCCCAGCAATGCCGCCAGGATGGCCGCATACACCGCCACCTCGCCAAAATTGTTCTTGCCCGCGCGCATCCAGAAGAAGTGCAGCACGGCCAGGCCGGCCACGGCATAGACCGTGCGGTGCAGCGCCTGCCAGCGCTTGGCCCCGAGGGCGCGGATGGCACGGTTGAACGACGTGGCCGCCATCAGCAAGAGCAGAACGAAGGCCGCGAACCCCACCAGAATAAAGGGGCGCTTGGCAATGTCCGCCGCGATCTCGGACAGCTCAAAACCCATGTCGAACCAACCGTAGCCCAACAGGTGCAACAGCGCATAGAAGAACACGAACAGGCCCAGCATGCGCCGAAAGCGCGCCAGCTGCGGCGTCGATGTCATGACCCGCAGCGGCGTCACCGCGAGCACCAGGCACAGGGCACGCAGCGTCCAGTCGCCGGTAGAGCGGATCAGGGCCTCGGCGGGGTTGGCACCCAACTGGTTGGACACCGCGGCATAGACCAGCCATGCCAGAGGCAGCAGGCACAGCACGAACACCACCGGCTTGGCCAGGGGATGGAGCAACAGCTTTCGCATGGGAGCATGCCCGGCGGGCGGCTCAGTAGAACTTCTTGAGATCCATGCCCGCGTAGAGCTGGCCCACCTGGGCCTCATAGCCGTTGAACATCAGCGTCTTGCGCTTCTTGGCGAACAGGCCGTCCTCGCCGATGCGCCGCTCGGTCGCCTGGCTCCAGCGCGGGTGGTCCACGTTGGGGTTCACATTGGAATAGAAGCCATATTCCTGCTGCGCCGCCTTGTTCCAGGCCGTGCCCGGCTCCTTGTCGGTGAAGCGGATCTTGACAATGCTCTTGGCGCTCTTGAAGCCATACTTCCATGGCACCACCAGGCGCACCGGCGCGCCGTTCTGGTTGGGCAACACCTCGCCATACATGCCAAAGGCCAGCAGCGTCAGCGGGTGCATGGCCTCGTCCATGCGCAGGCCTTCCACATAGGGCCATTCGAGCACGCGCGAGCCCACGAAGGGCATGGTCGCCTTGTCCGCCAAGGTCACGAATTCCACATACTTGGCACTGCCCTGCGGCTCCACGCGCTTGATGAGCTCGGCCAGCGAGTAGCCCACCCAGGGGATCACCATGGACCAGCCCTCCACGCAGCGCAGGCGGTAGATGCGCTCTTCCTGCGCGCTGAGCTTGAGCAGGTCCTCGATGCCGTACTTGCCCGGCTTCTTGACCATGCCCTCGACTTCCACCGTCCACGGCGAGGTCTTGAGCGTGTGCGCGTTGCGCGCGGGGTCGGCCTTGTCGGTACCGAACTCGTAGAAGTTGTTGTAGGTGCTGGCGTCCTTGTAGTCCGTCAGCTTCTCCATGGACACGGCCCCTGGCACGGCAGACTTGGCGCCGGCCAGCGCCGCCAGCTTGCCCGGCCGGGCCGGGGTCGCGGCCTGCGCCAGCGCCTCGCGCCCCGCCCAGGCCGCCACGGCTGCGCCCGCCGCACCACCGGCCATCAGGCGCAGCATGTCACGGCGCCCCTCATAGGCCGCGCGCGGCGTGATCTCGGAAGAATGCGGGTGGTTGAAACCCGGATTGCGGGAATGGAAGGGCATGGGGGCTCCGATCAGGCGGTGGTGGTTTCGGCTACGGGTAGAGCCAGTCCACCCCTAGTTCGTTCCAGATACGCAGCAGGTTACACCGCAGATGCAATATTTGCAGGACCCCGCCCTTTCGCCCCCGCGCACGGGTGCCTCACAGGGTGCCGTAGCTGTGCAGGCCGCTCAGGAACATGTTGACGCCGAGGAAGGCGAAGGTCGTGACCGCCAGGCCCACCAGCGCCCACCAGGCCGACACCGTGCCCCGCAGGCCCTTCATGAGGCGCATGTGCAGCCAGGCCGCGTAGTTGAGCCAGACGATCAGCGCCCAGGTCTCCTTGGGGTCCCAGCTCCAGTAGCCGCCCCAGGCCTCGGCGGCCCAGAGCGCGCCCAACACCGTGGCGATGGTGAAGAAGGCAAAGCCCACGGCGATGGACTTGTACATCACATCGTCGAGGATCTCGAACGAGGGCAGGCGCTCGGCGATGCGGCGGCGCCCGAAGAGGATGCCCGCGACGATCAGCGCCGAAATACCGAAGTACACCATCCAGTAGCCGCCGCCATTCTCGGTGGCGCCCTGGCGGAACACGATGGGCTCAAAGCACAGTACCACGCCCAGCAGCCACAGCGGTGCCAGCTTGTACCAACGGGTCTCCGTGGCCTGCTGCTTGATCAGGTAGGCGAACGCCACCATCGCCGACAGCGCGAAAGTGCCGTAGCCGATGAAATTGGCCGGCACATGCAGCTTCATCCACCAGCTCTTGAGCGCCGGCACCAGGGGCTGGATCTCATGCGCCTCGCGCACCACCGTGTACCACAGCAGAAAACCCACGGCCGCGCTCACCACCAGCATCACAAAACCGCCCAGCGCGCGCGTCTTGTACTGCGCCTCGTAGTACAGGTAGAAAGCCGCCGTCATCCAGCAGAACAGCACGAACACCTCGTACAGGTTGCTCACCGGGATGTGGCCGATGTCCGGGCCGATCAGGTAGCTCTCGTACCAGCGCACCAGGGTGCCGATCAGCGCCATGCCCACCGCCACCCAGGCCAGGCGCGAACCGATGAGGTTCATCGCATGGCCTTCGCCGCGCGCGAACATGCCGATCCAGTAGAACACCGTGCTCATGAAGAACAGCACGCTCATCCACAGGATGGCCGACTGGCTCGACAGGAAGTACTTGAGGCCGAAGACCGTGTCGGCGCGCGCCAGGCTGCCGGCACCATCGACCTGGTACAGGCCGATGGCCATCAGCGCCACCGCCGACACCACCAGCATCAGGGTGCGCAGCGGGCGCCAGAACCAGCCCAGCCAGATGGCCGACGGGATCGTGCCCAGCAGGATGCCCTTTTCGTAGCCGTCCATGAAGCTGCCATAGCGCTGCAGCGCGAACAGTCCGCCCGCCGCCACAATGGCGGCGAAAGCCCAGTCCAGCCAGTTGCGGCGGGAGAAATACCCCTCGTTCAGGGTGATCGTGGTGTTGCGGGTGGCCGTGTTCATGGGTTGCCTTGCAGGGGCTTGGCCCCGATCAGTTTTTCTGCGAGCTGCACAAACTCGTTGTCTCCGTCCAGGGTCTTGCGGTTGGCCGACAAGGCCATGGTGGCATGCGTTCTGCCATCCTGCGGCGCCACCCAGATCCAGATGCGGCGCTCGCGGATGTAGAGCATGGCAAAAACGCCCAGAATGAGCAAGGCACAGCCCAGGTAGACGATGTTCCTGCCGGGCGCACGCGCCACCTGGAACACACTGGCCTGCACCTGCGTGAAATCCTTGAGTTCGAAGGCAATGGCGGCCGGGTAGACCTGCGCATCGCTGAGCGAGAGCACGGCCTGGGTCATGAAGCCACGGGTCTTGTCGTCCGGCGCAAGGGGTGCCAGACCGGCGTTCTTGCGCGACAGCTGCGCCAGTTCGAACAGGCTGCCGTTCAGGATGCGGATCAGCACCTCGCCGGCCCGGCCCCGCTCGGCCTCAGGGACATTGGCCTCCATGAAGTCGGAGATCGCCTGCAGGCCGCCCGTGGGCTTGCCCTCCACCATGCCGCTGCCGGCAAACAGTGCCAGCGCACGCAGCGCCGATTGCGCCAGTTGCTCGCCCACATCGGGGCGCGAGGGATCGATGGCCTGCGCCACATAGCTGCGCACCGCCTGCTCGCGCGCCGCCGGATCGGCCAGGGCGTTGCGCAAACGCAAGAAGCCCTCCATGCCGCCCTGGTCGTCAGTGGGAATGCGCAGGTAGCGGAACGGGTCGGCCGGTGTCTCGCGCACGCCCAGCAGGTACACCGGCACGCCATCGCCCGTGTCCACGGGCAGCATGTAGTTGTGGAACTCGCGCGCCTGGCCTGCCGCGTCGCGCAGCTTGTAGCTCACGCTCGGGCCGACATTGCGCAGCTCCTTCTTGGTCACGGTCTTGTTGGCCGCGCCCAGGCGCGACTCCACGGCCTCGCGCAGGTCCACCTTGCGCACATCCACCCCACTGGCACCGGGGCCGGCACCACCGAAGTTCTCGACGTTGATGGTGCGCAGCGCCGTGAATTCCAGCGTCATCGTGTCACTGCCCGGCATGCCGCCCTTGTTGGTCAGCTGGGTCGAATCGCCGACCACGCCCTCCACGTCGAAGGCCTTGGCACCCGGCGCCATGGGCACGGCGCGCAGCTTCAGGTGCGAGCCCCCGTCATCGAAGCTCGACTGGTAGATCTCCACGCCCTTGTAGCTGGCCGGGTGGTTCACCTCCACGCGGGCCGGCGTCTTCTCGCCCGTGGCCTTGTCATGGATGACGATCTCGCTGGCGAACAGCTTGGGCATGCCCGTGGAATAGTGCTCCACGATGAACTTCTTGAGCTCGATGGCAAAGGGCAACTCTTGCAGCAGCACCCCGTCGGACTGGTTCAGCAGCGCGATGCTCGACTGCGTGCCCTCGGCCACCAGCAGGTTGCCGCGGAAGGTGGGGTTGCGCTCGGACAGCCGGTGTTCGGGCTTCACATCGGCGATCAGGCCACCGCCGGCATAGGGCGTCTTGCCGCCCAGCAGCATCTGCGCGCGCACGATCAGGTCGCCATCGAGCAGCCCGCCCACGCAGACCAGCACGATGGCGCTGTGCGCCGCGATGTAGCCGATCTTGTTGGCGGCGCCCGCCTTGGCCGCCACCATCCAGCCCGTGCCGGCACCGGCCGCCGTATCGCGCTGCTGCAGGCGCACCTTCCAGCCACCGCCGGCGAGCATCTGGCCGATGCGCCGCGCCTCGGCCTCGGCGCTCTCGGGCAGCTCGGCCTCGGCCTTGTGGTGGAAGGCCTTGAGGCTCTGCTCGCGGATGTTCTCCTTGTAGACGCGCAGGTCCACCAGGATCTTGGGCGTGTTGCGGGCGATGCACAGCGAGGTGCTCAGCACCAGGAAGGCCAGGATCAGCAGGAACCACCACGCGCTGTACACCGCATTGAGCTGGATGGCGCCGAACAGTGCCGCCCAGAACGGGCCGAACTGGTTGACATAGTTGGCAGCGGGCTCGTGCTGCTTGAGCACCGTGCCGATCACCGAGGCGATGCAGATCACCGTCAGCAGCGAAATCGCGAACCGCATCGAGGACAGCAGTTCGATCCCTGCTCGCAAGGCCTGGGAGCCGTACTGGACGCGAACGCCTTGGGTGTTGTCAGACATGGGGGAGAGCAAAGGAGCGGAGGGGCACGCAAAGAAAAAGGGCGGGACCATCGGCTCGATGGACCCGCCCTTTTTGGGTTTGTTATTGGCGGTTGGTTCCGTGCGGCCCGCGTCAGGTGGGCTGCACTTGATGAAGATCGGTCAATCAATCAGCGCAGGCCGGCGATGTAGTCCGCCACGGCCTTGATCTCGCGATCGTTCAGCTTGGCGGCCACCTGGGTCATCTGCAGGCTGTTGGCACGCTTGCCATCGCGGAAGGCGACCAGCTGCGTGGCCGTGTAGTCGGCGTGCTGGCCCGACAGGCGGGGGTACTGGGCGGGGATGCCGGCACCATTGGGGCTGTGACAGCCTGCGCAGGCGGCGATCTGGCGGTCGGCGATGCCTCCGCGGTAGATGCGCTCACCCAGGGACACCAGGGCCTTGTCCTTGGCAAAGCCGGGCTTGGCCGCCTTGGATGTCACCCAGTAGGCAATGTTCTTCATGTCCTCGTCCGACAGGGCCATGGCAAAGCCCTTCATGACGGGGTCGTTGCGTTTGCCCGACTTGAACTCCTGCAGCTGCTTGACCAGGTACTCGGGATGCTGCTGCGACAGCTTGGGGTTGGCAGCGATGGCCGAATTGCCATCTGCGCCGTGGCAGGCTGCACACACGGCCGTGAAGCTGGCCTCGCCCTTGACCAGATCAGGCTTGGCTGCCGCTTTGGGCGGCGCTGCGGGTGTCTCGCCCGCGGAAAAGGCCGGAAGAGCAGGTGCTGCCAGCGCGGCAGCTATCAGCATAGAGGCGAGCAACTTCATATCGAGGGTCTGTGTGTTTATGTACGCAAATCTCCACGATTCTACAATGAGGCCCCACTCGCATCTCAACTTCTCATGACGACCACCCCTTCCGCGCCAGTTGCTGGCCCTCTTCCGCCCGCACCCGACGCCAAGATCGCCATGGGTTGGATGCACACGGCCAAATTCCTCACCACGGCGGCGCAACTGCACCACCTGCCCCCCATCACGGTGCCAGAGATTGCCTTCGTGGGCCGTTCCAATGCCGGCAAATCCACCTGCATCAACACGCTGACCCAGCAAAAACAGCTCGCCTTCGCCTCCAAGAAGCCCGGCCGCACCCAGCACATCAACCTGTTTTCCCTGGGCAAGCAGGGCGTGATGGACGCCGTGCTGGCCGACCTGCCGGGTTACGGCTACGCCGCCGTGTCGCGCTCGGACAAGGTGCGCTGGCAGCAGGTGATGGTCAACTATCTGGTCAGCCGCCCGGGCCTTACCGGCATCGTGCTGCTGTGCGACCCGCGCCTGGGCCTCACGGAACTCGACGAAGCACTGCTCGAAGCGGTGCGCCCGCGGGTCGAAGAGGGCCTGAAATTCCTCATCGTGCTCACCAAGGCCGACAAGCTCACGCGCGCCGAGCAGGCCAAGGTGCTGTCGATTACGCGACTGCAGGCCGGCGGCGGCGAGGTGAAGATGTTCTCGGCCCTGAAGAAACAGGGCGTGAACGAGGTGGCCCAGTTGCTGTGGCAATGGGCCCACCCTTTGCCTGGCGCCGAACCGGCTGGCGGCGATGCCCCGGCTATGGACCCGGCCAGCGACCAGGAACCCGAGAAAGACTGAGCGCCCGCGCCGGGTCCCTTGGCGTTGGCTGCCCCCAACGACAGCAACAACGCCATGATCCAGACCCGCGACATCCCCCTGCCCCACGGCACCACCCTGCAGTGCCGCGAAAGTGGCAGCACCGGCCGGCCGGTGCTGCTGTTCCTGCACGGCTTTCCCGAAGGCGCGTTCATCTGGGATGCCCTGCTGGCCCATTTTGCGCGGCCCGAAAACGGCGGCTACCACTGCGTGGCCCCTTATCTGCGCGGGTTTGGCGCGTCCAGCAGCCCCAGGGAGGTCGAGGCCTACCGGGCCAAACACCTGGTGCAGGACCTGGCAGCGCTGATCGATGCCGTGAGCCCCGGCCAGCCACTGGCCTGCCTGGTGGCCCATGACTGGGGAGGCGCCGTGGCCTGGAACCTGGCCAACCAGCACCCGAAGCGGATGGAACGCCTGGCCATCGTCAACTCCCCCCACCCCGGCGCTTTCCTGCGCGAGCTGCAGCACAACCCGGCGCAACAGGCCAACAGCCAGTACATGCACTTCCTGTGCCGGCCCGATGCTGAAACCTTGCTGGCCGAGAACGATTTCGCGCGCCTGTTCGCCTTCTTCGACGACCCCGAGGGGCGTGCCCCTGCCTGGCTGACCGCAGAAGTGCGTGCCCGCTACCGCGCTCTGTGGCAGCAAGGCTTGACCGGCGCCTGCAACTACTACCGTGCCAGCCCTCTGCGCCCGCCCCGCGGCGACGACAACACCATCGCCGGCATCACCTTGCCCGAGAGCATGCTGACCGTGTCCATCCCCACCCTGGTGGTCTGGGCCATGCAGGATCCGGCCCTCTTGCCCGGTTTGCTCGACGGCCTGCCCGGCTGGATCCCCCAGCTGCAGATCGACCGCGTAGAAGGCGCCTCCCACTGGGTGGTGCACGAGCAGCCGGAGCGGGTGATGAGTGCGCTGGGGCGCTTTCTTGGCCAGGCCTGAGCCCGCCGCGCCTCAGTAGATGGAGGGATCGCCCTCAGGCCGGGTCTTGAAGCGCTTGTGCACCCAGTAATACTGGCCGGGCGAGACGTCGATGTAAGACTGCAGATGCCGGTTCATGAGCGCCGTGTCGGCCTCGGCATCTTCGGTGGGATAGCCGGGCCAGGCCGGCGAGATCTCGGCCAGGTAGCCCGTGGGCGTGATGCGCGTGACCATGGAGATCACCTTCGCGCGCCCCAGCCGCGCAAAGCGCGAGAGCGAGGGCACGGTGGCCGCCGTGACCCCGTAGAACGGCACGAACAGCGAATCGTTGCGCCCGAAATCCATGTCGGGTAGCAGGTACAAGAGGCCGCCCTTGCGCAGACCGCTCAGGATGGGCTTGACGCCATCGCCGCGATTGAGCATGCGCACATTGCCAAAGCGCTGGCGCCCGTTGCGGATCCAGACATCCACCGCCGGATCGGGCTGGGGGGTGAAGATCGATGTGAAGGCCCGGTCGGTGTGCAGGGTGAGCGCCGAGCCCCCTGCGTCCATGCCGTAGAAATGCGGAGCGAAGATGATGGTGGGCGTGTCGCCCAGCAATTCGTCCAGCGCACCCTGCAGCTTGACCCGCTTGAGCACCGTCTCGCGCGGCGCGAACCACAGCCAGCTGCGGTCCAGCCAGGTCTGGCAAAAACCGACAAAGCTCTCGCGCGCCCACTGGCGCCGCTGGGCCTCGGTGAACTCCGGGAAGCACAATTCCAGGTTACGCAGCGCCACCCTGCGCCGCGGCGCCGCCAGCAGGTACAGCGCCTGGCCGATCAGCCAGCCCATGGCCCGCAGCACGCGCAATGGCAGCAGGGCCAGCACGCGCATGAACCACACCCCCAGGCGACCGGTCATGCGGCACCTCCGGCGGGGGCTGCTTCCACGCGGGGCTCCTTGTAGCGGCCGTAGCCCCACAGGTATTGGTCGGGGGACTGTCGTATCAAATGTTCCATGGCCTGGTTGATCTGCAGCAGGGCTGCGTCAGCGTCTGGTGCCAGCGGGGCTGCGGGCAGGGGTTCGAAATGCACGACATAACCACGGCCCCAGGACAGGCGCTCGCAGCGCGCCAGCACCACGCTCGCACCCGTCTGGTGGGCCAGGCGCACGGCCAGCGTCATGGTGTAGGCGTCCTTGCCGAAGAACGGGCTCCACTGGCCCTGTCCATGCGGCGGCACCTGGTCGGGCAGCAGGCCCACGGCCTCGCCGCGGCGCAATGCCTTGATCATCTGGCGCACGCCAGAAAGATTGGTCGGCACGGCCAGCATGCCGGGCCGGTTGCGCGCGGTTTCCATCACCTTGGCCAGCCAGGGCTGGCGGGCGGGGCGGTAGAGCACGGTGATGGGGCCGTGCTCGGCGCTCCAGCGCTGGGCTGCCGCCTGGGCCGAGAACTCGAAGCAGCCCAGGTGTGGCGTGAGGTACAGGATGCCGCGGCCCTGGGCATAGGCCGCCTCCACGCAGGCGCCACCCTCGATGCGGTAGGGCAGTGGCGCCCCCAGCCACAGGCGCGGCAGCTCGGCCACCATGCGGCCTGCATGGGCCACCGCACCGCGCACCTCGCCAAAGCGGTAACCCGCCAGGGCGGCATTGGCCCGGAAACGCCCGCGGTAGATCGGCGAGGCCAGAAATGCCAGCCAGCCCATGGCAGCGCCCAGGCCATGGAGCAGCCACAGTGGGAACACGGAAAAGAGACGGAACAAAGATGGCATTAAAATGTCGGGGTCGCTGAGTTAAATGAGCAACTTGCAGGGCGACGGTAAATATTTCTGCTAAAGCGTTCGCCAAAGCTCCTTCGGGGTGAGGGCAACGCCCCAAATGCCGGAACACAGGAGTTTATTCAAATGGCGAACGACTTTCTCTTTACCTCGGAATCCGTCTCCGAAGGCCACCCCGACAAGGTGGCTGACCAGATCTCGGACGCGATTCTCGATGCCATCTTCAAGCAAGACCCGCGCAGTCGCGTCGCCGCCGAAACGCTGACCAACACCGGTCTCGTGGTGCTGGCAGGTGAAATCACGACCAACGCCCATGTGGACTACATCCAGGTGGCACGCGACACCATCAAGCGCATCGGTTACGACAACACCGACTACGGCATCGACTACAAGGGCTGCGCCGTGCTCGTGGCCTACGACAAGCAGTCCAACGACATCGCCCAGGGCGTGGACCATGCCAGCGACGACCACCTGAACACCGGCGCCGGCGACCAGGGTCTGATGTTCGGCTACGCCTGCGACGAGACGCCCGAGCTGATGCCCGCGCCCATCTACTACGCCCACCGCCTCGTGGAGCGCCAGGCCCAGCTGCGCAAGGACGGCCGCCTGCCCTTCCTGCGCCCTGACGCCAAGAGCCAGGTGACCATGCGCTACGTGGACGGCAAGCCCCACAGCATCGACACCGTGGTGCTCTCCACCCAGCACCACCCCGATCAGAGCGAATCGCAGACCAAGATGAAGGCCTCGTTCACCGAAGCCGTCATCGAGGAAATCATCAAGCCCGTGCTGCCCAAGGAATGGCTGCAGGACACGCGCTACCTGATCAACCCCACCGGCCGCTTCGTCATCGGCGGCCCGCAAGGCGACTGTGGCCTCACGGGCCGCAAGATCATCGTCGACACCTACGGCGGTGCCTGCCCCCACGGCGGCGGCGCCTTCAGCGGCAAGGATCCAACGAAGGTAGACCGCTCGGCCGCCTATGCCGCCCGCTACGTGGCCAAGAACATCGTGGCCGCCGGCCTGGCCCGCCAGTGCCAGATCCAGGTGGCGTACGCGATCGGCGTGGCCGAGCCGATGAACATCACGGTCTACACCGAAGGCACGGGCGTCATCCCCGACGACCAGATCGCCAAGCTGGTGCGCGCGCACTTCGACCTGCGCCCCAAGGGCATCATCCAGATGCTGGACCTGCTGCGCCCGATCTACGAAAAGACCGCCGCCTACGGCCACTTCGGCCGCGAAGAACCCGAGTTCACCTGGGAACGTACGGACAAGGCTGCTGCACTCCGTGCAGCAGCAGGGCTGTAAGCCCTCCGCGCGCAGGCGCGGCTTGTCGGTACGTGGGCGAAGCTCATATCGCGCAAGCGATGTGAGCGCAGACCAGAAGACCGACAAAGCTGCTGCGCTTCGCGCGGCAGCCGGGCTGTAAAGTCACACACATCCCACTCGGCCTGCTTGGCCGATGGTTGAAAGGAAAGCCGCAGCGCTCACGCGCTGCGGCTTTTTTCATTGGCGTGTGTTCCGCTCAGTGGGCGCCCTCCTACATCCGCATCCCACACCTGCCGACGGCACTGGCAAAGGCACCCCGGTATCGTTCCGTCACACCCTTTCGCAGCAGCCGCTGCACCCACTGCAAGGAAGACACCATCATGCTCAAGTACGCCATCATTTTTGCCCTGATCTCGCTGGTTGCTGGTGCCATGGGCTTCACCGGCGTGGCCGCAGGCACCGCTGGCATCGCCAAGGTCCTGTTCGTGCTGTTCCTGGTGCTGGCGGCCATCTTCGTGGTGCTGGCGGTCCTCGGCGTCGGGGCCGCCCGCAAGGCGCTCAAGTAGCAAGCCCGAGCGCTCGCAGGGCCGGCAAGGCTGCATGCCCTCGCCTGCCCATGAATCAATGACAAAGAGGGAAAGGACACCACACCATGAGCGAGCAGAACATCTTCGAGGCCCTGCGCGAGAGCCATGAACGCCAGCGCGAGTTGTACCGCAAGCTGGTGAAAACCAGTGGCGACACGCCCGAGCGCCACGAACTGTTCCAGCAGCTCAAGAACGAGCTGGCGGCCCACGAACTGGCCGAAGACCGGAATTTCTATGCCCCGCTGATGCAACTCGATGCCGGCATGGACCTGTCGCGCCACGCGATCTCGGAGCACCATCAGATCGACGAACTGGTGGAGTCGCTGGAGGAAGCCGATCCGTCCACCCCCGCCTGGCTGCCCCTGGCGAAAAAGCTGGCCGAGAAGGTAGAGCACCACCTCAAGGAAGAGGAGCATCGTTTCTTCCAGATGGCAGGCAAGCTGCTGACGGAGAAGCAGAAGTCCTCCCTGGCCAGCGACTACCTCACCGACTACGACGAGGCCAAGGCTGCCACGGCCTGAGGGCGCAGCCGTGGCGCGCCGGGACGCAGGCTCAGACCGCGTCCTTGGCCTGCACCACGCAGTTGCGGCCGCTGGACTTGGCCACGTACAGGGCCGTGTCGGCACGCTTGATCAGCGCGTGCGCATCTTCCACCTGGTTCCAGGTGGCCACACCGAAGCTGGCGCTCACGTGGCCCACCGAATCAAAAGGCACGCCGGCGATGCGCGCGCGCACGGCTTCGGCCATGGCCATGGCGGCATCCACCGGCGTTTCCTTGAGCAGCAGGATGAACTCCTCGCCCCCAAAACGCGCCGCGCAGTCGGAAGAGCGCAGCAACTCGCGCACCCGCAGGGCCGTGGCCTTGAGCACCACGTCGCCCGAGTCGTGCCCGAAGGTGTCGTTGATGCGCTTGAAGAAGTCGATGTCGAACATCACGACCGACAGGCTGCTCTTCTTGATGCGTGTATCGGCCATCTCGGCTTCCAGCCGCTCGAAGAACTTGCGGCGATTGACCAGGTCGGTCAGGAAGTCCTTGGTGGCCAGGTCTTCGAGCTTGCGGTTCAGGCGCGCCATGGGCTCGATGACCAGCGAGGACAGCGACAGGTTCAGCACCGCGAACAGCAGCAGGAAGCTGCCGGCCAGTGCCGTCATCACCGTGTTGAAGGTCGTGCGCGCCTTCTCCAGCGGGTAGAACATGGGCACCCGCACCACCTGGATGCCGATGGTTTCGTTCATCTGCCAGCCAAAGCCGTTCTTGTCGCCGTAGATCTTGAGCATGGTGGGTGGCGCGGCAGCAGGCGTGCTGTGGCAAGCCAGGCATTGCGGCTGCTTGATGGTGATGGGGCGCGCCACATACAGCGTGCGGTGCATGCCCTCACCCACCTCCCCCGTCACTTCCTTCTTGAGGTCGGCCCGGCCGTCGCGGAAGTCCTTGATGATGCGTTCTTCCCACTCGTTGGCACGGTCGCGCAGGTTGGTGGGGTTGAGCACCGCCTCCTTGTACTCGTAGCCCGGGAAGCGGCTCTGCAGCCGGCGCAGCGTTTCGGTGGCGGCAAAGGCCGGCACCGTCTGCGGCAGGAACTGCTCGGCCAGCGTCACATCGAGGTGCGGCTTGACCAGCTCGGTGGTGTAGTCGCGGATGGCCATGGCCGCATGCATCATGAGCTGCGAGTTGTGCTGCACCTCCTCGATGGCGGTCTTTTGCAAAAAGCGGTGCACATACAGGCCCGTGCCTGCCGCCGCCACCAGCAGCACGCAGGCCAGCACCAGATTGAATTTGAGCCGCAATGACATGAAAAGAACCCCTTGTGGCCGACTGTAGCCAGCATGTATGACGGATGGCAAGCAGGCATTGCGCAGCCCGCCCTGCGCCCCGGCCGTGATCGCGTGCCCCGCATCGGACCCGCCACCCCTTGCAACGGGACACAAAATTTTCGTTTTTGCCAGATTTCTGCGGGCCGGTCCAATGAATTTCGACCACCGGTGCCGCGCCAACCCTCTTGGAGCCGCCCGACTCCCGGGGCATTCTTCTCACCACCAGGTCATGTTAGTTGCACAATTGAATTAACTGTTTTACACTGCAGCCACCGACAGGAGAAAAACCATGGCATACCGCACCCAGCTTCTGGTGATCGACCCGCAAAACGATTTCTGCGACCTGCCCACCGCATGGCAAGCCACCGCGCCGACCACGGGCATGCGCATCGCCCCCTCGCTCCCCGTCGCAGGCGCCCATGCCGACATGCAGCGCACAGCCGCATTCATCCGCGCCCACGGCAGCCGGCTTGATGCCATCACCCTCACGCTGGACTCGCACCAGGTCTTCGACATCGCCCACCCCGGCTACTGGCAGCAGGCCGACGGCAAGGCCGTGCCGGCCTTCACGCCCATCACGGCAGCCCAGGTGCGCGCTGGCGCCTTCCTACCGCGCGACACCACCCTGCTTGAGCGCACGCTGCGCTACCTCGATGCACTGGAGCAGCAAGGGCGCTACACCTTGATGGTGTGGCCCATGCACTGCGAGATCGGCAGCTGGGGCCATGGCGTGCACGCCGAGGTGCAGGCCGCCTGTGGCGCCTGGCAGCTGCAGCGCCAGCGCGCAGTGCGCAATGTTTTCAAGGGCACCAACCCCTTCACCGAGCACTACAGCGCCATCGAAGCCGAGGTGCCCGACGCACAAGACCCCGACACGGCCCTCAACACCCGCCTCCTGGCAGCACTGGGCACGGCCGAGCGGCTGTTCATCGCGGGCGAGGCCAGCAGCCACTGTGTGCGCGCCACCACCGAGCACATCGTGCAGCACCTGCCCCGGCTGCAGCCGGGCTGGACGCCCGCGCGCATCACCCTGCTGACCGACTGCATGAGCC
The DNA here is from genome assembly GCF_058783375.1 of Acidovorax sp. FW305-C-20-28. Lineage (NCBI taxonomy): Bacteria > Pseudomonadati > Pseudomonadota > Betaproteobacteria > Burkholderiales > Comamonadaceae > Acidovorax > Acidovorax sp. FW305-C-20-28. The sequence goes on along the minus strand of NZ_JBYSYM010000010.1, from coordinate 30,781 downwards.
CCGTGGGCGGCTTCGAGGCCCAGCACACCGACTTTCTCGATGCCATGCGCGCCCAGGGCGTGCAGCTGGCCCGCAGCACCGACAATTTCTGAGGAGCATCTTCATGACCGACCATGTGATCCACAGCCTGCTCGATACCGACCTCTACAAGTTCACCATGTGGCAGGCCCTGCTGCACGGCCACCCGCAGACACAGAGCGAGTACCGCTTCGTCTGCCGCAACCAGAGCGCTTACCCGCTCACCGAGTTGCTGGGCGAGGTGAATGCCGAACTCGACCACCTGTGCACGCTGCGCTTCACGCCCGATGAACTGGCCTACGTGGGCGCCCTGCGCTACATCAAGAGCGACTTCATCGATTTCTTGCGTATCTTCCAGTTCCAGCGCAGCTTCATCGAGGCATCGGCCCAGGATGGGCAACTGCACATCGTCGCGCGCGGCCCGCAGGTGCACGTGATGGGCTTCGAGATCTTCGTGCTGGCCATCGTCAACGAGTTGTACTTCCGGCGCTTCGACCCGGCCGCGGCACTCGCCGAAGGGCGCCGCCGCCTGGCCGTGAAGATCGAGACCCTGAAGGATCTGGCGCAGCAGGCCACGCACCGCCACCCGTTCGAGCTGTTCGACTTCGGTCTGCGCCGGCGCTACAGCGGCGCCTGGCAGCGCGAGGTGGTGCAGGCCTTCGCCCAAGAAACACCGCAATGGTTCAAGGGCACCTCCAATGTGCTGCTGGCGCGCGACCTGGGCCTGGTGCCCATCGGCACCATGGCACACGAATACCTGCAGACCTACCAGGCCCTGGGCGTGCGGCTGCGCGACTTCCAGAACACGGCACTGGAGGACTGGGTGCAGGAATACCGCGGCGACCTGGGGATCGCGCTGACCGACACCGTGGGCATGGACGCCTTTCTGGCCGACTTCGACCTGTACTTCGCCAAGCTGTTCGACGGCCTGCGCCACGACTCGGGCGACCCGGTGGTGTGGGGCGAAAAGGCCTTGGCCCACTATGCGCGCCTGCGCATCGATGCGCACACCAAGCGCCTGGTGTTCTCCGACGGGCTCACCCTGCCCAAGGCGCTTGCGCTGTACCAGCATTTCGGCGACCGCACGCAGCTGGGCTTTGGCATCGGCACCCACCTGACCAACGACATGGGGCAGACGCCGCTGAACATCGTGATGAAGCTCACGCGCGCCAACGGCCAGCCCGTGGCCAAGCTGTCGGACACGCCCGGCAAGACGCTGTGCGACGATGAAACCTTTTTGGCCTACCTGCGCCAGGTATTCAACGTCAAGGGATGAGCACAGGGATCCACCACAAGGAAAAGAACGCATGCTCCGCATCACCATCGCCCAACTCAACTTCACCGTCGGCGACATCGAAGGCAATGTCGCACGCATGGTGGCCGCTGCCCGGCAGGCCGCCAGCGAGCAGGCCGACCTCGTGGTCTTCAGCGAACTCGCGCTGTGCGGCTACTACCCGGGCGATATGCTCGACGAAAGCGCCTTCCAGCAGCGCGTGGCCGATGGCCTGGCCGCGCTGCAGCAGGCCTCGGCCGAGCTGCCCCAGCTCCACTGGGTGGTGGGCGCACCCACGCCGGCCCAGGGCCCCGGCAAGCGCCTGCACAACAGCCTGCTGGTGCTGCGCGGCGGCGAGGTGCGGCTGCGCTATGCCAAGCAGCTCTTGCCCACCTACAACATCTTCGACGAGCGCCGCCACTTCGAGCCCGGGCCCGACGTGGCCAAGGTGCTGCGCATCGGCAACGCCCAGGTGGGCCTGCTCATCTGCGAGGACGGCTGGAACGACAGCGGTGCAGACTATGCCACCAACCCTTTCGACCGCATGCGCGACGCCGCGCCCGACCTGGTGGTGAGCATCAACGCCAGCCCCAGCCACATCGCCAAGCGCGAGCAGCGCCACCAGATCTTCGGCGACGCCGCGCGCCGCAACGGCCTGCCCATCCTCTACGTGAACCAGATCGGCGGGCACGACCAGGTGGTCTACGACGGCGCCTCCTTCGCTGTGGAGCCTGAGGCCGGCGTGGTTTTCGAGGCCCAGCGCTTCGTCGAAGACGTGCGCACCCTGCAATTCGACAGCGGCCGCTTCCTCACGGCCGAAGGCCAGGCACCGCAGCCCGTGCCCGCCGAGGGCCTGCCCACGATGGAGTTCTACCGCCAGCAGATCGTGCTGGGCCTGTCGGACTATGCGCGCCGCTGCGGCTTCAAGCAGGTGGTGGTGGGCAGCTCGGGCGGCATCGACAGCGCCCTGACCCTGGCCCTGGCCGCCCAGGCGCTGGGCCCCGAGAACGTGGTGGGCGTGACCATGCCCTCGCGCTTCTCTTCGAGCGGCTCGGTCGATGACTCGGTGGCCCTGTGCCGCAACCTGGGCGTGCGGCTGCACACCCACCCCATCGCCGAACTGGTGGCGGGCTATGCCCAGCAGTTCGAGGCGAGCTTCGGCCAGGCCCTGCAGGGCCTGCCGCTGGAGAACCTGCAGGCGCGCATCCGCGGCACCATCCTCATGGAGTACTCCAACGCCTTCGGCCACCTGCTGCTCACCACGGGCAACAAGTCGGAGATCTCGGTGGGCTACTGCACCCTGTATGGCGACACCAACGGCGGCCTGGGGCTGATCGGGGACCTCTACAAGACAGAAGTCTTCGCCCTGTCGCGCCACGTCAACGACCACGCGGGGCGCGAGCTGATCCCCCAGGCCATCATCGACAAGGAGCCCTCGGCCGAACTGGCACCGAACCAGCGCGATGTCGACAGCCTGCCTCCCTACCCCGTGCTCGACGAAATCCTCAAGCAACTGATCGAGGGCGATCGCCTGGGGCCCTTGGAGTACGCAGCGTCGCGCAGCTTTGTGCAGCAACTGGAGCAAAGCGACGATGGCAAAGCCCTGGTGCAGCGCGTGCGCATGATGGTCGCCCGCAACGAATACAAGCGCCGCCAGGCGCCGCCCATCGTGCGCGTGCGTGCCCGCGCCTTCGGCAGCGGCCGGCAGATGCCGATCGCGGCCCGCTACGTCTGATCCAATAGAGCCCCATGTACGACACCGCCATCTATATCGGCCGCTTCGAACCGGTCCACCAGGGCCACATGGCCCTGCTGCAGCGCGCGCTGGACAGCGCACGCCACGTCATCGTGGTCATGGGCTCGGCCTGGCAGGCCCGCTCGCCCAAGAACCCCTTCACCGCTGCCGAACGCGAGCAGATGCTGCGCGAGGCCCTGCCCGAGGCCGACCGCGCCCGCGTACAGGTGCTGCCCGTGCGCGACTACTACAACGAGGCCGTGTGGGTGCAGGCCGTGCGCGAAGGCGTGGCCCGCATCGCGCCCGGGGCCGGGCGCATCGGGCTGGTGGGCCATTTCAAGGACGCGACCAGCAGCTACCTGAGCGCCTTCCCGGGCTGGGAGCTGATCCACATGGAGCGCCAGGGCCGCATCGACGCCACCGCCATCCGCGACGCCTATTTCGGCGCCACGCCCGAGACGGTGCGCGCGGGCCTGTCCGGTCTGCAGGGCGAGATGCCGGCCAGTACCCTGGCCTTTCTCGACGCCTTTGCCCAGACGCCGCACTACCCGGCGCTGCAGGAGGAATGGCGCATGCTGCGCCGCTACCGCGAGGCCTGGTCGGCCGCGCCCTACCCGCCGGTCTTCGTCACCGTGGACGCCGTGCTGCGCTGCCAGGACCAGGTGCTGCTGATCCGCCGTGCCCACGCCCCCGGCAAGGGCCAGCTGGCCGTGCCCGGCGGCTTCATCGAGCAGCGCGAGACAGTGTGGCAGTCCTGCCTGCGCGAACTGGTGGAGGAAACCCACTGCGCCCTGCCCGAGGCCACCATGCGCGCCGCACTGCAGGCAGTTGCCGTGTTCGACCACCCCGACCGCAGCCAGCGCGGGCGCACACTCACGCACGCACACTACTTCGACCTGGGCAATGCTCCGTTCCCTGCCGTGCAGGCCGACGACGATGCGCAATTGGTGCAATGGACGCCGATCAGCGCGTTGGCCGGCATGGAAGAGGCCTTCTTCGAGGACCACTTCCACATGCTGGACCATTTCCTGGGCCTGACCGGCGCACGGCCTCCGTCCGGGCGCTGAGGTCACGCCTGCGTTGATCGGCTGCGCGGCCGATCAGCGCATGGGATGGTCGCGCAGCCAGTCGGTGAAAGCACGCACCGGCATGGGCCGTGCGTACAGATAGCCCTGGTACTGCGCGATGCCCCGGCGCGCCACCCAGTCGAGCTGTTCCTGCGTCTCCACGCCTTCGGCCACGGCGGTGAGCTTCATCAGGTTGGACAGCGACACGATGAGCTCGGCGAGCGAGCGGTTGGCGTCCGTGTCCTGGATGAAGGTCTTGTCGATCTTGAGCGTGTGGACCGGAAAGCGCTGCAGGTAGGCCAGGTTGGAGTAGCCCGTGCCGAAGTCGTCCAGCGCAATGGTCAAGCCCAGCGCCGACAGTTCCCGCAGCACGCTCAGCACATGCTGGTCTTCGCCCAGCAGGATGGATTCGGTGATCTCCAGCTCCATGCGGGCGGGATTCACGCCAGTCTGGCGCAGCACCTCGGTGATGTCATGCAGCAGGTCGGACGAGGCGAACTGGCGCGGCGACAGATTGACCGACACCACCAGGTCCCAACCCTGGGCCGCCCACGCCACCTGCTGGTGCGCCGCCTGTGCCAGCACCCAGAGCCCGAGCGCGCCGATCAGGCCCATGGTCTCGCAGGCCGGAATGAAATAGGCGGGAGACACCAGGCCCAGGCGCGGGTGGTTCCAGCGCACCAGGGCTTCCACCGCGCGGATGCGGTTGGTGGCCACATCGACGCGGGGCTGGAAGTACACCTCGAACTCCTCGCGCTCCAGCGCCTGGCGCAGTTCTTTTTCGAGCTCGGTGCGGCTGCGCACCGTCTCGGCCATGTGCCCGTCGAAGTAGGCCAGCGTATTGCGCCCGCGCTCCTTGGCCGCATACATCGCCAGGTCGGCGTTGCGCAGCAGGAGCTCGATGGTTTCGCCATCCTGCGGGTACAGCGCCACCCCGATGCTGGAAGTCACGCGCAGTTGCGTGCCGGCCACGGCCAACGGCGCAGCCAGCGCGACCGAGATGCGCTCGTGCAGCGCATCCAGGTCCGCGCGGATGCGCGGCGATGTGAGCAGCACCAGGAACTCGTCGCCGCCCCAGCGGGCCAGCACCTCGGTGCCATGGCGTGCATGGCGCAGGCGCTGCGCCATGGCCACCAGCAGCTCGTCGCCCGCCGCGTGGCCCAGCGTGTCGTTCACGTCCTTGAAGTGGTCCAGGTCGATGAGCAGCAGCGCCGCCTCCAGCGACTGGGCCCGGGCCTCCTCCATGGCACGCACAAAGCGCTGCGCGAAGTGGGCCCGGTTGGGCAGGCCGGTGAGCACATCGTGCAGCGACTGGAAATTGGCGCGCTCCTCCGTGTGCTTGATGGCGCTGATGTCGGCCTCGCTCACCAGCACCGCCTCCAGGCCCGTGACGGCGTCCTTGCAGCGGCGCGCCGACAGCTCGTGCCAGCGGTCGCCCAGGGGGGTGCGCACAGCCAGCGTGAGCGTGCCCACGCCGTGCTGCTCCAGGCTGCGCGCGAGTGCGGTGAAAGCCGCGGTGCTGCCGATGCGGTCCTGCAGCCGCTCGCCCGGGCTGAGCACGGCGGCCCGCGCCGCCGGGTTGCGGTACAGGGCCGCTCCGCCCTGGTCGTACAGGGTGATCATGACCGCGGTGTGCAGCAAGGCTTCCACCGAGCGCAGGGACTCGGGGGGCACCATGCCCACGGGCTCGGCCTCGCAGAGCATGCTCATGCGGCCATCGGGCAAGCGGTGGCCGCTGAAGCGCACGTTCAGGGACACCGCCACGCCACCGGGGTAGATGGTCCACTGCTCGTTGAAGCTGGCATCGGCGCGCAATACGAAGTCGCTCTGGTACTGGGCCAGGCGCCGCGCCACCGATTCGGACATGTCATGCCCCATGTCGCGCCCGCACAGCTCGGCCAGCGTGGCAGCATTCCACACGGCCAGCGCGGGGGTGTTGGCCCAGTGCACGCAGCGGCCATCGATGTCGAACACCCACACCGGGCGTGACAGCCACTCCAGGGCCGCATAGCGCACGGCACGCGCGGCCAGTTCATTGCCCGACGGCAGGCGGCTGGCCGGCAGGCGTGCTGCCGGGATGGGCACCGACAGGCTCATCCCAGCCCGCAGCCCGGCGTCGGGCGCGCGGCCTGCATGCGCGGAAGGGTCGGCAAGCACGGGGCGGGCATGGGCGTCAGGGCAGGTCGGTGTGAGTCAAACGCAAGGGCGGCTTGCGCCAGATGCAATTGCTTGCATCTTCGCACACTCCCGTGGCATGTCCAGCGCGCTTTGACCAGCCCATCGGCCTCCACAGGCCCGTCCGCTCAGGCCACGCGGAACTGCCCCACGGTCTGCGACAGGGCCACGGCCTGCTGGCTCAGCGACTGGGCGGCGGCCAGGGCCTCCTCGACCAGCGCGGCGTTCTGCTGCGTGCCCTGGTCCATCTGCGAGATGGCCTGGTTGACCTGGGCGATGCCGGCGCTCTGCTCGCCGCTGGCGGCGCTGATCTCGGCCACCATGGTGGTCACGTTCTTCACGCCTTCGACCACCTCGCGCATGGTCGAGCCGGCCTGTTCCACCAACTGCGTGCCCACGCCCACCTTGGCCACGGAGTCATCGATCAGGCCCTTGATCTCCTTGGCTGCCGCAGCGCTGCGCTGTGCCAGGCTGCGCACCTCGCTGGCCACCACCGCAAAGCCACGCCCCTGCTCACCGGCACGCGCCGCTTCGACCGCCGCATTGAGCGCCAGGATGTTGGTCTGGAAGGCGATGCCGTCGATGACGCTGATGATGTCCACGATCTTGCGCGAGGACTGGTCAATAGAGCCCATGGTGCCCACCACCTGCTGCACCACGTCGCCGCCGCGCACGGCCATGTCGGAGGCCGTGCGCGCGAGTTGGTCGGCGCGGCGGGCGTTCTCGGCATTCTGCTGCACGGTGGAAGTCAGTTGCTCCATCGATGCGGCCGTCTCCTGCAGCGCGCTGGCCTGGGATTCGGTGCGGCCCGACAGGTCACCGTTGCCGGCCGCGATCTCGGCCGACGCAGTGTTGATCGAATCGGTGCTGTCGCGCACCTGGCGCACCAGGTGGGCCAGGTTGTCGCGCATGGCGCGAATGGCATGCAGGATGCTGGTCTCATCGCCCGGCAGGGTGACCACTTCCACGGCCAGGTTGCCCTCGGCGATCTGCGTGACCACCTCGGCCGCGTATTGGGGTTCGCCACCGAGCTGGTGCACCAGGGTGCGCAGCATGCGCCAGGCCATGAGCGCAACGATGAGCATGAGCACCGCGCCGATGGACAGCAGGATGGCCGTGTTGCGCCAGAAGGCGTCGTCGATGTCGTCGATGTAGTCGCCAAAGCCGATGGTCCAGTCCCAAGGCTCGAACTTGATGATGGCGTAGAGCTTCTCCACCTCGTCCTTGGCACCGGGGCGCGTGCCCTTGGCGATCACCGTGCCGATGGTCTTGCCCTGCAGCGCGGCGCGGTAGCGCACGCCGGCTTCCTTGCCGCCCTTTTCATCGACGATACCGATGCGCTTGGGGTTGGGGTGCACGTAGTTCACGTCGTTGGTGAAGCCACGCACGAAGAAATACTTGTCCTTCTCGACAAAGCTGCCGATGTTGCTGCGGGCCTGCTTCTGCGCCTCCTCGCGGGAGAGCGCGCCGCTCTTTTCCTGTTCGTAGGACTTCTGGGCTGCGGCATGTGCAAGCACCACCAGGTTGGACAGCTGGGCCGTGCGCTCCTTCATCATCGACTGGTACAGCGTGGTCAGGGCGACGGCAGACAGCACGACCAGGCCCAGCAAGGTAGCCGCACAGAGCCAGAGGATCCGGGTTCGCAATTTCATGGGCAGGCTTTCTCTTTCAGGATACGGAACAAGACGTAACCAGAAGATACGCCCAAGCTGCCCAATTTTTCATCAAACCCGTGTTTTGTCACGGTTTTGTCACAATTTCACCGTACGGAAAGGCAGCCCCATGGTCGCATGGGCTGGGCGCCGCAGGCCGGTAGGTACCCTCGGCGCGGGAGAGGGCGGCCCATGTAAAGCCCATTGCGCGTGTGGCGCAGCCACAACGCGCAGGCAAACCCACGGCAAGACGGTGTCAGTTACCCATAGCGCTGCGCGCCACCCGCGACGCATAAAACTGGCGCGACCCAAGCCAGTGCCCCCGTGCAAGGGCCGCCCCGCCGCACTGGGGGCGTCCCCCTCCCGACTCGCGCAGCGAGTCGAGAGAGGGGCTGAGGGCCGCGGCTCCAAGCCTGCCTGCGCAGGCTTGGACGTGCCCGAAGAGCCACCGCCTCTGGCGGTGGCACCGAGGCGCGAAGCGACTCAGGGGGTGTTTCACTTCAGGTCCCGGCACGCTCCAGCATGGCGTGCAGCAGCACATTGCACCCGGCGGTGATGTGCTCGGGCTTGGCGTCCTCGATCTCGTTGTGGCTGATGCCGTCCTTGCAGGGGATGAACACCATGCCGGCCGGTGCCAGGCGTGCCATGTAAACGGCATCGTGCCCCGCGCCCGAGACGGCGGGCATGTTGGAGTAGCCCAGCTTGGCCGCAGCGCGCGCCACGGCGTCCACGCAGTCGGCGTGGAAGACCTGGGCCGGGTAGGCCGAGACCTGCTCGATCGTGATCGCCAGGCCGGTGTCGGCACTGAGCCTGGCGGCCACGGCGCGGATGTCCTGGTCCATGCTTTCGCACAGCGCATCGGTGGCGTTGCGCAGGTCGATGCTGAACTTGACCTGCCCGGGGATCACATTGCGGCTGTTGGGGTGCACGTGCACCATGCCCACGGTGCCGCGACCGTGCGGTGGGTGGCGGTGGGCGCAGGCCACCACCTCCTGCATGAGGTGGGTGGCGACCTGCAGCGCATCCTTGCGCAGGGCCATGGGCGTGGGGCCGGCATGGGCCTCCATGCCGGTCACGGTGCAGTCGTACCAGCGGATGCCCAGCACGCCGGTCACCACGCCGATGGTCTTGTCATGGTCCTCCAGCACCGGGCCCTGCTCGATGTGGGTCTCGAAGTAGGCGCCGATGGGGTGGTCGCCCGGTACCTGCTCGCCGATGTAGCCGATGCGTTCGAGCTCGCCCTTGACGGTCTTGCCCTCGGTATCGGTGGCGGCGTAGGCATGCTCCAGCGTGAAGGCTTTGGCGAACACGCCCGATCCCATCATCACCGGCACGAAGCGCGAGCCCTCTTCGTTGGTCCAGAAGGCCACCTCGATCGGCGCCTCGGTCTCGATGCCATGGTCGTTCAGGGTGCGCACCACCTCGATGCCGGCCAGCACGCCGTAGTTGCCATCGAACTTGCCGCCCGTGGGCTGGGTGTCGATGTGGCTGCCGGTCATGATGGGCGGCAGGCTGTTGTTGCGCCCGGGTCGGCGCATGAAGCCGTTGCCGATCTGGTCGATGGTCACGCTCATGCCGGCCTCGCGCGCCCAGCGCGTGACCAGGTCGCGGCCTTGCTTGTCCAGGTCGGTCAGCGTGAGACGGCACACGCCGCCCTTGGGCGTGGCGCCGATCTGCGCCAGTTCCATGAGCGAATCCCACAGGCGCTCGCCGTTGATGCGCAGGTTCTCGATATCGGTTTTCACTTTGGTGTCCATGTTGTTCTCCATGCGATCAGCGGGCCACCGCCGTGGGTGCGAGGTCCTGGGTGCGCTTTTGCACGGCCTGGAAGTTGGCGCCGAAGGCCGGGCGCTTGATGTAGCGGCCCTTGCCCTGCTCGGCGCGCAGATCGCCGTTGGCAAACACCACGCGGCCCTGGCTCACGGTGTGGCTCGGGATGCCGCGCACGGTGCGGCCCTCGAAGATGTTGAAGTCGCCCTTGCTGTGCTGGGTCTTGGCCGTGAAGGTCTTGGTGCCCTCGGGGTCCCACAGCACCAGGTCGGCATCGGCACCTTCGCCGATGAAGCCCTTGCGCGGGTAGATGTTGAACAGCTTGGCCGCATTGGCCGAGGTGATGGCCACGAACTCGCTGGGCGTGAGCCGCCCGGTGTTGACGCCACCATCCCAGATGGCCGCCATGCGCTCCTCCACACCGCCCGTACCGTTGGGGATCTTGGCAAAGCTCTCCTTGCCCATGGCCTTCTGCGCGGCGCAGAAGGTGCAGTGGTCGGTGGCGGTGGTGTGCAACTGGCCCGACTGCAGGCCGCGCCACAGCGCCTCCTGGTGGCCCTTGGGGCGAAACGGGGGACTCATCACGTAAGCGGCCGCCTTGGCAAAGTCGGGGTCGCGGTACACGCTTTCGTCCACCAGCAGGTGGCCCGCCAGCACTTCGCCGTACACGCGCTGGCCACGCGCGCGGGCGCGGGCAATGGCGTCGGCCGACTCGATGCAGCTCACATGCACCACGTAGATGGGTACGCCCAGCACGTCGGCAATCGCGATGGCGCGGTTGGCGGCCTCGGCCTCGACCATGGGCGGGCGGGACAGGGGATGGCCCTCGGGCCCGGTGATGCCCATCTTGGCCACTTCCTGCTGCAGCAGATACACAAGCTCGCCGTTCTCGGCGTGCACCGTGGGCATGGCGCCCAGCTCCAGGGCGCGCTTGAAGCTGTTCACCAGGGTCTCGTCGTCGCACATGATGGCGTTCTTGTAGGCCATGAAGTGCTTGAAGCTGTTCACGCCCTCGTCCTGCACCAGGGTGCCCATGTCGGCGCGCACCTGCTCGCTCCACCAGGTGATGGCGACGTGGAAGCTGTAGTCGGCCGCGGACTTCTCGGCCCAGCCGCGCCACTTGCGGTAGGCGTCCAGGATGGGCTCCTGCGGGTCGGGGATCACGAAGTCGATGATGCTGGTGGTGCCCCCCGCCAGCGCCGCTGCCGTGCCGGTGAAGAAGTCGTCCATGGTGACGGTGCCCATGAACGGCAGCTGCATGTGGGTGTGCGGATCGATCCCGCCGGGCAGCACGTACTGGCCGCTGGCGTCCAGCGTTTGCGTGCCGGCCGGGGCCAGGGCCGCCGCACCGTCGCCCACGGCGACGATGCGCCCGCCCGCGCACAGCACGTCGGCGCGCTGTTCACGGTCAGCGTTGACCACGGTGCCGCCGCGGATCAGCAGGGCGTCTTGAAAGGCAGAGGGAGCGTTAGTCATGCGGTTTCTCCGGCAGGTGGGCCGGCACCCTCGCAAGCGCCGGTATGGTTGGGACGGGCCGCACAGGGTGGCCCGGATGCAAGGTCAGACCTTGCGGAGCACAGCGCCACGCGCGGGCATCTTGCTTGCCATGCCGGCACGGTAGACCACGGCTGCGATGGCCAGGCCGATGAACCAGGCATAGGCGTAGATCTGCTTGAACGCCTCGCCCACGTTGGGGAAGCTCGCGGGGAAGGCGGCGTTCAGGAAGCCCGGGATGTTGGGCGCCACGCCCAGCACGAAGGCCGCCACGGCCACCCAGTTCCAGCCATTGCTGTAGCTGTAGCGGCCGCGCTCGTCGTACAGCGCGTCGACGTCGAGCTCGGTGCGGCGGATCAGGTAGTAGTCCACCATCAGGATGCCGGCCACGGGGCCGAGCAGCGCGGAGTAGCCGATCAGCCAGGTGAAGATGTAGCCCTGGGTGGATTCGAGAATCTTCCAGGGCATCATCAGGATGGCAATGCCCACGGTGACGTAGCCGCCCACGCGATAGCTGATGCGCGAGGGGCTCAGCGCCGAGAAGTCATAGGCCGGGCCGACCAGGTTGGCGGCCAGGTTCACGCTCACGGTATCGATCAGCAGGATGATCAGCGCGATGAGCACGGCTGCACCGGTCATGCGGCTGGCCAGGTCCACGGGATCCCACAGGGCCTTGCCGTAGATGACCACGGTGGCCGAGGTCACGAACACCGCCAGCGCGGCCAAAAGGCCCATGGGCACGGGCAGGCCGATGGCCTGGCCCACGACCTGGTCGCGCTGCGACTTGGCAAAGCGCGTGAAGTCGGGGATGTTGAGCGCCAGCGTGGCCCAGAAGCCCACCATGGCGGTCAGCGACGGCCAGAAGGTGGCGGCGAACTGCCCCTCCTTCTTGCCGCCCGGTGCGAATTGCGAGGGCTGCTCCAGGATGGGGCCGAAGCCACCGGCCTTGTCATAGGCCCACCACAGCAACACGAAGCAGATCACGATCTTGATCGGCGCGGTCCAGGTCTCGAGCTTGCGGATGGACTCGATGCCGTGCACCACGAAGTAGAACTGGATGGCCCAGAAAATCAGGAAACAGACCAGTTGCCCGATGTTGATGCCCAGGCCGGCGATCTTGTCACCCTCCAGCGGGTGACCGATGAGCACGCCCACCAGGGTGTAGATCATCATGCCGCCGAACCAGGTCTGGATGCCGTACCAGCCGCAGGCCACCAGCGCCCGCAGCAGCGCGGGCAGCTTGGCGCCGCTGGTGCCGAACGAGGCGCGCGCCAGCACTGCATAGGGAATGCCGTACTTGGCGCCCGCATGCCCGATGAGCAGCATGGGCAGCAGCACGATCAGATTGCCCAGGAACACCGTGCCCACGGCCTGCCCCCAGGACATGCCGCTCTCGATCAGGCTGGCGGCCAGCATGTAGGCCGGGATGCACATCACCATGCCCACCCACAGGGCTGCAAAGTGGTACCAGCGCCAGGTGCGCTGGTGCAGTTGGGTGGGGGCCAGGTCGTCGTTCCACAGCTCGCTGGGCGCGCCGGACGAATACGGTGTCGTCGTCATTGGGCTATCTCCTCGGTGTCGGTGTTGGAATAGTCATTCATCGCTTCGTGGGCAGTCCGCACGCCCCGAACCTTTGCCGGCGCCCCGACTGCCTGCCGCACTGTAGGGGCTTTTGGCCTGTCGTGGGCATCCGTTCGTCAGGCCGGCGCCACCACCCGCTGCGGGTTGTTCGGGTGGGTGGTCCAGTTGGCGTACTCGCCCGTGACCACCTTGCCGGTGCGCGCATCCACCTCGCCCGGCTCCAGGCTGCGCAGCGTGATGCACTCGGGCACGGGGCAGATCGAGACACACAGGTTGCAGCCCACGCACTCGGCATCGTTGACCTCGAACTTGCGCACCCCGCCTTCCTTGGTGAAGGTGATGGCCTGGTGCGAGGTGTCCTCGCAGACCACGTGGCAGCGGCCGCACTGGATGCAGGCGTCCTGGTTGATGACGGCCTTGTCGATGTGGTTGAGGTTGAGGTTCTTCCAGTCCTTGACGGTGGGCACGGCCTGGCCGCGGAAGTCATCGATGGTCGCGTAGCCGTGTTCGTCCATGAAGTTGGACAGGCCGTCGCACATGTCCTGCACGATCTTGAAGCCGTAGACCATGGCGGCCGTGCACACCTGCACCGTGCCGCAGCCCAGGGCGATGTACTCGGCCGCATCGCGCCAGGTGGTGATGCCACCGATGCCGCTGATGGGCAGGCCGGCAGTCTGCGCATCGCGCGCGATCTCGGCCACCATGTTCAGGGCGATGGGCTTGACGGCCGGGCCGCAGTAGCCACCGTGCGAGCCCCAGCCGTCGGTGCTAGGGCTCATGACCATGCGGTCAAGGTCCACGCCCATGATGGAGTTGATGGTGTTGATCAGCGACACCGCATCGGCCCCGCCCGCCTTGGCCGCGCGCGCCGGGTGGCGCACGTCGGTGATGTTGGGCGTGAGCTTCACGATGACCGGCAGGCGGCTGTAGTGCTTGCACCAGGCCGTGACCATCTGGATGTACTCGGGCACCTGGCCCACGGCGGCGCCCATGCCGCGTTCGCTCATGCCGTGCGGGCAGCCGAAGTTGAGCTCGATGCCATCGGCACCGGTGTCCTCAACCATCGGCAGAATGCTCTTCCAGCTCTGCTCCTCGCAGGGCACCATGAGCGAGACGACCATGGCGCGGTCGGGCCAGTTGCGCTTGACGCGCTTGATTTCCTCCAGGTTGGTGTGCAGGGGCCGGTCGGTGATGAGCTCGATGTTGTTCAGCCCGATCACATGCCGGTCCTGCGACATCAGCGTGGAGTAGCGCGGGCCGTTGACGTTGACGACCGAGGGGTCCTCGCCCAGGGTCTTCCAGACCACGCCGCCCCAGCCGGCTTCGAAGGCGCGGGTGACATTGATCTCCTTGTCGGTGGGCGGCGCCGAAGCCAGCCAGAAGGGGTTGGGACTCTGGATGCCCAGAAAATTGCTGCGGATATCGGCCATGGTGCGGTGCTCCGGTAAAAGGCAGTGGGGCGCGGCGTGGGCTCAGATGCCCTGCAGCGTGGCGTGGATGGAGATGGCAGCTACCTTGCCGTGTTCCACGGCCTCCACGGTCAGGTCGCGCCCGCCGGCGCGGCAGTCGCCGCCGGCCCAGACACGCGCCAGGCTGGTACGGCCCTCTTCATCGGTGGCAATGCGGCCACCCGTGAGCGCGATGGACTGGCCCACGGGCTCGGGCACATAGGTCTGGCCGATGGCCTTGAGCACCATGTCGGCAGCGATCACAAAACTCTCGCCCGTCTCCACCAGGCGGCCGCCGTCCATCGCCGTGGCCGCAAAGCGCACGCCGGTGACGGCACCGTCGGCGCACAGCACCTCCTTGGGCGCGGCGAAGTGGCGGATGGTGACGCCATTGGTCTGCGCCCATTCCTGCTCTACGTGCGAGGCGGACATGCTCTCGGCGCCCCGGCGGTAGGCAATGGTCACCTCTTCGGCACCGAGCTTGCGCGACTGCACGGCGGCATCCACCGCCGTCATGCCGCCGCCGATCACGACCACGCTGCGGCCCACGGGCAGGGTGGACAGGTCCGCGGCCTGGCGCAGCTCGGCGATGAAGTCCACCGCGTTGCGCAGGCCCGTGGCCGTGGGTTCGGCAATGCCCAGGGCGTTGACGCCCGACAGGCCCACCCCCAGGAACACCGCATCATGGCTGGCCAGCAGGCCATCGAGCGTGATGTCACGGCCCAGCAGCTGGTGCGTGCGCACCTCGATGCCGCCCACGGACAGCAGCCACTCGATCTCCTTCTGGGCGAAGTTGCCGGTGGTCTTGTAGCTGGCCAGGCCGTATTCATTGAGGCCGCCAAGCTTGGGGCGGGCGTCGAACAGCACCACATCGTGGCCGCGCACGGCCAGGCCATGGGCGCAGGCCAGGCCCGCAGGGCCGGCACCGACCACGGCGATGCGCTTGCCCGTGGGCGCGGCACGCTGGAACAGCGGGGCACCGGGCTTGGCGAAGAAGGCATCGGTGGCGTAGCGCTGCAGCGAACCGATCTCGACCGGCTTGTCCTCATTGGTGTTGCGCACGCAGGCCTGCTCGCACAGCACCTCGGTGGGGCAGACGCGGGCGCACATGCCGCCCAGGGGATTGGCCTCCAGGATGGCCCGGGCCGCGCCGCGGTTGTTGTCCTGCGCGATGCGGTGGATGAAGGAGGGGATGTCGATGCCCGTGGGGCAGGCCGTGGCGCAGGGCGCGTCATGGCAGTAGTAGCAGCGCTCGGCCTCGATCAGCGCCTGCGGCCGGGTCAGCGGAGGGTGGGCGTCGCCGAAGCGCACGGCATAGTCGGCCAGGTTCAGGCGTGCGGCATGCAGGCCGCAGGCATGGCTTGCGGGTGTGTCCATCAGGTTTCCTCCGGAAGGGTCAGGGTGGGGTGTGCGGCCTGGGCATGGCCGTGCCGTGCGGGCGCCGGGCGGGTGCTCCGCCAGCGCCAGGATCCTGCGCACGGGGCGTGCGCGACGCCTGCCAACGCAGGGCGCGGGCTGCATGCGCCAGAGCATGCAGCCGCAAATTCCGGAGGTGTCATCGTGGGCCTCGCTAGGGTGCGGGTGCCCGGGCCTTGGTCGGCGCCGGTGCCCCGCGTTTGCCGTTCAATTTACCAACCGGTAAAAATTTACCAATTAGTAAAATCCCTACAGCAAGCCGCATGCCAGCTTTCTGCCAGCCACATTGGCACACAATGGTGCAATGACCGATGCCCGACTGCCCCCTTCCGCCCCACCACGGCGGCGCCCGGACGCCACCGGCCTGCCGGCCCCGGAGACCGCCGCCAAGGCCCCCACGGCGTCGCGCCTGCTCAAGGAGCAGGGCATCCTGACCGAGGCCGAGAACCATTTCGCGCAGTTCGGCTTCGAGGGCGCCTCCCTGGAAAACATCGCCGCGGCCATCGGCATCAGCCGGCACAACCTGCTGTACTACTTCCCGAACAAGGAAGCGCTGTACCAGCGTGTGCTCGACGACATCCTCACCCAGTGGCTGGCCGGCATGGACGACCTGTCGCACGGCGACGACCCGCAGCAGGCGCTGCGCCGCTACATCCGCGCCAAGCTGCGCTACTCGCGCGAGCGCCCGAATGGTGCAAAGGTGTTCACCAAAGAGGTGATTGCCGGTGCACCACGGTATGGCAAGGCCATCGCGGCCCGCGTGGGCCCGTTGCTCAAGGCCGAGGTGCGCACCTTCGAGCGCTGGGCACGCGAGGGGCGCATTGCGCGCGTGAACTTCACGCACCTGATGTTCATCATCTGGTCCGTCACCCAGGCCTATGCCGAGCAGGAGGCCCAGTTCGCGCTGCTGCTGGGCAAGCCCGCTCTGACAGAGCGCGACTATGCCAAGGCCGAGGAGCTGATCTGCCGCATGGTGATCAAGGCGCTGGAGCCCGAGGCCGGCCAGGACAACAGCGCGCCCGAACCGGATTGATTCAGCCCGGCTGCGCGCACTGGGAAAGGCGCTTGCGGTCGAGCAACTCGACCACGCGGTAGCCCACGCGCAGCACCCCTTCTTCCTCCCACTGCTTGAGCTGGCGGTTGATGCTCTGGCGCGAGACGCCGAGCATGAAGGCCAGGTCCTCCTGCGAAACGGCCAGCACGGTGCTGGCGCCGTCACCGGCCGAGCGGGAGTCGAGCGTCATGAGCCGGTGGGCCAGCCGCACGGGCAGCGGCTGCAATATGGCGTCGTCGATCCAGGCCAGGGCCTGGCGCAGCCGCAGGCACACCAGGCGCGTGAAGGCCATGTGCAGCGCCGGCTGGGTGGCGATGAGGTGGTGGAAATCCGCCGCCTGGACCACGGCCACCTCGGACGGTTCCACCGCGCAGGTGTCGTAGACCCGCTCCTGCCCCACGAACAGCGAGACCTCGCCGAACCAGTGGCCGGCTTCGAGCACGGCGATCACGGCCTCGCGCCCATCCTGAGCGGCCACGCTCACGCGCAGCGCGCCCTGCACCATGCCGAAGAGCGCGTCGGGCGCCGAGCCCTTGAGGAACAGCGAATCGCCGCGCTGCAGCTGGCGCCGGTGGGCCACCTGCAGCAGTGCATGCTGCACCTCCTCGGGCAAGCGCAGCCGCTCGTCGGCCCGGGGGCCGAGGTGGGGCGGCAGTTCGGTGGTGCTTGCCGGTGCAGGCAGGGATGGCATGGCGTGCGCTCGCTGGGGGAAGGTGGCTGGCGCAGCCATTGTGCGGGCGCACGGGCCACCCGCGCGACGCCTGGCGGACACCTGCGGGTTTGTACCGAGCCGCAATTGCCAACACCGGACAGTCTCGCCGCGGCGCTCTGCGGATAGTGGGACTGCTGCAGCGCACGGCTGCATCCCCGTACCGCAACCCACGCCAAGGAACCCCATGATGAACACCCCCACCGCCCTCGCCGAGCGCAACGCCCGCCGCGAAAAGACCGTACTCGACCACTTCGCCGACGAGACACGCCAGGACTTCGATGCCGTGCTGAGCACCTTTCCGCACCCGCACTACGAGCTGATCCCCACCGGCGAGGTGCACGACGGCAACGAAGACGTGCGCCGCTACTACACGGCCACGCGCCAGGCCTTCCCGGACCAGCGGCACGAAATCATCCAGCTGCGCCATGCGGGCGACTCGGTCATCGTGGAGTTCTGGCTGCTGGGCACGCACAAGGGGCCGCTGGGCGCCCTGCCACCCACGGGCAATACCTTCCGCTGCCGCATGATCGCGCTGTTCATCTTCGACGAGGCCGAGCACCTGGTCTGCGAGCGGGTGTACTTCGACACGCTGACCATGCTGCGCCAGCTGCTGGTGGGCGTGCCGCCTGCCGCACTGCCGGGCATCATCGGCTCGCTGCTGGGCGGGCAGGCCGCCACCGCCGGCAAGGTGCCCGAGCAGGCCTTGGCATGAGCGGGCGCCTGCAGGGCCACCATGCCGTGGTGACCGGCGGCGCCCAGGGCATCGGCCTGGCAATTGCAAGCCGCTTTCTCGATGAAGGGGCGACCGTGTCGCTGTGGGACATCGGCGAGCGCCCGCTGCAGGCGGCCACGGCAACGCTGAACGCGCCCGGGCGCGTGTTCACTGCCCTCACCGACGTGCGCAACGAAGCTGCCGTGTCCGCAGCGGCCGAGGCCAGCGCTGCCGCACTGGGCCCCGCCACCGTGCTGGTCAACAACGCGGGCGTGCTGGGCCCCCTGGTGTCCACCTGGGAGCACAGCGCCGACCAATGGCGCACGGTGCTGGACATCAACCTCACCGGCGCCTTCCTGTGCTGCCGCGCGCTGGTGCCGGCCATGCTGGCCGACATGCAGGCGCAGCGTGCCCCCGCACTGGGCCGGCGCGTGGTCAACATCGCCTCGGTCGCAGGCAAGGAGGGCAATGGCCTCAATGCCGCGTACTCGGCATCCAAGGCCGGGTTGATCGCGCTGACCAAATCGCTGGGCAAAGAGCTGGCCGGCGCGGGCGTGCTGGTGAACTGCATCACCCCGTCCGCCGCGGAGACTGCGGTGTTCGACGGCATCCCCGCAGAACACCGCGCCCAGCTGCACCAGGCCCTGCTGTCGCGCGTGCCCATGGCGCGCTTTGTCGAGCCGGCTGAGGTGGCGGCCATGGCGGCCTGGCTGGCGTCTGCCGACTGCTCGTTCAGCACCGGTGCCGTCTTCGACATCTCGGGCGGCCGTTCCCTGTATTGAGGAGAGCTCCATGAACATGATGACCGAACCCCTCACGCCGGCAGGCCTGCTGCTGCAGCCCGTGGCCGACTTCGACGGCGCGCGCAGCGCCCCCGCCCCACAGGACCGGCTGCGCGCGCTGCGCCGGGCGGGCGAGCAGTTCCGCGAACGCTTTCTCGCCGAGCCGGCCGTGCGCTATGCACGCAGCTTCGACCTGCTGCGCATCCCCTACCCAGCCTGGTACGCTTTCAACGGCGTGTATTCGCAGCAGTTGCTCAAGCCGCACATGGTGCACCTGCTGGCACGCACGGTGCTGGTGCAGTTCGAGGACTTCGGGGGGCACCTCCGGCACCTGCTGTTCACCCCCGCTGACTTCGAGACCGGCAGCGAGACGCCGTACTTCAAGCGCCTGAGCGAGCAGACGCCGAAGTTTTTGCACGGCGTGATCGCGCCTGTGCACGGCACGGTGCTGCAGGCCCTGGCCTCGGTGGGCGTGGCGCCGGAGCAGATCGACTTCATCACCTACGACCACCTGCACACGCAGAACCTGCGCCGCTGGCTGGGCACGGGCAGCGAGCGCGGGCTGCTGCCCAACGCGCGCCTGCTGGTGCACCGCCAGGAGCTGGCCAGCGTGGCCGGCCTCCTGCCCACGCAGGCCGACTGGTACTGCCCCGCGGGCCTGCAGGGCGTGGCGCCCGAACGCATCGTGCCCTTCGACGCCAGCGTGCAGCTGGGGCGCGGCATCGCGCTGGTGCACACACCAGGCCATACCGAAGGCAACCACTCGCTGGTCTACCGCACGGCCGACGGCCTGCGCGTGAGCAGCGAGAACGGCGTGAGCGCCGACAGCTGGGCACCCGAGGCCTCGCGGCACAACGGCATCCGCCGCTATGCCAAGGCCACCGGCTCCGAGGTCATTCTGAACGGCAACACCCAGGAGGGCAGCGTGGACCAGTACCTGTCGATGGTGCTGGAGAAGACCATCGCCGGCACCTCGGCCACGCACGGCTTCAGCAACGTGGTGCCGTCCAGCGAATGCTCACCGCACTGGCTGTTTCCGGGCGCGCCCACCAGCCACCTCTGGGGCACCACCACCTCGGGCGTGCTGCAGCGGCCTGGGTGACCCTGGGCGGTTTCTTGCGCGGATTTCCAACACCAACGATACGAGATAAACGCCATGAACTCCCCCACCGCCATCTTCACCGTCCCCGCGGGCTCTGCGCCGGCCGCCGCCGACGATGCCACCTACCGCCAGATCGCCTGGCGGCTGATCCCCATCCTCTTCGCCTGCTACGTCTTCAACTACCTGGACCGCACCAACATCGGCTACGCCCAGCTGCAGATGAAGAGCGACCTGGGCTTCAGTGATGCGGTGTTCGGCCTGGGTGCGGGCATCTTCTTCATCGGCTATGCGCTGTTCGAGATACCGAGCAACATGCTGCTGGCGCGCGTGGGCTTTCGGCTCACGCTGCTGCGCATCATGGGGCTGTGGGGCCTGGCCTCGGCCGCCACACTGTGGGTGACCACGCCGGCCCAGTTCTATGTGCTGCGCTTCCTGGTGGGCGTGTTCGAGGCGGGCTTTGCGCCGGGCGTGCTGTTCTACCTGACGCTGTGGTTCCCGTCGCAACGCCGGGCCAAGGTCACGGCCCTGTTCTTCATGGCCTATGGGGCAGCGCCCATCGTCGCCGGCCCGCTGGCGGGCGCGACCATGACCTGGCTGGACGGCGTCTGGTCGCTGCACGGCTGGCAGTGGCTGTTCCTGGTGGAGGGCCTGCCCTGCGTGCTGTTGGCCGTGCTGGCCTACCAGTTGCTCGACGACGGACCGCAGGCTGCGGCCTGGCTCACGCCTGCGCAGAAGCGCCAGGTGCAGGACGACCTGGCGCGCGACCAGGCGGCCAGCGGCGCGGATGTACGCAGCAGCTTCGGCAGCGCACTGCGCAACGGCCAGGTGTGGCTGCTGGGCTTCATCTCCTTCCTGGTGATCCTGGGCATCTACGCCATGTCGTTCTGGCAACCGACTCTGCTGCAGTCCATGGGCCTGTCGGTCATGCAGATCGGGCTGTATTCCGTCGTACCCGCAGTCGCAGGCATCGCGGCCACGCTGCTCATCGCCGGGCATTCCGACCGCCGGCAGGAGCGGCGCTGGCACTTCGCCACCACAGCCTGCATCGGCGCCGCCGGGCTCTCGCTCACCACCCTGTTCATGCACAGCCCCGTGGCGGCCGTGGCCTGCCTGTCGCTGGCCTCCGTCGGCATCTCCAGCGCCTTCGCCATCCTCTGGGCCGTGCCGGGCAGCCTGCTGAGCCGCAATGCCGCGGCCATGGGCATTGCGCTCATCACCACCCTGGGCGGCACCGCCGGCGTGGTGGCGCCGGTGATGGTGGGCGCCATCAAGGCGGCGACCGGCGGCTTTACGCTCAGCCTCTACCTGCTCAGCGGCGCCCTGGTGTTGGCCGCCGTGCTGATGGTGCTGGCCGTGGGGCGCGGCCGCAGCGCACCCGCTTGAACGCCAGGGGTGGACATATTGCCCCACCCCCAACCCAGCGCGCGAGGCCACGGCGATAATGCAGCGATGCACGCGCTGCGCACCTCGTCATTGCTGGCCCGCCTGGTCCTGGCGTGGTTCGTGCTGACCGTGGGTGCGGCCATCGCATCGCCCATCGTCCACCCCCAGGCCCTGCAACTGGTCTGCGCCACCGGCGCCACCGTGAAACTCATGGTGGTGGGCGAGGACGGCGCCGCCACCGATCTGGGACACCACAGCCTGGACTGCGCACTGTGCCTGGGTGCCAGTGCACCACCGCCCCCCGTGCAGCAGCCTGCACAACGCCATGAGCCCCTGGCCCATGCACTCACGCCCATCGTTGCAGCCAGCATCGCTGCCATCGTTGGCGCCCCCCTGCCCGCCCGCGGGCCTCCGACCTCCCTCGCCTGAGCCTGCGTTTTCGCGTGCCCGCTGCGGGCATGCGTGAACACGCCTTGCGCCACCGGCATTCCGTGCCGGTGTGCGCCGTGCCTGCCTGCCAGCCCCCTGGCGGCATGCAGGCCATCCCCCTTTCATCCAGACAGGTTTCCCCCATGCCCATCGCCCCCTCCTCCCACCGCCGCGGCCTGCTGGCTCTGGCTTTCGCGCCCTTGCTGGGCGCCTCGCTGGCCGGCTGCCAAAAGGCCCCCGTCGCCTACAAAGGCATGGACATCACGGGCGCCGAGTACGCGCGCGGCTTCACCTTGCAGGACGCCCAGGGCCAGGTGCGCACGCTGGCCGACTTCCGCGGCAAGGCGGTGATGCTGTTCTTCGGCTTCACCCAGTGCCCCGATGTCTGCCCCACGGCCCTGACCCGCGCGGCCGAGATACGCCAGTTGTTGGGCACCGACGGCCAGCGCCTGCAGGTGCTGTTCGTCACCATCGACCCCGAGCGCGACACGCCCGCCGTGCTGTCCACCTACACCCAGGCCTTCGATGCGAGCTTCATCGGCCTGTTCGGCGACGCCACGCAGACCGAGGCCGCGGCCAAGGAGTTCAAGGTCTATTACAAGAAGGTGCCCACCGGGTCCTCCTACACCATGGACCACTCGGCCTTCAGCTATGTCTTCGATCCAGAAGGCAAGCCGCGCCTCGTGCTGCGCCACGAGCAGAGCGCCAAGGACTGCGCCGACGACCTGCGCCAGCTGCTGCAGCAATCCGCCTGAACCGAACACCACCCCTTCTAGGAGATTTCCATGCCCCCCATTCCACGCTCCATCGCATTCGCCTTCGCCCTCGCCGGGCTGGCATTCGCAGCCCAGGCCCAGGTCAGCGTCAAGGACGCCTGGGTGCGCGCCACCGTGCCCCAACAGCAGGCCACCGGTGCCTTCATGCAGCTCAACGCCGCGCGCGACACGCGCTTGGTGGCGGCCAGCTCCCCCCTGACCCCGGCCGTGGAGGTGCACGAGATGGCCATGCAGGACAACGTGATGCGCATGCGCCAGGTGCCCGGCCTGGACCTGACCGCGGGCAAACCCGTGGACCTCAAACCCGGCGGCTACCACGTGATGCTGATGAACCTGAAACAGCAGGTGAAGGCCGGCGACACCGTGCCGATCACCCTGGTCTTTGAGGGCAAGGACGGCAAGCGCGAGTCGGTGGAGGTGCAGGCCCCCGTGCGCCCGCTCAATGCCACGGCGGCACCGGCGGCCCATGGCGAGCACAAGCACTGAGAGGCCCCATGTCCCCCACCCTTCGCACCACCGTGCACGCCGTGCAGGTGCTGGCCGGCCTGCTGGCGGCATCGCAGACCATGGCGCAGGATGCATCCGCATCCCTGCCCTCCGTCACCGTCACCGCCTCCCCCGCGCGCGAGGCGCAGCAGCGCGCTGCCAGCCTGGCCACGGGCAGTGCAGCACCGCTGCTGGGGGTACCGGCCTCCGTCTCCACCGTGCCGATCGAACTGATGCGCGCCCAGGCTGTCACCACGCTGCAGGAAGCGCTGCGCAATGTGCCCGGCGCGCAGGCCGACTCGGGCTTCAACGGCAGCCACAGCCAGTTCTTCGTGCTGCGCGGCGCCATTGCCGACAGCGGCACGGGATCGAGCCGCGTGCTGCGTGATGGCGTGCGCCTGTCCAACTACGCCTTTGTGCCGGCCTTCACGGGGAGTGTGGACGTGTTGCGCGGGCCGGGCGCGGCCCTGGGGCTGCGCAGCGAGCCCGGCGGCAGCGTCAACATCGTGACCCGCCAGCCCGAGCTGGCCAACTTCGGCTCGGCCAGCCTGGGCGGCGGCGCGCACAACGCGCTCGACGCCACGGTGGACCTCAACCGCGTGCTCTCGGCCGAGCAGGAACTGGCGGCGCGGCTCATCGTGACACGCTCCACCGCGAGCGAATGGCGCGATGTGCGGGACCGGCTTGACGGGTTGAAGCTCGGCATCGCCAAGAGTGACGGCGAGCGCTACCACCTGCGCCTGGGCGTGGAGGCCACGGACCAGACCTACCAGCCCGACTACGGCCTGCCCGGCGTGAACGGCCGCCCCGCCGCCGTGCCGATGGACCGGCAGCTCGGCGAACCCTGGGCGAACTCCACCACGCGCAACACCCTGGTCGACCTGCATGGCGACCTGGCGATCGCGCCCGACACCCGCCTGGCCGTGGACTTCACGCACCTGCGTGGCAACAGCACCTCGGTGCGCCAGTCGGTGGGCGCGGCCGTGGCGGGCGCGCCGCTGGGCACTTTCGTGCGTCGGCTCGCTTATGAGCCTGATACACAGCGCCGCATCAACGCCCTGGCCACCAGCCTGAGCCACGAGCAGGCCTGGGGTGCCACGCGCCACCACCTGTTCCTGGGGCTGGACCGCTACACCGAAACGCTGGACCAGCCCTCGGCCGGCGTCGCCAGCGCCAACAACCCCAACATCAACGTCTTCAACCCCGTCTACGGGCTGACCACGCGGCCAGGCAATTTCACCTTCACCACCACCACGCAGGACCTGTCCAGCACGGCCCTGTCGCTGCAGGACCGCATCGAATGGGGCGACTGGAGCATCGTTGCCGGGCTGCGCCACACGCGGCAGGACTTTCTCTACGGACCGGTCGGCACTCGCGATGTGCAGGAGCGCACCATCTCGCCCAAGCTGGCCGTGCTGCGCAAGCTGTCGGGCGCGGATTCGCTCTACGCCAGCTACGGCACCGGCATCGCGCCCAACCAGGCATCGTCCGCCTCGGGCCAGTCGCTGCCCTCGCGCAAGAGCCGGCAGTTCGAGGCCGGCTGGAAGTCGCTGTGGAACGGCGGGCGCCTGCAGTCCGACCTGGCGCTGTACCGGCTGGAGCAGACCAACCTGCTGTCGGGGGACCTGTCCACGCCCAGCATGTTCGACAAGACCCTGGCCGGCAGCGGCCGCTCGCAGGGCCTGGAGGCCAGCCTGGGCGGCGACCTCACGCGCGATGTGCGGGTACAGCTCGCCTATGCCTACACACAGGCGAAGTTCACGGACAACACCGAGTACCTGGGCAAGGCCATCCCCAATGTGGCGCGCCATGCCCTGAGCCTGTGGGGCCAGTACCGCTGGAATGCCGAGCACGCCACGGGTGCAGGCCTGTACGCCCAAGGCGCCCGCTATGCCGACATCTACAACACCACGGTGCTGCCCGGCTATGCGCGCCTGGACCTGTCGCACACCTGGCGCATGCCGCTGGACGGAGGCCGGCAACTGGAGCTGCAGTTGGCCCTGCGCAATGTGTTCGACAAGGCCTACTTCGTGTCGAGCCACCTGCACCTGGCCAGCTACCTCACGCCAGGGCAGCAGCGCAACCTCTACGCCTCGGCACGCTACAGCTTCTAAGGCAACGCAAAATCAAGTCTTCGCGATGGCGCGTGCCCTGGTTTGGGATGGGCTGCCAGGCGCAAAGCGCAGCCATAGCCCGTGCTATGGCGAGCATTTGCAACGAAGCAGACCGCACAAAGCGGGGCGCGCGCCGCGCGAGGGACTTGGTTTCGCGTTGACCTCAGCCCCTACACCGCCAGAACGATCTTGCCGAAATGGGCGCCGGACTGCAGGTAGCGCAAGGCCTCTGCCGCCTCGGTCCAGGGAAAGACCCGGTCGACCACCGGGCGGATCGGCCCTGCAGCGTAGGCAGCCACCAGGTCTTCCAGCATGCGCCGCGAGCCCACGGGAATCCCGCGCACGGTGGCCTGGCGCCGAAAGATGTCCAGGGGGTTGACCAGGCCCTCGGTCCCGCCGAGGTAGCCGATCACATTGATCTGCCCGCCCGGCCGGATGGCCTGCAGCGACTGCGCAAAGCTGCCCGGGCCTCCGACCTCCAGCACATGGTCGACACCGCGCCCCCCGGTGAGGTGCCGCACCTCCTCGCCCCAGGCGGGGTTGCGCCGGTAGTTGACGGTAGCGCAGGCCCCAAGCTCCCGGGCGCGCTCGAGCTTCCCGTCGCTGCTGGACGAGGCGATCACGCGCGCACCGGACATGCGCGCGATCTGCAGCGCAAACAGCGACACACCGCCGGTGCCCTGCACCAGCACGGAGTCTCCGGGCCGGATGCCCCCAGCGGAGACCAGCGCATGCCAGGCCGTAGTGCCGGCGCAGGGCAGGCTGGCAGCCTGCGCATCGGTCAGCGCATCGGGCACGACCACGATGCGGTCCTCGGACGCAACGAGTTCTTCGGACAGCACGCCATCCTGGGGCCCTCCCAGCTGCGTGCCCGCATCGGCGGGGTGGAAGGCGCCATCGGTCCAGCGCTCCCAGAAGGACAGGATCACCCGGTCGCCGGGCCGGGCGCGGGTTACCCCTTCGCCCACAGCCAGTACCTCGCCCACCCCGTCGGAGAGCGGCACCAGCGGGTGCGCGAAAGGCGTGTGGTAGTGCCCCAGCAGGATCTCCAGGTCGCGGTAGTTGAGGGCCATGGCCCGCATGCGCACGAGCACCTCGCGCGAGCCCGGACAGGGCGACGGCCGCTGCACGGGCTTCAGGCCGCCAAAGCCATGTTCATGGATTTCAAATGCTTTCATTGCAAGCTCTTGGAGTGGAGACAGCAGCGCACTGTGCCGTTATGCCAAAAAACCTGCAAATTCATTATTTTCAGAATTTTCATGCAAAATTGGAATTATGATCACCGAGCTCAAAGCCTTTGTCCTGCTGGCCGAAACAGGGTCTGTGCAGGCCGTGGCAGAACGCCTGCCGCTCACGCAGCCTGCGGTCACGCGCCAGTTGCAACGGCTGGAGAGCCTGCTCGACGTGAGCCTGCTGGACCGGCGCGCCAAGCCCGCGCGGCTGACCTCGGCCGGCCAGGCCGTGCTGCGCGAGGCCCGCAAGGTACTGGCCGCGGTGGATGAACTCAAGCGGGCCGCCTCCACCAATGCCCAGCCCCAGGGCACGCTGCGCCTGGGCGTGGTGCACGCACTGGCCGATGCGCAGCTGGCCGATGGCCTGGAGGCGCTCGGGGCCCGCTATCCCGGCCTGGGCCTGCAGTTGGCCAGCGGCTGGACCAACGAGCTGCTGCCGCGCATCGACCAGGGCGAGCTCGATGCGGCGGTGGTCTTCATGGCGGGCACAGCCGGCGGGGTGCCTCACGCGCCCGGCCGGCTCCTGGCGACCGAGGAAATCGTCTTCCTGGCCGCACGCAAGGCGGCACTGGGCCGGCACCCCACGCTGCTGGAACTCAACCAGATCGGGTGGGTGCTGACACCCGACGGCCTGTGCGGCTCACGCTCGGCCCTCAGGGCAGCGGTGGAAAGCGCCGGGGCGCCCTTGCACATCGCCGCCGAGGTGCACGACATCGGCCTGCAGCTGTCCCTGGCAGAGCGCGGTCTGGGCGTTGCGCTGCTGCCCCGGCAACGGGCCATGGCCCTGCGGCGCCCGCAACTGCGCCGCATTGCACCGCCCGGGTTGCGCCTGGCGATGCAGGTCTCGCTGGTCCAGGCCCCCCACCTGGGCGCCTTGCAACAGGCTGTGGACTGGCTGGCGCAGCGCCTGGCGGGCCAGGACCGGCAGCCCTGATCCGCGGGGAGGCAATCAAGCCACACTGCTGCCGGCACCTGCAGCACGGGCGCTGGCCAGGGCCCGCTGCTTGAGGGCATCCACCTCAGCCGCTGGCGCGAGCGTCGGCGAAGCACTGATTTCGCCCACCACCTCCATGCCCAGAAAGCGCAGCCAGCGCCGCATGAAGGGCTTCTGGAAGTCCGCACCGTCCTCGTGCGGTGCCACCGGGTAGTCGCCCGCGCTGGAGTAGACCAGCGAGGCCCGCTTGCCCGGCAGCAGGCTTTCGTAGCCTTGCTCGCGCGACCAGCGCCAGTTCTGGCCCGGCAGGGTCACGACGTCGATGAAATGCTTGAGCCGGTACGGAACACCAAAATTCCACATGGGCAGGCTGAACAGGTACTCGTCTGCCGCGTTGAAGCGCTGGGAGACGGTCACGGCCTCGGCCCACAGCCGCTGCTGGTCCACCGTGGCCTGCTGCGCGCGCAGCACCGCGAACTTGGCGGCAATCATGTCCGCGTCGAACGCGGGCAGCGGCAGGTCCCAGACGTTGAGCACGTCGACCGTGGCGCTGGGGTGCGCTTCGCGCCAGGCATCGAGCCATGCGCCCGCCACGGTGCTGGAGGTGGAGGCCGATGGCATCGGCGACGCTTGGACATACAGGAGATGGGTCATGCGGTGCTTCTTTCTGCTGCCGGGCTCACGCATGGGTGTCGATGAGCCGCAGGCCCACCATGCCGGCCACCACCAGGCCGATGAAGAACAGGCGCGCGGGTGCGGCGCTCTCGCCCAGCGCCACGATGCCGACCAGGGCCACCCCGACCGATCCGATGCCGGTCCAGATCGCGTAGGCCGTGCCCATGGGCAAGGTCTTGAGGGCATGCGTCAACAGGTAGATGCTGGCGCCGCCGGCGACCAGGCCCATCAGGCCCGGCCAGATCCGGGCCCAGCCATCGGAGGCCTTGAGCAGCAGCGCCATGGCGATTTCCACCGCACTGGCCGAGAGTAAAAGAATCCATGCCATCGCTTGTTTTCTCCAGTTCAAAAAAGGGATGGCGCGAGCTTAGGGATATGATTTCCGGCGCAAAAGTAGGCACCTGTTGGTAACCATGACAATGCTGCAAGGCGCCGCTGAAGGCGGCGCAAACGTGCTAAGCCAGGCCTGCCCGTCGCGCGCAGCGCTGGAGCTCGTGGCGGGCAAATGGCCCCTCCTGGTCATCCCGGCGCTGGCGCCGGGCCCGCTGCGCAACAACGAGCTGCTGCGGCGCGTGGAAGGCATCTCGCAGAAGGTGCTTTCGCAGACCCTGCGAGAACTGGCCCGCAATGGCCTGGTGCTGCGCGAAGACCACGGCACCGTGCCGCCCCATGTCGAGTACAGCCTCAGTCCCCTGGGCCAGTCGCTCAGCGAAACCCTGATTGCGCTGGACCGCTGGGCCGAGCGCCACCACGATGCCCTGCGCCAGGCCCGCGAGGACTTCGACGCCGCTTTCCTGCCCTGAGACGGCTTCCCGACGGGCGTGCCCAGGCCTTAATGCTATGTAATCAAATAGTATTTTGTGTAACCGAAAGCTAGTATCCGGCGAACACGGCAAGGCCTGCCGCCATGAACCCCAACCCGCACCAACCGCCATTCCACGCGTCGCTCGCCAGCGAGCCTGCGGGGCCCCGAAAGACCTTTGCGGCCTGGGCCGCGGTCGTTCTTTCGTTGGGCCTGTTCGCATTCGCCCTGCCTTATGCCGGGGTACCGCTGTCGCCCTTTCCGGCGTTCATTCCCATCTATGTCACCGCCCTGGTCATCTTCGATCTGGTCACGGCCGTGCTGCTGTTCGGGCATTACCGGGCCTTGCGGTCCGTGGGGCTGATGGTGCTGGGCGGCGCTTACCTGTTCAGCGCCACGGCCACTGCGGCCTATGCACTCATCTTTCCCGGCCTGTTCGCGCCGGCAGGCCTGCTGGGATCCGGCCCCCAGACCTCCTCCGCCCTCTACATGCTGTGGCATGCCGGCTTTCCGGTGGGCTTGATTGCCTATGCCTTCATCAAGCGGCGCGAGCAGACGGGTACATGGCGCCCCCGGGGACCGCGGGCCCTCTGGTGCATCGCGGCCACGACCATCCTGGTGCTTACTGTGGTGGCGCTGTTCACGGCATTCGCCACGGCCGGGCACGATGCGCTGCCCGTGTTTCTCGACGGCCACCGCACCACGGCCACCGGCAAGGCTTTCCTGGCCGCCATCTGGCTGCTGAGCCTGGGCACGCTCCTGCTGCTCCTGCGCAGCAGGCCCCATTCGCTCCTCGATGTCTGGCTGCACGTGGTGATGTGCGTCTGGCTGCTGGACCTGGCGTTGGCTGCGGTGCTGAACACGGGGCGCTACGACCTGGGCTGGTACATGGGGCGCATCTATGGCCTGCTGGCTGCGGGCCTGCTGTTGATCGTGCTGCTCAGTGAGAACTCGCGCCACCATGCGCGGCTGCGGGAACTCACTGCCGCATTGGAAACCGCCAACGAAAGACTGTGGCGCCTGTCGATGCAGGACAGCCTGACCGAGGTGGCCAACCGCCGCGCGTTCGACCTCCATCTGGCCGAGCATGTGGCCCTGGCCCTGCGCCACCAGCGGCCACTGGCCCTGGTGCTGCTGGACGTGGACCACTTCAAGACCTACAACGACGAATACGGGCACCAGTCGGGCGACGAGTGCCTGAAGGCCATCGCCCGGGTCCTCCAGGCCAGCGGCAAGCGCCCCTCCGACCTCGCCGCGCGCTACGGCGGCGAGGAGTTCGCCCTGGTGCTGCCCGAAACCGATCCCGAAGGCGCCATGCACATTGCCAATGCCGCCCAGGCGGCCGTGGCGCAGTTGGGCATTCCCCACCGCCATTGCCCGACCGGGCCCCACGTGACCATCAGCGCCGGAATCGCGGCCTTGCACCAGGGCGGCAAGCTCACGCCGCAGAGCGTGATCGAGATCGCGGACAAAGCGCTCTACCAGGCCAAGAATGCCGGCCGCAACCGGGTCGTGCTGCTGCAGGCCTCGGCCTGAGGCAGGCCCGGAGAAGAAGGCCGGGGCCGAGCCAGGCCCCGGTACCCAGCCCCCCTCCAGCTCAGTTCAGCGTGTGCACCACCCGGTAACGCCCCGCACGCACCATCTCCGCCACCGCACTCGCATCATCCCCCACCCCATACCCCACCACCAGCTGCACCCCCTCCAGCCCGCTGAAGTTCAGCCCCGAGGCAATGCGCACCGCCGCCGTGCGCGGCAGCGCTCCCGACAGGTACGCCGGGAACGCCCCGCCCGCATACACCGACCAGCCGTTGGACCCCAGGAACAGCACCGTGGAGCCCGCCAGCGCAGCCACATAGACCCGGCCCGTCTTGCCCCGGTGCAACGGCGAGACCGTGGCCCCCACGTCCAGCGTGACGTTGCTCAAGGGGCCCGTCTGGCTTCCCGCAAAGGTGCCGCTGG
>NZ_JBYSYM010000009.1:133453-200607 GCF_058783375.1 Acidovorax sp. FW305-C-20-28 | reverse complement strand
GGGGTCGTCTTTTCTTGGCCTACCTTCTTTTGACGAA
Organism: Acidovorax sp. FW305-C-20-28; assembly: GCF_058783375.1. Taxonomy (NCBI): domain Bacteria; kingdom Pseudomonadati; phylum Pseudomonadota; class Betaproteobacteria; order Burkholderiales; family Comamonadaceae; genus Acidovorax; species Acidovorax sp. FW305-C-20-28. The sequence continues at coordinate 200,570 of NZ_JBYSYM010000009.1, read as the reverse complement.
GCAAAAGAAGGTAGGTGCGCCGCCGGGCGCACATCCCGGCACCCGCCCTCAAAAAAACATCCGCAGCAACCACCGCCCCAACCATGCCACCCCGACAGAGCCTTTCATTTCAGCCACGACACAAACTGCATATACAAAACTTACAGGCTGGCGAGACACTGTGCACACGGTCACCCAGCCAGTCCGCCAAATGCAACGCGACTCGGGTGAGTGGTTTTCTCTTTCAACAGAACCTGCAAGCCCATGAACAACGCCCTGTACCACGACGACGACACCGCCCACCACCACGGGCTCCAGCACGACCTCAAGACCCTGACACGCCAGGCCGCCACGCGCCGCAACGCGCTGCGCTGGCTGGCCGTGGGCAGCATGGCCCCCCTGTCCCTGCTTTCGGGCAACAGCATGGCCGACACGGCCAGCGACACCAGCACCGTGCTCAACTGGGCGCAGTCCACCTACCCGCAGTGGTTCCCGGCCAGCTCGGTGGTGGCGCAGAGCAACGCCAATTTCATCTTCCGCTTCTACCCCACCACCGACAACTACCTGGGCGTGAGCCTGCAGGATTCCAACCTGTACGCCTATGGCCGCGAGACCGGCTATGCCTTCCTGAACCTGGGCCCGCTGTCGCACTGGGTCAGCATGGCCGCAGGCGGCGCCACCAGCCAGACCTGCAGCATCATCCCGCAGGAGACGGCCGGCCCCTACCCCGGCGATGGCTCCAACAGCAACCAGTCGGGTGTGGCCAATGCGCTCACGCTCTCGGGCATCGTGCGCAGCGACATCCGAGCCAGCATCGGCGGCGCCACGGGCATCGCGGCCGGCATCCCGCTGCGCGTGGAGCTGGAACTGGTCAATACCGCGTCGAGTTGCGCCACCCTTTCGGGCTACGCCATCTACCTGTGGCACTGCACACGCGACGGCCTGTACTCCATGTACTCGAACGGCGTCACCGCCGAGAACTACCTGCGCGGCGTGCAGGAGACAAGCGCCTCGGGCGTGGCCACTTTCCAGTCCATCTTCCCGGGTTGCTACTCGGGCCGCATGCCGCACATCCACTTCGAGGTGTACCGCAACCTGGCCAGCGCCACGCGCGGCGCCAATGCCATCCGCACCTCGCAGATGGCATTCCCCACGGCCGTGTGCCAGCAGGTCTACACCACCGATGGCTACAGCGCGAGCGTGCGCAACCTCTCGCAGATCAGCTTTGCCACCGACAACGTGTTCAGCGACGGCGTCTCGCTGCAGACCGCCACGGTGACGGGCGACAACACCAGCGGCTATGTGGCCAAGCTGCGTGTGGGGGTGAGCGGCTGAAGCCCCACGGCTCTATCCCTTTTTTCTCTGATTCCCTCCCTTGGGTGCCTCCGGCTTGCCGGGGGCACCCCTTTTTTTGGCCGCGCCGGGAACGCGCGAACCAGCGCGGTCTCACTACAGCGAAACCGCCCATCGGCCTACAACAGGCCGGCCGGCCCGCGCCCAGAATGAGGCCCACGACACCGGGAGCCGATCATGAGCGCCATCGCCTACAAGGACACCTACCAGTTGGTCTTCGACCGGCTGACCGAACAGGACTCGACCACGGCGGAGCGCACGGCGCGGCTGCTGGCGCAGGTCATCGACCACCTGGAGCAGCGCCGCGAACTCGACCGCCAGGAAATCGAGGAGATGGTCCACAAGCTGGGCTGACCCGGCGAACCCGGGGCGAGCAGGTATCCATGCACGACCAATGCCTTTGGCGCCGCAGGGCCAAAGGCCGGTTCAGTAGCATGGCCCATCACCTTTCACAAAGGACCTGGACCACCCCATGAACGCACCGCTTCGCACCACCTCGGCCATCCTCGCGCTGGCCATCGCTTCCCTGACCGCTCCGACACTTGCCCACGCCAAGCGCATGGGCGGCAGCAAGCCTGCTGCAGCGCGCCCAGCGCCCGCCCCGGCACCCGCCGCCCCGGCCGCAACCGCCGCGCCAAAAGCTCCGGCCACTCCCAGTACCCCGGCCGCAGCTGCACCGGCCGCTGCAGCCGCTCCGGCTGCGGTCGCACCTGCAGCCGCCGCAGCACCCGCGGCGCGCCCCGGCATTGGCTCCACCCTGGGGGCTGCCGCCGTAGGCGGCGTGGCCGGCGCCATGGTGGGCAGTGCCCTTGCCGCCCCATCAAGCGCCGACAAGGAGAAGGAAGCCAAGGCCAAGGAAGCCGAGGCCGCCGAGAAGGAAGCCAAGGAGCTGCAGCGCAAGGCCGACGAAGCCAAGGCCAAGGCGGAAGCGGCACGCGCTGCCGCCAAGTAAGCCGTACAGGCCGCTGCGGTGCGGGTCAGGCTGGCTCGCCCGCCATCGCACGGGCGGCTTACTCGAGCGCCCGGGAAGCAGCGCCCAGCGCGAAAACGGAGTTGGGAACCCCTTCCCGTGGCAGCTGCGGCCGCGGCTTCAGGCGCTTGGCCGGGCTGTCCTTTTCCGCCACCGCCGGCGGTCGGGCCTGGTTTTCGATGGGCCCCTGCTGGCTCACCAGTTCGGCCACGGACACCGATGCGAGGTATTCCATCACCGAGTGGTTGAAGGCGGCCCAGAGGTCCGCCGTCATGGCGCCCTGAGAGGTGCTCATGGCATCGGCCGACCGGCCAGCGCCACCGGGCTTGCCGACCTCCGAGGCCAGCACGATGTCGGCCACCGAGATGTCACGCGCCCCCCGGGCCAGGGTGTACCCGCCCCCGGGGCCCCGGGTGCTCACCACGAGCCCCGCCTGGCGCAGGCCGCTGAAAAGCACCTCCAGGTAGGACACGGATATGCCATAGCGCTCGCTCAGCGCGGACAGCGCGACCGGGCTGCCCACGGAACGGGACGCCAGGTCCACGATGGCGACAACGGCAAATTTGCTGCGGGTGGTCAGGCGCATGGCTTGCTGCTCCAAAAATGGGGTTGGGGGCGCTTCGCGAACGCCCGGTTGTTGTTGTTCTTGTGCATGCGTGTTCTTTCAGGCATCGGCACAGCCTTTTTGCACCACCCGCAGCAGCAGTTGCATCCAGCCAGCGTGGCCCCAGTCCAGCGCTTCCAGCACCGAGGCCGCGGGAGCCTGCCCACGCGCCAGGTCCACGTCGAAAGTGCCGTCGGCCTTGTCGGCCGCCACCTGGACGGCCGCGCCCAGCAGCGGAATCTCCAGCGGCGGCTGCGGCCCGCCCGGGCCATCGGCGTCGATGCGCAGCACGCAACCGGGCAGCAGCCCGTAGCTCCAGCGGCGCTCCGGGTGGGCCTCTGCCCCCAGCGTGTTCATGTGCGCCAGGCGCTGGGCCTGGGTCATGCTGAACGGGTCCGACAGCGGCGCATCCTGCTTCGGGTAGCCGTCCATGCAGGCGGCGCCCAGGGCGATGGCGGCCACCGCAAAGGCCAGCCGCCAGCGCCCCCAGAGGGCAAGCTGCCACGGTGCGGTCGAATGGGCCCCGGTCATGAGGGCTTCCCGGGTTGGACAAACCCTGGGGAGGGGGGATGGGCGATTTCCATGGTGAATCTCAGGGGCCGGGCCCACGCGCTCCAGAGCTGGCAGCACAGGGGGATCCGACGGATCAATGCGAAGGGGTCGCACAACAGCCAAATGCGCGCGGCGCAGGCTGCGAGAGGCAGTTGGCGAGGAGAAACTGCTTCCGTTCAGAAGCGAACGGGGAAGCCGGCCGAAGGCCGGACGGATGCCCGGCTCAGGCGAGGAGGCCTGGGGCTTTTGGTGGCTTGTGCGGCGGCGCAAGCGCCACGGAAGGCGTGCGCACCGGGGCCAGGGGAATGAGACTTTTGGCTGCAACGGCACCGGCGTCGGCCAGCACCCGGGGCTGCAGCAGGTCCGGAAAGTCCTGCCGGTCATCGAGCAGGGCATGGTCGTCCGCATCGGAATTAGCGCCGGGGGCTTCGTGCCCCGGTGCGGTCTGGCTCAGCACGGCCAGGTCCTGCTGTGGCTCGAACGGTGGCAGGGGTCTGCTGGAGCCGACGACGGAAATCCCCACGCACAGCAGAAAGTGCAGGAGGAAGACGGCAACAAGGCTCCGGAACATGGTGGCCAATTATAGGCAGCATGGCGGGCCTCCCGGGCCCGCCATGCCTGCACAATGCCAAGGACCGTGACCCAGATCAAGGAAGCACTTCAAACACCAGGTACTGGTTGCGGTCAGTGGCCGAGTCGGCCGTCGGGAAGTTGTCGTCCGCCACCACCACCAGCGAGTCGCGCCCGTTGGCCAGCTTGGGGCCGAAAGTGATGCCTTCCAGGTTGGCAATGCCGCCCAGCTGGGTCTTCAGGGTTTCGAAGTCCAGCACCAGGCGCTTGGTCACCGGCGTGTAGGCAGCGCCGGCCAGTGCATTCGTGGTCAGCACATTGGTGGCATTGGCGGTGTTGATCTCATACAGACGGGCCTGGTTGCCCACCACGCCGACCGAGAAGCTGCGCTCCAGCACCAGGAAGCGCGTGGAACTCAGGGCCAGGATCTCGGTGGCGCCGCTGACCGTGAACTGGTCTGCCGGCACGGGCACGGCCTGCACCTTGTCCACGGGATAGGCGTACTGCGCCACGGCCGCACCGGTGCTGCGGTCGAACATCGTGATGCGCGAAACGCTGCCGGCCGTGGTGGTCGACGCCGGGCCATCCTGCAGCAAGGCGCCCTCCATCAGCACGGCAGCGCGGTTGTTGTCGGGCGTGAAGGCGATGCCCTCGAACGCCAGGTTGCCGCGCGGTCCGGTGTTGTCGGCCGACATGCGGAACATCGCGGGGATCTGGTACTCGCGCACATGCGTGCCGTCAGGGCGGATCTCGCGGATGAAGGGGTCGATGATGCGCGCGGCCGTGGTGCCCGAGGCCAGCGTGCGGTCGCCCTCGCTGACCCAGACGTAGTTGCCCGTGGCGCGGTCGATGCGCACCGATTCAGGATCGGCCACCAGCGGATCGGGTACCTTGGGGTAGACCGCTCCATTGGGCTGCTTCATGCTGAAGGTGGAGAGAAACTGCACGCCGCTGAAACTGCTGGTGTCGTAGTTCAGGCGCACGGTGTACATGCGCGGGGCGTTGGCCGAATCGGTCGTGGTGCGGTCGTCCGACAGCAGGATGAACTGGTTGTTCTTTGCGTCGTAGTCGATGCCCGAGATACCGCCCACCACCGTGCCCTGGTACTCCATGCGGCGCGGCAGGATCTGCTGGCCGATGAGGCGCAGCGAGCCGACCGAGCGCTCGCCGCCGTTGTTGTCATCGCTGCCGCCGCAGGCGGCAAGCAGTGCGGTAGCGGCGCACACGGCACCCAGCGTCCAGAGACTGCGAAGAACTGTCATTGTGGTTTTCCCCTCGTGAGTAAAGCGGGGGAGTCTAGGGAGGGCGTGTGACAGAACGGAGACCGCGGTATGGCAGGTGGCACAACTCTCTACCGAAGAGGCGGGACAGCGATGCTAAATTCGACAGCGACCTTCAAGGACCCCATGTGCAGCTATTGAAACTCTCGTGCGCCAACTGTTCGGCCCCTCTCGAAATTGAAGGGGATCTGGAGCGCTTCGCATGCAGTTACTGCGGAACCGAGCAGATCGTCAAACGTTCAGGTGGGGTGGTTTGGCTAAAGAAGATCGAAACCGCCATCCGGGATGTACAACAGGGCACGGACCGCACAGCGGCGGAGCTGGCACTGGTGCGGCTGGAGCGCGAGCTGGAAGCAGCCCAGAAAAGCAAGGCAGAGCTGATACGTGAAGCCCAGACAAAGCGCAACCTGGCCCAGGTAGGACGGTTGATGCAGTGCCTTATCCCATTCGTGGCTGTGCTCCTGATAGGCCCTTTGATCATCCTGCTGCTCGATGAATCGTTCAACGGCTCGTCCATCTTTGTCTGGCTTGTGGCTTGTGTGGCTGTCCCAGCGCTCGCTTTCCAGTCGATCAAGGTGCTCCCCATCGATATTCAGCCGGCACTGACCGAGATCGACGCGCGAATCGCGCAAATACAGGAGCGCATTGAGATGAACCGTAGCATTCTGGATGCACCGCCGGCCTGACGGTGTACTGCGGCCATGAACGCCATCAAGTCGGCAGCGTATCCAGAATGCGCCGGTTCGCTTTGATGTGCTCCCGGACCTTGTCGATCTTCTCATCCAAGTGCTCCGTCTCTTGCACCAGATCGATTTTCGGCAGCTTGGTCTCCCGATAGACCAGGGCCGGGGTCCCGATCGCTACGATCCAAAAAACCACGATCTTCAAGATCTCGCCCAGTGTGGACTTCGGCTCGATCGGGCTCACAAAGATCGCCCAGAGGATCACGACGACGAACGTGGCGATGATTGCCATGGTGTGCCTGCCGGTTTTGGCATGCTCCACCCGCAACTGCACCCGATGCACTATCTGTGCCCTCTGGCTCATGAGCTCATCGAGTTCACGGGTCAAGCGCGGCATGGCCAGTTCCGCGGCCGTCCGATCCGTGCCCCTCTGCACTGCGTTGATCGCCGTCTCCAGCTTGCGTGTGGACACCACCCCGCCCGAGTGCTCGACGATCTGCGCCGTTCCGCAGTAGCTGCAGGTGAATCGCTCCAGATCCGCACGCACCTCCAGCGGCGCAGAGCAGTTTGCACAAGACAAGGTCAACAACTGCACGACCATCCCCTCCTTTGAATCGACCGAATCTACCATCGGTGACCGAATGTAAAAGCCCCCAAATGTCGCAGGGGCCCGAATGAAGTGCAGGCGACCTGCGCGTCCTCGGCATACCCGCCACGCTTTCGCGCCGCCCGGCCCGCCACGGCGCGGGCCGCTTTTTTTGTTTCTGGCGATAGAATCGCGGCCAGCTAGGGGTGCCGAAGCCGGGTAACAACCGGTCGAGGCTGAGAGAGTCCCTTTGAACCTGATTGAGATCATCCTCGCGCAGGGAAGCAGTCCGCATACGCCATACCTGGCGCCCTGCCCTCGCGGCTGGTGCGTTGGGGTCCAGCCAGTACGCTGCCGACCCTGCTCTGTCGTCCATTGTCTGAACGGAGAGCCCGACCACCATGTCCGCACATGTTTCCACGACCACCCCTGCCAACGAGGCGCTGGCCCCGGTCAGCCCCGAGCGCCGCGTCTTCCAGTGGCACGACCATGCCTCGCTCTGGTTCAGCCTGGGCGTGGGCCTGCTGGTCATGCAGGTGGGCAGCTACCTCATGCCGGCATTGGGCACCAAAGAGGCATTGATCGCCATCGTCGCCGGCTCCATCGTGGGTGCCGGCCTGTTGGGCTGGGTGGCCAAGCTCGGTTGCGACAGCGGGCTGGCGAGCGCGGGGCTGATGCACGCGGTCTACGGCCGCACGTTTGCCGGCCTGCCCATCATCCTGAACATCGTGCAGCTCGTGGGCTGGGGCACGTTCGAGCTGGTGGTGATGAGCGAGGCCACGGTGGCCATCGGCCGCCAGGCGGGCAGCATGGCCGGCGGGCAATGGCCGGTATTGGCCACGCTGCTGTGGGGCGGCGTGGTGGTGCTGCTGATCAGCGCATCGATGGTGCAGCTGGTACGCAAGCTGATCGCGCGCGTGGCGCTGCCGCTGGTAGTGCTGTCGCTGCTGTGGCTGAGCTGGCAGTTTCTCTCGCTGGCCAACGCGCAGGGCTTTGCGCAGTTGTGGAATCGACCCGGCACCGGCGGCATGGGCGTGCTGCCCGCGCTGGACCTGGTGATCGCCATGCCGATCTCGTGGCTGCCGCTGGTGGCCGACTATGCGCGCCATGGCAAGAGCGGCAACTCGGCGCTGCGCGGCACCTGGCTGGGCTATGCGCTGGCCAATATATGGTGCTATACGCTGGGCGTGCTGGTGGCGCTGACCTTGCCCAGCAAGGACCTGGTGCAGGCCCTGCTGCTGGCCCAGGGCGGGCTGATCGCGCTGTCACTGATCCTGATCGACGAAGTGGACAATGCCTACGGCGACACCTACTCGGGCGCTGTATCGGCCCACAGCCTGCTGCCACGCTGGGGCGTGCGCCGCTGGGGCGTGGTGATGGCCGTGGCCTGCACGGCCCTCGCACTGGTGCTGCCCATGCACAGCCTGGAACCCTTTTTGCTGTTGCTCAGCTCGGTGTTCGTGCCGCTGTTCGGCGTGATCCTGGGCCGCCTGGCCTTTGGCACCGATGCACCGGCGCTGCTGGCACGCGTCCCCCAGGTGAACTGGCTGCCCGTGGGCCTCTGGCTGCTGGGCATTGCGGTCTACCACGTGGCGCCGCTGGTGCTGCCGGGCGCAGGCTCGGCGCTGCCGGCGCTGGCCTTCAGCTTTGGGGCGGCCTGGGCCACACGCCCCAGGGCCGCTTGAGGCTGGCTGCGCCGCCAGGGGCGGCGCTTACCAGTGGTTTTCCGCCAGCCGACGGCCCAGCTCTGCAGTGCACTTGCGGATGCGGGGTTCCAGCAGGTCGTCCAGGGACAGGGTCACGGTGCCAACGTGGTGGTACAGCTCGTTCCACTCGCGCTCCCCGGTATCGTGGCCATAGACCAACGGGAAGAAGCTACCGTTGCGGTGGAATGCCAGGAAGGTGGTGTCGCCATGGCCATAGCTGTGGCTGACCTCGCCGAACAGCACCATGTCCTCGCGCAGAGGCCTGAGTTGCTCGGGTGGCAGGTGGTTGTCGAACTCGGCCGGCGATCCATAGGTGGTCAGGCCGCCATAAAGGAAAGGCCATTCGGGGCGCTTGCTGCTGTACTGGCCGGGCGGGCGGATCAATTCCTCGATCGGCGGAATGCGCACGCTGCAGTAGCGGTATTCCTCGAAGACGTCGAATCCGCCGTGGTTCAGGTACAGCGCCTTGAGCGGGCCGGGCAGCGCAAAGCCGATGCGCTGCTCGAAGGCATCGATCGCGGCCGGCGTTTCCGGCCCGTGCTCGGTGGTGCCGTAGAAACTCTCGATATCTTCGGCCAGCCAGTCCTCCTGGGTGGCGTGGACCTGCTGCATCACTTCTTCGGAACGGATCTTGTGCTGTTCGAAGGCTTCCAGATACGACATGGGTGTTTGGGCTTGTGGGGTTGTAAAGGTTCAGAAAATCCGCTGCGCCACCGGCGCATAGCCGTGGTTCAGCGGGCCATGGCCGCCACCGGTGACCACCTCGGCGCCGGCGGCGATGGCGCCCAGGATATAGGCCCGGGCACCCTCCACCGCACGCTGCAGCGGCAGGCCCAGGGCCAACTGTGAGGCAATGGCGGACGACAGCGTACAGCCCGTGCCATGGCCGTTGTGCGTGGCAATGCGGGCCGACTGCAGGCGGTGCCCGGCCTGGCCGGGCGCCGTGGCCAGCACGTCCACCACCCAGTCGCCCGGCAGGTGGCCGCCCTTGAGCAGGGCCGCGCGCGCGCCCAGGCCCAGCAGGTCCTGCGCGGCCTGCTCCAGGTCATCGAGGCCCGCCAGGGTGCGGCCCAGCAGCCAGCCCGCCTCATCGAGGTTGGGCGTGATCAGCTCGGCCAGCGGGAACAGCTCCTGCACCAGCACGCCTACGGTCTCCTGCGCAATCAGGCGGTCGCCGCTGGTGGCCACCATCACCGGGTCGAGCACCACATGGGGCAGGCGGTATTCGCGGATGGCGTCGGCCACCACGCGCACCACCTCGGGCGAGTGCAGCATGCCGATCTTCACGGCGTCCACGCCGATGTCCTGCACCACGGCATCGATCTGGGCCTTGAGCATCTCGGGCGGGATGCCGTGGATGCCTGTCACGCCCAGCGTGTTCTGCGCGGTGATGGCGGTGATGGCCGTCATGCCATAGCAGCCCAGGGCGGCAAAGGTCTTGAGGTCGGCCTGGATGCCTGCGCCGCCCCCGCTGTCGGAACCGGCAATCGAGAGCACGCGCGCGTAGCGCGGGGACGTTGAAGGCCCTGTGGGCGCGTTGGAGGGGGCTGAAGTCATGGGCAAAAATTATCGCCCATGACCTGGGTCACCCCGGGCAAAGAGGCAATGTGCTGTAATTGCAGCTTACGGACGAAACAGGGGTGTCCCGCCCATGCGGCGCGCGACTGAGAAATACCCTGGGGCGGCACACCCGCGGCCCCGCTACCCGATCCAGGTCATGCTGGCGTGGGGAGTTTCCACAGCGACGGAAGAAAGCAAGCATCCCGTTTTGTCCACCTGTTGCATACAGCTGGACGCATGAATCCTCCTTCCTCCTCGTTCGCCATCCTGGGTGCCGGCCTCATGGGCCGGCTGCTGGCGGTCGAACTCGCACGCCAGGGGCATGGCGTGGACATCTATGACGCAGCCGGCCCGGCGGCAGAGCAGTCGGCCGCCACGGTGGCCGCTGCCATGCTGGCGCCGCTGGCCGAGTCGGCCGTCACAGAGCCCGGCGTGGTGCGCATGGGCCAGCACGCCCTCACCCGCTGGCCGCAGCTGCTCGCGCAGCTAGCGCAGCCCGTCTTCTTCCAGCAGCAGGGCACACTCATCGTCTGGCACCGGCAGGACGCAGCCGAGGCCCAGCGCCTCACGCGCCAGTTGCAGGCCAACCAGCGCGCCATCCCCGAGCTACCGGGCCTGCAGGAACTCGACAGCGCGGGCCTTACTGGCGTGGAGCCGGCCCTGGCGGGCCGCTTCGCCCGGGGCCTGTACCTGCCCGGCGAAGGCCAGCTCGACAACCGCCAGCTGCTGGCCGCCCTGGTGCACGAGATGCAGCGCCTCCACGTGCGCACCCACTGGCATGCGCCGCGCCACCCCGATGCCTTTGCACCTGGGGAGCCCGGCCAGCCCGACTGGGTGCTGGACTGCCGGGGCCTGGGCGCGCGCGACCCCTGGCGCGCGCTGCGCGGCGTGCGTGGCGAGGTGGTGCGTGTGCAGGCGCCCGAGGTCACGCTGCAGCGCCCCACGCGCCTGGTGCACCCGCGCTACCCGATCTACATCGCGCCCAAGGAAGACCACCTCTTCGTGATCGGCGCAACCGAGATCGAGTCCGACGACCTTTCGCCCGCGAGCGTACGCTCCACGCTGGAGCTGCTGAGCGCAGCCTATGCCGTGCACAGCGGCTTTGCCGAGGCGCGCATCGTTGAGGTGGCCACGCAATGCCGCCCCACCCTGCCCGACAACCTGCCCGCCATACGCCAGCAGCGCCCGGGCGTGCTCGAGGTCAACGGCCTGTACCGCCACGGCTTCATGATCGCGCCGGCCATGCTGGACGTGGTGATGGAGGTGCTGGGTACGGGCCGTTCCGCCCTGGCCCCCCGATTCGACCTGAACCTGCAACTGCTGCAATGCCAGCCCCGCGAGCCTGCCGCCCCCATCCTTTGACCATGAACGTTTCCATCAACCAGATCCCGCACGAGCTGCCCGAGGGCGCCACCGTCGTCGATGCCGTGGCCGCCATCGAAGCGCGCCCGCCTTTTGCCGTGGCCGTGAACACCGTCTTCGTTCCCAACAGCCGCTATGCAGCGCAGCCGCTGCAACCGGGCGACAAGATCGAAGTCATCTCCCCCGTCACCGGCGGCTGATCCCTCCCCTCCTCCACCATGACCACCTCCAACGACCCGCTGGTCCTGTACGGCCAGACCTTCCACAGCCGCCTGCTGCTGGGCACCTCGCGCTACCCCTCGCCTGCCGTGCTCGAAGCCGCCGTGCAGGCCTCGCACCCCGCCATGGTCACGGCCTCGCTGCGCCGCCAGGGCAGCAACCCGGCCGAGTCGGGCAGCAGTTTCTGGGAGCTGCTGCGCCGCCTCGATGTGCCCGTGCTGCCCAACACCGCGGGCTGCCACAGCGTGCAGGAGGCCATCACCACCGCGCAGATGGCGCGCGAGGTGTTCAACACGCCCTGGATCAAGCTCGAGCTGATCGGCGACGACTACACCCTGCAGCCCGATACGCTGAACCTGGTGGGCGCGGCCGAGCACCTGATCAAGGAAGGCTTCCAGGTGCTGCCCTATTGCACCGAGGACTTCGTGCTGTGCCAGCGCCTGGTGGACGTGGGCTGCCAGGCCGTGATGCCCTGGGCCGCGCCCATCGGCACCGGCCGTGGGCCTGTCAACCCCTATGCGCTGCAGATGCTGCGCGAGCGCCTGAACGTGCCCATGCTGGTGGACGCCGGCCTGGGCCTGCCCTCGCACGCCTGCCAGGTGATGGAATGGGGCTACGACGGCGTGTTGCTCAACACTGCCGTGGCCCTGGCCCAGGACCCCGTGGCCATGGCAGGTGCCTTTGCCAATGCCGTGCACGCCGGCCGCACCGCCCGCCTGGCTGGCGCCATGACGGCGCAGGACGCCGCCCAACCCAGCACCCCCGTGCTGGGCACCCCCTTCTGGCACCACGACGACCATGCCTGATACCGCACCGACCGAACTGGCCAAGGCCATCGTGGCGCACCACGCCGCCACGTTTGCCGGCTTCAGCGCCGAGCCCATGCCGGCGCCCACCTCCAGCGAGCCCTCCTACCTGGCCGCTCTGCAGGCAGCCAGCGCCCTGGGCTTCATCGCCCACGATGCCGAATGCATCGCCCGCGCTTGGCAAGCCCGCACCCAGCGCACCGGCGCCGTGAGCCCCGAAGCCTGGCCCGACGAGCCCTCCGACTTCGGTCTGCAGGCCGTGCCGCGCGCCCAGGCCTTTGCCACCGGCCCCGATGCCCTGGGCCTGTACGCCGTGCTGCCCGACGCCGCCTGGGTGGGCCGCATGGCCCGTGCAGGCGTGCCTACCGTGCAGTTGCGCTTCAAGTCCGACGACCCGACCGCCATCGAGCGCGAGGTCAATGCCGCCGTGCAGGCGGTGCAGGACACCGGTGCCCTGTTGTTCATCAACGACCACTGGCGCGCCGCGATCAATGCGGGCGCCTATGGCGTGCATCTGGGGCAGGAAGACCTCGACGCGCTGAGCCCTGCGGATCTGCAGACCCTGCGCCATTCCGGCGTGCGCCTGGGGGTGAGCACGCATGGCTATGCCGAGATGCTGCGCGCCGACGCCGTCGGCCCGAGCTACATCGCCATGGGCGCCGTGTTTCCGACCACGCTCAAGAAGATGGCCACGGCGCCGCAGGGCGTAGGGCGGCTGCAGGGCTATGCGCGGCTGCTGCGCCACTACCCTCAGGTGGCCATCGGTGGCATCGGGGCCGAGCAGTTCCCCGAGGTGCTGGCCACGGGCGTGGGTTCGGTGGCCGTGGTGCGCGCGCTGGTCAATGCGCCCGATCCCGAGGCGGCCGCGGCTGCACTGATGCGGGCGATGAAAACCGCCTAGCGGTGCAACACAGCCGCCGAGTCCGCCGGCCGGCAGCCCTGAAAGAAAACAGGCCCTGAGGAGGGCCTGTTTCCTTTTCTACTTCTTGCGTCCGTGCTCGTCCTGGCGCTGCTCCAGCTCCAGGCGCAGCTCCATGAGGTCGTTCTCGGCGCCGAAGCCCACGGCCTGGCCGGGAGGCGGCGGGGGCGTGACCGGCACGGGCGGCAGGTCGCTCAACGTGAGGTGCAGGGGCTCGGACAGGTCCACGTCCAGGTTCACCGAGGACTTGGTGTAGGTCGCAGGCGGGTTGCGCGGCAGCGCCGAGCCCAGCGGGGCCGGAGCCGAGGACACGCCAGCGATGGGGGCCATGCCCGATGTGGGCTCCAGGCTCAGTTCAGCCGGGCCGGACTGCCGGGCCACCGGGGCTGGTGCGGACGATGAGGGCTCGGTGCTGCCGAAGTCGAACTCCAGGCTGGCGGCCAGCGAGTCGAGCGGGAAGTCAGGCTCCGTATCGTCCAGCGGCGAGCGGAATTGCACGCCCAGGCCCCTCTCGACCGCCGCATCGAATGACTCCTCCACGGGCGTGGTGCGCTTGCGGGGGGGCGGCGCCCCGCGCTGGCTCGGTGGCGTGGTCTGCGCAATGCCCAGCAGCAGCAGCAGGTCGTCGTAGGCTGCCAGGTCAAAGGGCTCTGCCGCCTGGTTGCCTGGGCGGTGGAACAGGAACTTGTCCAGCGTGTGCAGCACGTTCGGCGAGCTCCACTCGGCCTCGATCTCGGCCAGCGCGTCGGGGTAGCGGTCCAGCGGTCGGCCCTGGCGGTTGAAGGCCGAAAACTCGGGTACCTTGGCGTTGAAGTAGCGCATGAACTGCGAGCGCAGCTGCATGAAGTCTTCGGCGCGGCTCAGCGTGTGGAACAGGCGCAGCAGTTCCAGGTAAGCCACCGGCGTGGTCTCCTTGTGGTCCACGATGTGCTTGCGCAGCACTTCCACGGCCTGGTTGTGCTCGCCCACCGAGACAAAGAACTCGGCCTGCTGCTGGATGTCGAACACATCGTCGGGGTTGACGATCTTCAGCGCCCGGGCCGGCTCCATCGCGGGGGCTGCCGGCTTGACCGGGGCAGGCGCCGGCACCCGCGCGGCGGCTGCGGCCACCGCCGTCGGCGCCGCGTACAGGGGTGCCGGCCCGGAGGCCGGCTTGGCATCCTTGAACAGGGGAGCGCTGCCGGAAGGTGCCCGCAGATCGCCCTTCACCGACGGGACGGGCAGGGTTTCGAGCGGCTCCCATCCGGGATCGACCTGCCCTGCCGTGGGCGCGCTGGAGTCGACCGCGCTGACCTTGACCGACTCGCGCCACGATTTCTCGGACAACGCGGTCTGGCGGCTGGCGCGCTGCCAGACCCAGGCCAACAGGCCCAGCGCCAATGCCAGCAAAGCCCCCAGCACATAGACGACCGTGGCCGGAAAGCGCTCCTGGGCCTCGTCAAGCTGCTGCTGCAATTGCTGCGTGGTGGCGAGTTGCTGGGCCGAGCCTGCCTTCACGGCCTTGGCCTCGGCCTCCAGCACGCGCAGGCGCTCGGCATCCTGCGCCAGGCTTTCCGGGGTGGCGTTCAAGGCCTTCCAGGCGGCGGCCGCTTCGGCACGCTGGGGCGACGACTCCTCCGCCGGGGTGGACAGCAACTGCGTCGTGGCACGCAGGGCCACCGGGCTTTCCAGCCACAGGTCCAGCGGCTCCAGCACCAGGCGCGGGCCGGCGGCGGGGGCAGGAGCCTGTGCATTGGCAATCACGCGCGCATTGCTGCGTGCCGGTGCTGCTGCGGCCGCACGCGATGCGCGCTCCGCAGCGGGCGCGGCACTGGCGGGCGCCTGCCGGCGTGCTGCAGCGGCGGCGCCACGGGCTGGCGCCCCGGCCGCGCTGCGATCTGGGGAGGAAGAAGGCTCGGCCAAGCCCGATGCCGCGGCACCGGTGCCGCCCACCGCAACGGGGGGCACCACCGGCAAGGCCCCGGCCTGCGCAGCGGCGGCAGGAGGGACTCGCCCAGGGGGGTCGGCAAGAAAGGTATAGTTGCGCGTCACCTTGCCCGTGCACCCGGCGGTGAGCGTGACGGTCAACACCGGCTCGTCAATCACCGAGGTGGTCTGCACGCGCACGGAGGCGGCGCGCCCGGCCGATGCGGGCTGGGGCGTCACGCGCACCCGGGAGGGGCTGACAGGCGTATCGCCCGCGACCAGGGTGGCTCCGATACATGACGACGCGACGTCAGAACCCTGGTCTGGCTGGATGTCGAAGCTCAGATCGACCGGCGAGCCGATCACCGCGGCACCCCGACCGCTGCCCAGCGAAAGCGCCGAAGCGCCCAGGGCAACAACCCACAAACCGGCTCCCAAAATGGTGTTACGGAGTTTCACAATAATTTCTGTTTTGAGCGCGTCCCATTCTTGCACATAAGTGCGCGGGCATGTCCACAGCCATAATGGCGCTATGAAAATTCAGTTTCTCAACGTCGGCATCGTGGGTTCGGGCGCCATGGGCCGGGGCATCGCACAGATCGCCGCCCAGGCGGGCAGCCAGGTCCACCTGCTCGACACCCAGGCCGGTGCAGCCCTTGCCGCCAAAGACAGTATCCACGACCAATGGCAAAAACTCGTAGGAAAAAATCGCATTTCTGCAGAGCAGGCTGCGGCCTGGTCTGCGCAATTGCACATCGTTGACAATTCTGCGGGCCTGGCGCACTGCGACTTGGTGGTCGAGGCCATCGTCGAGCGCCTGGACGTCAAGCGCGGCCTGTTCGCCGACCTCGAGAAGGTGGTGGGCCCCGACACGGTGCTGGCCACCAACACTTCGTCGCTGTCGGTCACCTCCATCGCTGCCGGCATGCAGCGCCCCGGGCGCCTGGCGGGTTTCCACTTCTTCAACCCCGTGCCGCTCATGAAGGTGGTGGAAGTGATCGCCGGGCTCAAGACCGAGCCGGCCGTCTGCACCGCCCTGTCCGAGTACGCCCGGCAGATGGGCCACACGCCCGTGCTGGCGCAGGACACCCCCGGCTTCATCGTCAACCACGCCGGGCGCGGCTATGGCACCGAGGCCCTGCGCATCGTGGGCGAGGGCGTGGCCGACTTCGCCACCATCGACCGCATCCTGCGCGACCAGGTGGGCTTCAAGCTCGGGCCCTTCGAGCTCATGGACCTCACGGCACTCGACGTGTCGCACCCGGTGATGGAATCCATCTACCAGCAGTACTACGACGAGCCGCGCTACCGCCCCAGCGTGATCACCGCGCAGCGCCTGGCCGGCGGCGTGGTGGGCAAGAAGGTGGGCGAAGGCTTCTACCGCTATGAGAACGGCACCGCCCAGGTGCCTGCCGAGCCCCCGGTGCCCGTGGTGGACCAGATCCCGCCCGTCTGGGTGTCGCCGCGCGCCGCGCGCCGCGCCGAGCTGTACCAGTTGCTCAAGGACCTGGGCGCCACCATCGAGACCGGCACCTCGCCCTCGCCCAACGCCATCACCCTGGTGGCGCCCCTGGGCTTTGACGTGACCACCGTGGCCGTGGTGGAGCGGCTGGACCCGGCGCGCACCATCGGCATCGACATGCTGGTCGAAGAAGCCGCCACCAAGCGCCGCGTGCTGGCCACCAACCCGGCCACGCGCGTGGACATCCGCAACGCCGCGCACGCCCTCTTCGCGCGCGACGGCAAGCCGGTGAGCGTGATCCGCGACAGCGGCGGCTTCGTCACGCAGCGCGTGGTGGCCACCATCGTCAATATCGCCAGCGACATCTGCCAGCAAGGCATCTGCAGCCCGCGGGACCTGGAAACGGCTGTGACGCTGGGCCTGGGCTACCCCCTTGGCCCGCTGGCCATGGGCGACCGCTGGGGCCCGACCAATGTGCTGGAAGTGCTGTTCAACATGCAGACGGTGTACGGCGACACGCGCTACCGCCCCAGCCCCTGGCTGCGCCGGCGCGGCGCCATTGGCCTGAGCCTGACCCACGTCGAAGAAGCCTGAGCCCCCGCTAAAAAGAAAGAACCCGGAGACAAGATGCCTGCAGAACTCAAGAGCACCAGCCAGGGAAAGACCCTCGTGCTGACCATCCACAACCCGGAGCGGCGCAACGCCATCGAGCCGGCCATCTACGCTGCCGGCGTGGAGGCGCTGAGCGTGGCCGAGAACAGCCCCGACATCCGCAGCGTGGTGATCACCGGTTCGGACAACATGTTCTGCGCGGGCGGCAACCTGCAGCGCCTGCTGGGCAACCGCCAGGAGGCGCGCGAGGTGCAGGCGCAGAGCATCGAAGGCCTGCACAACTGGATCGAGATGGTGCGCACCTACCCCAAGCCCATCATCGCGGCGGTGGAGGGTGCGGCAGCGGGCGCGGGTTTCTCGTTGGCCCTGGCCTGCGACATGGTGGTGGCCGCGCGCAATGCGGTGTTCGTGATGGCCTACAGCAATGTCGCCCTGTCGCCCGACGGCGGCGCCAGCTGGAGCCTGGCGCAGGCCCTGCCGCGCCAGATCGCGACCGAGATCCTGATGTGCGGCGACCGCATCCCGTCCGAGCGCCTGCACGCCCTGGGCGTGGTCAACCAGTTGGCCGACCCGGGCAGCGCCCTGGAAGCCGCCCTGGCCCTGGCCGAGCGGCTGAACGGCCGCGCGCCCAACGCCCTGGCCAGCATCAAGGAACTGCTGAACGAAGCCCCTGGCAACCACCTCACGCAGCACCTGGCCAGCGAACGCGACCACTTCGTGAACAACCTTCACCATGCCAACGGGGGCATCGGCATCTCCGCCTTCCTGGACAAGCAGACACCGAAGTACGAGTAAGAGCGGCTAACAAAACTCTTCTGGCGTCGTTGCGGCGTCTTGTCGTACTGCTCGTACTGCCTGCGACGCAGCGCCTAGCCAGAACCGCTTCACTGAGTTTTGTGAGCCGCTCCAAGCCTCGCCACCCTCGACACACACGCCAACGGCCCTCTCGCAGGGCCGTTGGCGTTTCTGCCTGCCAGCGCGGCGCACGGGCAAGACGCTCAGGTGACAACCCTGACGCAAGGCGCCGGTCCCTCACGCGACAATGGGCCTGTTTCCAGTCACGCAAAAGACAGGCCATGG
The DNA here is from genome assembly GCF_058783375.1 of Acidovorax sp. FW305-C-20-28. Lineage (NCBI taxonomy): Bacteria > Pseudomonadati > Pseudomonadota > Betaproteobacteria > Burkholderiales > Comamonadaceae > Acidovorax > Acidovorax sp. FW305-C-20-28. The sequence goes on along the minus strand of NZ_JBYSYM010000009.1, from coordinate 182,362 downwards.
ACGACCCGATTCTTACCATCGAAGAACGTGAAGCGATCAACTCTGGTCGCTGGTTTTCTTCCCTCTCACCTTCGCTACGCCACGACATCCTCCGATGTGCCTACGTCAAACGCTTCAAGGATGGCGGCCTGATCGCCGCCCGCGGGGACCCGCCCGAGGAGTGGATTGCCTGCGCGCGCGGTGCGGTGCGCGTGAGCTCCACCTCTATCTCGGGCAAGCAGATCACGCTGACCTACGTGGAGCCGGGCATCTGGTTCGGCGACGTGGCGATCTTCGACGGGGACCGGCGCACGCACGACGCCTATGCGCATGGCGATACCACCATCCTGTGCGTGGCCAAGGCCGACTTCAGAAAGATCCTGGCCGCCCATACCGAGCTGTACGAAGCCATGCTGCGCCTGCATGCACGGCGCATCCGCCAGCTGTTCGGGCTGGTGGAAGACCTCAACACCCTGCCCCTGCGCTCGCGCCTGGCCAAGCAGCTGGTGCACCTGGTGCGCAGCTATGGCGTGCCCAGCCTGTCGGACGGCAGCGAGATGCGCATCGGCCTGCAGCTGGCGCAGGAAGAACTGGCGCAGCTCTTGGGCGCATCACGCCAGCGCGTGAACCAGGAGCTCAAGTCCATGGAGCGCGAGGACGCCATCCGCATCGAACCGGGCGGCCTGGTGATACGCGACCGCGATGCACTGATGCGCATCGCCGAAGCCGATACCTGACGACATCCCGGCCCGGGGCCTGCCCCGGCGCCGCCATTCCCCAACACCTGCCGACCACGGCGGGGCGAGACAAGCACGCTGCCACCACCAGTGTGAGGACCCAGCACCCATGAGCAATTTTGACCACTTTGTCGGCACCCGCGCGGTGTCCGAGCAGCATGCCTTCGACGTCGCCGCCCTCACCACCTGGCTGAGCACCCACATGGAGGGCTTCGAGGGCCCCATGACCGTGGAGATGTTCAAGGGCGGGCAGTCCAACCCCACCTACAAGCTCGTCACGCCCAAGGCCAGCTACGTGATGCGTGCCAAACCCGGCCCAGTGGCCAAGCTGCTGCCCTCGGCCCACGCCGTGGAGCGCGAATTCGCGGTGATGAGCGGCTTGGCCGGCACCGATGTGCCCGTGCCGCGCATGCATGTGCTGTGCGAGGATGAATCGGTCATTGGCCGCGCCTTCTACATCATGGAATGCATGCAGGGCCGCGTGCTGTGGGACCAGTCCCTGCCCGGCATGACGCCGGCCGAGCGCGGTGACATCTACAACGAAATGAACCGCGTGATCGCCGCGCTGCACAGCGTGAAGTTCGCCGAGCGCGGCCTGGCCAACTACGGCAAGCCCGGCAACTACTTCGAGCGCCAGATCGGCCGCTGGAGCAAGCAGTACGTGGCCTCCATCACCCAGCCCATCCCCGAGATGGACAAGCTCATGGAGTGGCTGCCCGCGCACATGCCGGCCAGCGCGCGCGATGAGAGCCAAGTCTCCATCGTGCACGGCGACTACCGCCTGGACAACCTGATGTTCCACCCCACCGAGCCACGCGTGATCGCCGTGCTCGACTGGGAACTGTCCACCCTGGGCCACCCGCTGGCCGACTTCAGCTACCACTGCATGAGCTGGCACATCCCCGCCGCCATGGGCCGCGGCATCGCGGGCCAGGACATCGCGGCCCTGGGCATCCCCGACGAGGACCGCTACATCCGCATGTACTGCGAGCGCACCGGCATCGCCACGCCCGAGGCATTGCGCGCCGACTGGAACTTCTACCTGGCCTACAACATGTTCCGCATCGCCGCCATCCTGCAGGGCATCGCCAAGCGCGTGGAGGCCGGCACGGCCTCCAGCGCCCAGGCCAAGGCCTCGGGCGACACAGCGCGCCCCATGGCACAACTGGCCTGGTCCTTTGCCCAGCGCAGCTGAGCACCCACCCACAGAAATTACCCAACGGAGACCCCCATGGACTTTGACTACTCCCCCAAGACCAAGGACCTGCAGGCCAAGCTGCTGCAGTTCATGGACGAGCACATCTATCCCAACGAGGCTGCGTACAAGAATGAACTGGCCGCGAACACGGCCGCGGGCAAGCGCTGGTCGGCCCTGTCCACCATCGAGAACCTGAAACCCAAGGCCCAGGCCGCCGGCTTGTGGAACCTGTTCCTGCCGGTGGACAGCGCGGCCGCATCGGGCTACGAAGGTGCGGGCCTGACCAACCAGGAATACGCCCCCCTGGCCGAGGTCATGGGCCGCGTGCCATGGGCCAGCGAGGTGTTCAACTGCTCCGCACCCGACACGGGCAACATGGAGACCATTGCCCGCTATGGCGACGAGGCCAACAAGGCGCGCTGGCTCAAGCCGCTGCTGGAAGGCAAGATCCGCTCGGCCTTCGCCATGACCGAACCCGAGGTGGCTTCGAGCGACGCCACCAACATCGAGACCCGCATCGAGCGCCAGGGCGACGAATACGTGATCAACGGCCGCAAGTGGTGGATCTCTGGCGCGGCCGACCCGCGCTGCGCCGTGTTCATTACCATGGGCAAGACCGACCCCGAAGCCCCCAAGCACTCGCAGCAGAGCATGGTGCTGGTACCGGCCGATGCCAAGGGCATCAACATCATCCGCCCGCTCAACGTGTTCGGCTACGACGATGCGCCCCACGGCCATGTGGAGATGACCTTCGACAACGTGCGCGTGCCGGTCTCCAACATCCTCTTGGGCGAGGGCCGCGGCTTCGAGATCGCTCAGGGTCGCCTGGGCCCCGGCCGCATCCACCACTGCATGCGCCTGATCGGTCTGGCCGAACGCGCGCTGGAGCTGATGTGCAAGCGCGCCTCCTCGCGCGTGGCCTTCGGAAAGAGCGTGGCCCAGCAGACCGTGACGCAGGAGCGCATTGCCGAAGCCCGCTGCAAGATCGACATGGCCCGTTTGCTGACCCTGAAGGCCGCGTGGCTCATGGACGTGGCCGGCAACAAGGTGGCCAAGACCGAGATCGCGATGATCAAGGTCGTGGCCCCGAGCATGGCCTGCCAGGTGATCGACTGGGCCATGCAGGTGCATGGTGGCGGCGGCATGTGCGACGACTTCCCGCTGGCGTATGCCTACGCCGGCGCGCGCACCCTGCGCTTTGCCGACGGCCCGGACGAGGTGCACCGCAATGCCATCGCCAAGTGGGAGCTGGGCAAGTACGGTGCCTACGGCCGCGATGCCGGCGTGCCCGTGACGCGCGGCAGTTGAAGCCAGTCCCCGGCCCCGGGGGATGCCCCGGTCAGCGCCCCCGTTCGCTGGTGATCTCGGCCCCTTCGCGCAGGGCCTTGGTCACCGGCGTGTTGACCACCACTTCCAGCAGGCGCTCCCACTGCGTGTCGCTCAGCGCCTGGTCCGAATGCAACACGCGGTGGATGTGCAGCCGGCCTTCCTCGTCCCTGGTCAAGGCCAGCTCGGCCCGGAACTCGCCGAGGTTCCAGCCCTTGCGCTCGGCATACATGCGCAGCGTGATGGCCGTGCAGGCCGACAGGGCCGCTAGGTAGTAGTCGAACGGCGCCGGGCCCTGCCCTTGCCCGCCCAGCGCCTTCGGCTCGTCCGTGACGAGATCGAAATGGCCCGCGCGGACCTTGTGGACGTAGTTGGCGTCGCCCGACACCACCGAGGCCGATGCGATTTTCGTCATGCCTGTGCCCCTTGGGATGCAGCGAGCGACGAGGCAATGCGCACCTCGCCGGTCAGCAGCTTGTGCACCGGGCAGGCATTGGCCACCTGCAGCAGGCGCTGGCGTTGCTCATCGTTCAGAGCACCCGACAGGGTGATGGTGCGCGTGATATCGGTGCCGCTGGCGGGCGCGCCACCGGGGTTGAGCTGCAATGCCACCTCCACGCCCGACAAGGGCCATTGCTTGCGCGCAGCAAACATCTGCAGCGTGATGACGGTGCAGGCGCCCAGGCTGGAAAGCAGCAGGTGGAACGGGGACGGGCCGGCATCGGCGCCGCCCAGGTCGGCAGGCTCGTCGCCCAGCCAGGTGTGACCGGCCTCATCGACCAGGGTCACGGTGTACGGTATGGTCCCGCCGATGGCGCGGACAGAGGGTGTGCTCATTCAGGTTCTCGCAAGCTCGGCGCCCATGCGCCGATGGCCTGCGATCATAGGAGACCCGGGTCAGGTCTGCGGCGGCGGTGCCGGCAGGTTCTGCGCCGCCGCCTGGGCGGCCGTCACCAGCACGGTGCGCGCATGGGCAATCTCGGCCAGGGTGCGCCGGGTGTGTTCGGTGCGCAGGTAGACATGGCCGCGCGCCAGCATCAGCACCATGGGGGTTTCGGACCTCAACGCCCCCTGTTCGCCCTCCACCGCATTGAGCAGAGCCGACACCAGGTGCGCATGGACCCAATGCTCGGCATGCTCGCTGCGCTCGGCCACCACCGCGAAATGGCGCCGGAACGAGCTGGGCAGCTCGGGCCAGGACACCTCGTCGAACATGGACAGCCAGCGCATCTCTTCGGGCATGCGCGCATCCACGCTGGTCTGCAGGTTGTCGGTGATGGCGTTGTAGGCGTGGCGCTCCAGCGCATCGCGCAGCGGGCGGTTGAGCACCAGCACGGCGGCATCGGGGTCGGCCTTCACGTCGGCGCGTCCGCGCAGCTCCAGGCCCAGGATGTAATCGCGCGTGGAGGCACCGCACTCCAGCCGCCAGGGGTGGCCCAGGATCTCGCCGCCCACGTCGAAATGGCCGGGCGCAGCCTGCGCCACGCTGGACAGCTGCTGGTCGGCGATCCAGCGTGCCAGTTGCGGGCCGGTCACGGGCTGGTTGGAGGACAGGCCGTCGGCGGCATCGGACGGCGCTCCGGCAAAGGCCTGGCGGATGCGATCAAACATGGTGTTCACAAGCCCGAAGGCTTCGATGGAGTCGCGGATGCGCCATTATTGGCACAAACCGCTACGATTGGGGGGCACCATGACCACGCTTGCCCCGACCGATTCTGTCCTTCGTGAAATTTTGGCGGTTTCGGCCGCGCAGCCGGCCATCCCGGCCGGCCTGCTGCGGCGCCGCACCCTGCTGGCCAGTGCCGGCCTGTTGCTGGGCGCGGCAGCCTGGGCGCCTGCGGCACGGGCTGCAGCTTCGTGGGAGCGCGCCGGCGCCAGCCTGGACGCACAGCGCCTGGTGCGCTGGGTGGCCGCCACAGGCAACCACCAGGGCATGCCCTTTGCCGTGATCGACAAGCCGGCGGCCACCATCCATGTGTTCGGCCCCGGCGGGGACCATGCCGGCAGCGCGCCGGTGCTGCTGGGTTCGGCCCTGGGCGACCACTCGGCACCCGGCATCGGCCAGAAGCCGCTGTCGCAGGTTCGCCCGCACGAGCGCACCACGCCGGCCGGCCGCTTCGTGAGCGAGCCCGGCAGCAACCTGCAGGGCCATGACATCGTGTGGATCGACTATGAGGCCGCCGTATCGCTGCACCGCGTGCGCGGCGCCCCGGTCGAGCGCCGCGTGCAGCGCCTGGCCAGCCCGGTGCTGGCCGAGCGGCGCATCAGCAATGGCTGCGTGAATGCGCCCACGGCGTTCTACAACCGCCATATCGCGCCCTGGCTGGGGCGCGAGGCGGGTGTAGTCTATGTGCTGCCCGATTCGGAGCCGTTCGCCGCCTTCTTCCCCGCGGCGGATGCGGCCTACCCGCAGGCCCGGCTACCGTCCTGAAGCGAGCCGGAACGCCGGCCGCCGCGTTCCCACCTCACGCCCCCGGGCATTGACGATGCGCGCCGAGCGCCGAGGCGCCAGCGCCTCGCGCTGCGCTTCGCTGAGCCAACCGAGCTGGTCCATCACCTCCACGGCGGCCGCCACCTGCGCAAGCATGCTGCCGTCCATGACCTTCAAGGCAAAGGCCTCGCCCCGGCTGCGGCTGCCGACCACCTGCACGCCATCGGCCCCGGTCTTGGAGACCCAATCCCCGCCACCCACACGCATGAAGTCGAGGTCGTGCCGCCCGGTGCCCGAGCCCAGCTCGGGCCGCGCCACCATGGCATCGACCAGCGCCGTGAGGCTCTCGTCGAGTTCGGTGTCCGGCGCACCACCAGCCAGGCGCGCATAGCCCCGCGCCAGATTCGCCAGCGGCAATGCGTAATTGGGGGCGGAGCAACCGTCCGTACCGGCGGCCAGATCGCCCGGCTGCAGGCCCACGGCCTGGGCCACGCGCTCCCGTATCGCCACCTGCAGCGGATGGCCGGGGTCCAGATGGTCATCGAGCGGCAGCCCCTGCTGCACACAGTAGGCCACGAAGCCCGCATGCTTGCCGCTGCAGTTGTTGTGGCGCTCGTCGGGCGCGAAGTCCGCAGGCAACGACCCGAGCCCCAGCTCGGCAAACAGCGGCCGGTGGCAGCCGCAACGCAGCGCGTGGTAGTCCTTGTCCACGCTGGCGAGCATGCGCTCGACCTGGGCCACGTGCATAGGCTCGCCGTTGTGGCTGGCGCACAGCAGCGCCAGGTCGGCCGGCCCCCAGCCCAGGGCCTTGGCGCCGCCCGAGAGCATGAAGGGCAGCGCCTGGAAGGCCTTGATGGTGGAGCGCGTGAACACCACCGCCTCCGGGTCGCCCACCTGGGCGAGCAGCTTGCCATCTCGGTTGGCCACGGCCACTGCACCCCAGTGCTGGCACTCGACCAGGCCACCCCGGGTGACTTCGATCAACGGTACGAAACCCATGGGAATCCTTTGTCTCAAGGCGCAGGCGCAAGCGTCAGGGAGTGGGCGAAGCGCGCCGGCTCGCGCTGCAGCAGACGGTTGCCCGCACCGGCCCAGGCCGTGGCCATGTCGCGGTAGCGTGGCGAGAACACCAGGCCGCTCTGCCCCGTCTGGTAGATGAAGGTCGACTGCTCCAGGTCCGCTAGGTCGTAGATGGCGCGCAGCGATGCCGCATGGCGGTTGGCAAAGGGCGCCTTGGCGTCGCCTGGGTTGTACTGGCCTACGTTGACCGTGTACGAGTCGCCGTTGGATGGCACGCTCACATCGAAGTACCGCGCCAGCGCTGCCACATTGCCGAAGGGCCGGTGGCCGCTCACGGCCGGATGCGCATCGCCCCAGCGCCAGGCGGCAGGCTCGGCGCCGTAGGCGGCCTGCAGGCGGTCGAGCGCACGGCCCAGGGCCGCAGCCGACTGCTCGGCACAGGTGGAGGGCTGGCACCACCAGGTATCGTTGCGTGCCAGCATGCCCTCCAGGCCGGCGCGGTAGTCGCGCTTGCCATAGGTGGCGGCAAAGCGCGCCTCGCCGATGCGCGGAACGACCAGGCCACGCACCAGTTCGTCGGTCCACGCGGCCATGATCAGCGGCGCCGCGCGGCGCGCGTCCATCACGCCGTCGAACTCCTTGAGCAGGGCCTGGGCCTTGGCTGCCAGCGGGTGGCTGGACTGCGCCTGCTGCAGGTAGGGCAGCAGGTGGCGTGCGGCCAGCGACGCCGTGTCGAGCTGGATGGCCTGCAGGCTCGCGGCCGTGTGCTTGGGGCGGGCCTCGATCAGCTCGGCGATGCGCTCGTAGCGGTAGGGCAGCGCCCAGTCCTGCGTCAGGTAGTGCGGGTAGCCAGGCGCCGTCACGCGCTGGTTGGCGGTGGCGATCCAGCCCTTTTCACCCTCGTCCTGCGGGGTCTGGTCCAGCGGCAGCCAGCCCTTCCAGTCGTAGCGTGCATCCCAGCCGGGCGAAGGCGCCACGCCGCGGATGTCGTTGTCCGGCGCACGCACGGGCACGCGGCCCATGGCCTGGAAGCGGATGCGCCCGCTCACATCGGCCGCCAGCACGCTCTGCATGGGCGAGTGGTAGCTCGCAAAACCCGCGAACAGGCTCTCCACCGACGTCGCCTGGTTGGCCATGAGGCCGGCCAGCACGGTCTGGTTGTCGGCGTCCAGCGCGGTCCAGCGCAGGGCCAGCACGTATTTCTGCAGGTCCAGCACCTCGGCATGCGACTTCTGCGCATCGCTGAGCACGGGGCCATGGCGCGTGCTGCGCAGCGCCAGCTCCACGTCGGGCTTGCCCTTGACGCGGAACACCTCCTTGCGCACCTCGAAGGGCGCCCAGCCCTCGGGCGTGCGGTACTGCGCAGGGTCTGCAGGGTTGATCTGCTCCAGGAACAGGTCCTGCACATCCGGGTTGGTGTTGGTGAAGGCCCAGGCCACCTGGGCCGTGCGGCCCAGCACCACGAAGGGCAGGCCCGGCAAGGTGGCACCCACGGCGTCGATGGCAGCGATGGGCGAGCCATCGGATGCCTTGCCCGCCGGCGCCTTCAGGCCGGCAAAGTACCAGATGGCAGGCGCGCTCAGTGACAGGTGCGGGTCATTGGCCAGCAGCGGCTTGCCGCTTTCGGTCCGCGATCCGGCGACGACCCAGTTGTTGCTGCCCTTGCCCTCGTTGGTGCCGGCGTTGCGCGCGAACTCCTCGGCCCAGGCCAGCATACCGGCGCCGACCTGGCGCGAGAAGGCGCTGCCGCCCTGCCCTGCTGCGGCATCGGGCCCTCTGGCCTGCAGCGCGGCACCGCGCGCCAGGCCGGCGCTGGGCGCCGCCGCAGCGGCATCGCTGCGGTACACACCCCAGTGCCGGTACAGGGTGGCCAGGTCGGCCGTGGCAGCCGGCGGCTCGCCAGGGTACGGCGGCATCAACTGCCACAGGCGCTCGGTATCGAGCGAGCGCGCCACGGACAGGCGCGCGAACTCATTGCCCCAGTTGCCGCCCAGGTCCAGCGCCATCATCAGCGCCCAACCCACGCTGTCCTCGGGCTCCCACACCGCGCCTGTATCGCCGCCGGGCTTGGCGCCCAGCACCAGGAACTCGGGTGGCAGGGCCTGCGGCCGGTTCTTGTGGAAGGCGTGGATGCCCTGGCTGTAGGCCTGCAGCGCCTCGCGCGCGTACAGGGGCAGCCCGGCGTACTGCTTGCGCGCAGTGCCCACGACGTCGAGCGAGCGCATGAGCTTGTCGGTCTCCAGCGTGGCTTCGCCGAACACCTCGGAGAGCTGGCCGTGCATCACGCGGCGGTTGAACTCCAGCTGCCAGGTGCGCTCCTGCGCGTGCACATAGCCCACGGCAAACCAGGCGTCCTGCGGACTTTGCGCACTGACATGGGTGACATCCGCCGCATCGCGCTGCACCTTCACCCCCTGGCCCAGGCCCGGCACCTGGAGCTTGCCATCCACCACCGCAAAGGTCCGCTGCACATAGATGGCGGCCCCCGCCCCCACCAGCAAAGCCCCGGCCACCAGGGCCACGGCCGTCTTCTTGATCCACGCCATATCGTTCTGTCCTGTCTTGTCTCGGTCTAGTCGCCGGGCATTGTGTCAGAACGTGTCAGCGCTGCGCCAATTCAGATTGGCCTTATACCGGTTTTCGACAACGCTACGCGCCAGCCCAGCCCTCGGCAACTGGCGCACCCCAAGCCAGTGCCCCCGCGCAAGGGCCGCCCCGCCGCGAAGGCAGCGTGTCCAGCGCTTGCGCTGGGGGCGTCCCCCTCCCGACTCGCGCAGCGAGGCGAGAGAGGGGCTGAGGGCCGCGGCTCCAAGCCTGCCTGCGCAGGCTTGGACGTGCCCGAAGAGCCACCGCCTCTGGCGGTGGCACCGAGGCGCGAAGCGACTCAGGGGGTCAGCCCAAATGCACGCTGGCACCGACGACCTGGAAGTGCATCTTGGGCGCCGTGGGCTCGCTGAACGACACGCCCAGCGCGATCTCCCCCGTGCCGTGCAGGATGCAGGCATCGCGGCGCAGGCGCACGGGCGAGTCGCTGCCCTCGAAGCGCACCCAGGTGCCAAAGCTGCTCATGTCGGTGAGCACGAAGCCGCTGTTGCGCCAGTCGATGCGCGCGTGCAGGCGCGACACCCGGGGGTCGTTGATGCGCAACTGCATCTCGGTGGCCCGGCCCACGTGCACCGGGGCATCGGCCGAGCTGAACGACAGGTCCACCCCATGCCAGGAGAACTGGATCTGCCCCAGGATGGAATCCACCGGCGAGAAATTGCTGACCAGCGCCGACTGCATGGTCAGCGACTCGGGCTCCTCGTCCAGGCGCCATTCCACCTGGTAGAGCATCAGGGTCTCGGCCTTGCCACGGATCTCCATCACCCCGAGCTTGCGGTACCAGACCGAGGCCGCCGCGCCGGCCAGCAGCACGGCGGTTTCAGTAGCCCAGATCTCGGACGGACCGGCCCGTTCGCACAGGCGCGAGGCCACGTTCACGGCGTCGCCATAGCAGTCGCCGTCGACCTCCACCACCTCGCCGCTGGCCACGCCCACGCGGATGTCCATGCGCAGGGGATGGGGCCAGCGGTCCAGCCGCGTGAGGTGCTTGCGCTGCATCTCGGCCACGGCCGAAACGGCGCCCGCAGCATCGCCGAAAATGCCCAGCACGCCATCGCCCAGCTTCTTGACGACGCGGCCCGCATTGCCTTCGATGGTGTCGGCAATCCACTGGGTGAGCTGCGTCACGGCTTCGGTGGCGCGCTCGTTTCCCAGCGTCTCGTACAGAGAGGTGCTGCCCGAGATATCGGCAAAGACCACCGTCGAGAGAACTGTCATGGGCACGGGACCGCAGGTAACATCATGTGACCCAGTTTAGTTCAAGCGCCTGCAGTGTGCATGGCGCCCGTGTCACCCTCAGGGCCGGGCTGCAGCATGGGGCAAATCCCTTTGGAGCGCGTGCACCCCGACGGTCCCATGCGGGCCCCTTGCATGCCCCCTCTTCCCCTATTCGCAAGGCCGGCAGCGCCTTCCCAGCCCTTGTCGGCGCAGGGCGCCGAGAGCCGAAGCACCGGGCATGACTTCTGCTTAATCCTTTTCTACTAGATTCAAAAAAGCATCGAAAACTTGCAATTGTTTGCAAAAAGCTATGAAGGCCTGTTGGCTTTCTGCAAAAAAAGGGAGTGGCCCCCTTGCATTTGCGAAGGCGGCCACTTAACTTGAGCCCTGTTACCTCTTTATGGTGCAAAACCATTCCATGCGCTGGAACAAACCCACTGTCCGCGGCAGCAGCCTGCACGGCCTCATTGGCCGTGATGCGCCTGCATCGACGGCCTGGGTGCGTGACCAGCAGCTGGAAGAGGTGCGCCGCGCCATGATCCGCAGCCTCTCGGGCTTCTCCGGCTGCGAGGTGGCACGCATGAACATCCGCCTGCGCTATGCCGGCGACATCGAGGCCCTGTGGTACCTGCGCAGCGACCTGCAGAGCACCCTGGCCCCGCTGCAGGGCGAGCCCGTTGCCAAAAACGTCATAGACGAAGTGACACTCCTGTTCCAGGGCCTGTTGCCGCGCGCCGTGGGCGCGCCCGCTCGCGCACCGCTCTCCTGAACGCTGAGGGCGGCAGCTGCCACAGCGCCTCGCCCTGCGAGGCCTACAGATGCCCCCAATAGATCAAGGCATCGCGCTCCTCCACCGACAACGACACCGTCGCTCCCACGGGCAGCAGCACCTTGGTCTCCACGTGGCCGAACGGCAGGTTGGTGAGCACCGGGGCCTTGATCTGCGTGCGCAGCCAGTCCACCACCGACTGCAGCTTGTAGCCCTTGTCGTGCGGCACCAGCTTGTACTGGTTGAACTGGCCCAGCACCACGGCCTTTTGCTGCGCCAGCACGCCGGCATGCAGCAGTTGGGTCAGCAGGCGCTCGATGCGGTAGGGGTGCTCGTTCACGTCTTCGAGGAACAGGATGCCGCCCTTCACGCTGGGCAGGTAGGGCGTACCCACCAGCGACGCCAGCACGGCCAGGTTGCCGCCCCAGAGCTGGGCGCTCTTCACATAGATGTCGGGCACGGCCGGCTTGCCGGTGGTGGCATGGGGCTTTTCGCGGTGCATGCGCCAGCCCGTGCCCTCGCCGTGGCCGGTGAGCAGGTCGTCGAAGCAGGCCTCCATGATGTCGTCGGGCTCGCTCGCCACGCCAAAGTCGGCGCCCAGGGCCGGGCCGGACCAGCTGATCGCACCGGTCTGCGCCAGCAGCGCGTTCTGGAAGGCCGTGAAATCGCTCAGGCCGACGAACTTCATGCCCTGGCCGATGGCCTTGGCCACCGCCTTGTAGCGGATGCCCGGCAGGATGCGCGACAGCCCGTAACCGCCGCGCGAGATCAGCGCCACATCGGCACCGCTGGCCGCTGCCCGGTGGATGGCGGCCAGGCGGGTGGCGTCGTCGCCAGCAAAGCGGGTGTGGCTGGCCAGGGCGTCCACATCCACCTCGACCTCGTGGCCCAGGGCCTTGAGGCGGGCAATGCCGCGCTTGAAGGCCGCCTTGTCGCGCACGGCGCTCGACGGCGAGTAGATGTAGATGTGCTTGGGACCATGGTCATGGCCGCAATCGCCATGGTGGTCGTGATGGTGGTGGTGGTCGTGATCGTTGTGCAAAGCGTTCAGGCGCCGGTGCGGGCCTGCTCCGAATAGGGATGCGGTGCCGCTGGCGGGCCGCGAAAAAGGCGGCGCTGGCGTGCGGTCAGGGCCTGAAGTATTCCACAGCCCGCTCGGCAATGCCCCGGCCATGCTCCTGCACGAAGTGCCCGGCCAGGGGCAAAACCACCGGTTCGGGGCAGTTACGGATGTCCTTTTGCAGTGCCTGCATGGTCGCCATGCCCAGCACCGGGTCCTGCGCGCCCACCACCATCAGGCTCTCGCCCTGCCACTGCTGGCGCCAGAAATCGCGCGCCTGGCGCGACAGTGCGGCACCCGGATCGTTGGGCCCGGCCGGCACGCGCTCGGGAAAGGCGCGCAGCGCCGCGCGGTAGCCCTTGCCGGGAAACGGCGCATCGTAGGCCGCGCACTCGGCCGGCGACAGCTGCGGGTTGCCCCGCGCGAGCAGCCGGCCCACGCCGTAGAGCGGCTTGTCGCGGCACATGGCGCGCCAGTCCACGAAGCCCTGGGGCAGCGGCACGTCGCCCGTGGCGAGCAAGGTGTTCATCACCAGCAGGCCGCCGAAGCGCTCCGGGCAGTCCATGGGCAGGGTCAGGCCCAGGATGCCGCCCCAGTCCTGCACCACCAGCACCGTGCGCTGCAGGTCCAGCCGCTCCAGCAGTTCCAGCAGCACCTGGCGGTGCCATTCGAAGCGGTGGGCGGCCTCTTTCTTGGGCTTGTCGCTCTTGCCAAAGCCGATCAGATCGGGTGCCACCACGCGGTCGCCCGCCGCCAGCCACACGGGCAGCATGTGGCGGTACAGGTAGCTCCAGGCCGGGTTGCCGTGCAGGCACAACCAGGTGCGCGGCGCGTCCTCGGGGCCTTCATCCAGATAGTGCAGGCGCAGACCCGCCAGGCTGGGCAGATCGCTCACATAGCGGGGTGCCCAGGGGTAGCCGGGCAGGTCTGCAAAGGCGGCATCGGGCGTGCGCAAGGCGTCGTCGCGCAAGGGGTGGCGCGCCAGGGCCTCGGCCCGCTGCTGGCTGCGCCGCGCGCCAAAGAAGCCCGTGAGCAGCGCACTGCACTCATGGGCCAACACCCCGCCCTGCACGGCCGTCTGGTGGTTGATGGCCGTGTGGGCAAACAGGTCGAGCACCGAGCCTGCGGCTCCCGTCCTGGGCTCCACGGCGCCATAGACCACGCGGGCCAGGCGTGCGTGCAGCATGGCCCCGCTGCACATGGCGCAGGGCTCCAGCGTGACATAGAGCGTGCAGCCATCGAGCCGGTAATTGCCCAGCCGCTGTGCCGCCGCACGCAAGGCGACGATTTCGGCATGGGCAGTCGGGTCGTTGGCCTGCACGGGGGCATTGCGGCCCGTGGCGACCACCTGCCCGTCTTTGACGACCACGGCCCCCACAGGCACTTCGCCTGCCTCGGCGGCGGCGCGCGCCTCGGCCAGCGCCAGGCGCATGCCGTCTTCGTCGGTCAGCACAGCGGGCATCGCCAGAATCACTTGTCGGCGTCGGGCAGGCTTTGCGCACGCTGCTTCATGATGTCATCAAGCTGCTGCTGGACCTGCTGCTGCACCTGCTGGCTCTGCTGCTGCACATTGCCCGTGGGGTTGATCACCGGCACCGACGCTCCGGTACCCGGGATGGGGGCCTGCTGCAATGCAGCCGCTGGCGCGCGCGTGGACGACAGCTGCTTCTTGGCCACCAGACCCACGATGGCCAGTACAAGGACCAGCCCGACCAAACCGAACAACCCACGCATGCCTTGCTCCCAGATACTGTGCAGCCCTGCACTGTAAACCGGGATGCCTCAGTGCGTCATGGGCAAGGCCGCCCCCATCAATCCGAACAGCGCACCGCAGGAACGGTTGAACTTGCGCCCCGTACGCTGCAGCCAGGGCCGGATGCGGTGCGCCAGGCTGGCCAGGCCAAACTCCACCAGGCATTCGACGATGGCGAACGTGCCGGCCATGACCACGAACTGCAGCCACAGGTCGCGCCCCGGCGTGATGAACTGCGGCAAAAAGGCACCGTAGAACAACAGCACCTTGGGGTTGGAAATGGCGGCCAGCAGCCCCTGGCGGAACAGCCTGCCGCCCGTGGCCGTGGGCTGCCCTGCGGCACTGGGCAAGGCCTGCAGCTGCATGGCCGGAGCACGCCACAGCTGGATGCCCAGCCACACCAGGTAGGCGCCGCCCACCCACTTCATCACCGTGAGCGCATGGGCAGACGACTGCAGCAGCGCCCCAATGCCCAGCATGGACAGCCCGATCAGGGCCGCAAAGCCCAGCGCCCCGCCCGCAATGGTCCACAGCGTGCGCGCCCGCCCGTGCAGGGCGCCATGGGCCAGCACCAGCAGGCTGTTGGGGCCCGGGGTCAGCGACAGGCCGATGACCGCCAGCAGATACACCAGCCAGATTTTCAGTTCCATTGCAGCACCGTCTCTTGAAGCATGGCCTGCAGTCTAGGCGGGCGAGGCGACACGCACAGCATCCAATTTGGCTAATATAAATACTAAATTGGACACCCCGCATGAGCACCACCCTGCCCAGCCCCGATGTGCGCCTGCTGCTGATGCCGCTGCCCGACTTCGCCCTGCTGCCGTTTGGCGCCTTTCTGGACAAGCTGCGCTTTTCGGCCGACGACGAGGACCGCAGCCGCCAGCGCTACTGCGCGTGGACTCTGCTCGGCATCGACGCCGCCCCCGTGATCACCAGCAGCGGCGTGCAGGTGGGCATGGACACCTCGGTCGAGGCCGTGGACCTCTCGGCCTTCGACTATTTGGTGGTCTTTGGCAGCCGCACGGTAAGGGCTTCGCGTGCATACGCCGACGCCTATGGCCCGGTATTGCGCAAGGCGGCGGCACACGGCCTGCCGCTGGTGGCCATCGACAACGCGAGCTTTCTGCTGGCCGAGGCGGGCCTGCTCCGGGGCCACCGCGTGGCCCTGCACTGGCGCCATGTGGCCGAGTTCCGAGAGGCCTTTCCGCGCATCGCGGTGGCCAGCGAACAGATCTATTGCTTTGACCGCGACCGCATCACCTGCGCGGGCGGCACGGCCGCCATCGACATGGCGGTGGAGCTGCTCTCGCGCCACTGCGGCCGTGTGCGGGCCTTCAAGGGCCTGGCCGACATGCTGGTGGACGCGCCCCGCCACCAGGGGCACCAACTGCAGTCCATGGAGGGCACCGGGCCCGACCTGGGCCGCCACCTGGCGCGCGCGGTGGCGCTGATGCGCAGCTCCCTGGCCGACGGCCTGACCGTGGCCGAGCTGGCTGAGCGCATCGGCATCGGCCGCCGTCAGCTCGACCGGCTGTTCGCCGAGCACATGGGCATGAGCGCCCACGACCACTGGACGAAGATGCGCATGGAGCACGCGCACTGGCGCGTGACCCACTCGCACCACAGCCTGGCAGCCATTGCCGACGAAGTGGGCCTGGGCAACGCCAGCAGCCTGGCGCGGCTGTTCCGCAAGCACTACGGCACCAGCCCTGGCGCATTGCGCGCCGGGCGGGCCAGAACCGAGCCCTGAAGGATCAGTTCAAGGCCACGCGGCTGCCGTCCTTGTAGGTGTAGAGCGTCACGGCGGGCGTGGTCAGCTCGCCCTTGTTGGTGAAGGCGATGTTCGCCGTCACGCCCTTGTACTCGGTCTTGGCGATGAAGGGGATGTAGACCTTGGGGTCCACGGAATTGGCGCGCTTCATCGCATCGGCCAGCACCATGGCGGCATCGTAGGCGTAGGGGCTGTAGATCTGGAACTGGCCTGGGAACTTGGCGTCGTAGCGCTTCTTCCAGTCGGCGCCGCCCTGCATCTTGGCGACCGAGGCACCGCCCGTGGCGCAGGTCACGTTCTTGAGGGCAGGCGTCTTGCCCGCCAGTTCGGGCAGCTTTTCGGTGCACAGCGCGTCGCCGCCGAAGAACTTCACGTTGCCCAGGCCCAGCTGCTCCATCTGGCGCAGCATGGGGCCGGCCTGGGCATCGAGGCCGCCGTAGAAGATGGCGTCGGGCTTCTTGTTCTTGATGGCGGTGAGGATGGCCATGAAGTCCGTGGCCTTGTCGGTGGTGAACTCCTCGCCCACCACCGTGAGGCCCTTTTGCTGCGCCGTGGCCTTGAACACCGAGGCCACGCCCTGGCCATAGGCCGTGCGGTCGTCGATGATGGCCACGGACTTGAGTTTCAGGTGGTCGGCCGAGAAGATGGCCAGCGCCGCGCCCAGGGCACTGTCGTTGGCGATCAGGCGGTAGGTGGTCTTGTAGCCGGGCTTGGTCAGGTCGGGGTTGGTGGCGGCGGCCGTGATGTGCGGCACACCGCACTTGTCGTACACCGCGGCGGCGGGGATGGAGGTGCCCGACTGCAGGTGGCCCACCACGCCAGCGACCTTCTGGTCGCACAGCTTCTGCGCCACGGCCGTGGCCTGGCGAGGGTCACCGGCGTCGTCTTCGGCGGCGATCTCGAACTTGATCTTTTTGCCACCGATCACCAGGTTCTGCGCGTTCAGGTCATCCAGCGCCAGGCGCACGCCGTTCTCGGTGTCCTTGCCGATGTGGGCAATGCCGCCCGACAGCGGGCCCGCATGGGCGATCTTGACGACCTGCACCTCTTGCGCCAGGGCGGCAGTGGAGGCCAGGGCAGCGGCGGCAGCAGCGATCAGGGACAGGGAAAAGCGCGAACGGGAAGCAAAGAACACGGACAAGTCTCCAGAATGAACGAAAAATAAACCGACCAACCCATGGCAACCCCCTCACGGGAACGGGGGCGAGCACCCACGGCCGGCCAAGGTGCGGGCATCCTAACCCGCCGCGGGTACACCAGACTTGCACAACAGAATTGCATACAGTATTAGTTGATCTAATTGGTGGTTCACTTCCCTCGGAAACGCCGGGCCTGGGATAATCGAAGGCTATGTCCCTCCTGCCCCACCAGCTCGAACTGCTTGCGCCCGCGCGCGACGCAGACATCGGCATCGAAGCCATCAACCACGGTGCCGACGCCGTCTACATCGGCGGCCCGGCCTTCGGCGCGCGCGTGGGCGCGGGCAACGACATCCGCGACCTGGAGCGCCTGGTCAAACACGCCCATCGCTTCAACAGCCGCATCTTCATCACGCTCAACACCATCCTGCGCGACGACGAACTCGAAGACGCACGCAAGATGGCCTGGCAGGTCTACGAGGCCGGGGCCGATGCACTGATCATCCAGGACATGGGCCTGCTCGAAATCGACATGCCGCCCATCCAGCTGCATGCCAGCACGCAGACCGACATCCGCACGCCCGAGAAGGCGCGCTTTCTGCAGGACGCTGGGCTGTCGCAGATCGTGCTGGCGCGCGAGCTCACGGTGCAGCAGATAGCGGCCGTGCACAAGGCCCTGGGCCCGGTGGATGCACCGGGGCGCGCCAACATCGAGTTCTTCATCCACGGCGCGCTGTGCGTGGCCTACAGCGGACAGTGCAACATCAGCCATGCACAGACCGGGCGCAGCGCCAACCGCGGCGACTGCAGCCAGGCCTGCCGCCTGCCCTACCAGGTGACCGATGCGCAGGGCCGCTTCATCGCGCACGACAAGCACGTGCTCAGCATGAAGGACAACAACCAGAGCGACAACATGCGCGCGCTGATCGATGCCGGCGTGCGCAGCTTCAAGATCGAAGGCCGCTACAAGGACATGGGCTACGTGAAGAACATCACGGCCCACTACCGCACCATCATCGACGGCATCATGGAAGAGCGCGAGGCCTCAGGCCACCCGCTGTCGCGCTCGTCGAGCGGGCGCACCACCTTCACCTTCACGCCCGACCCGCTGCAGAACTTCAACCGCGAGTTCACCGACTACTTCGTCACCGGCCGCAAGCAGGACATCGGCGCCTTCGACACGCCCAAGAACCCCGGCCAGGCCATCGGCTGGGTGACCAAGGTGGGTGCCGATTTCGTGGAACTGGAAGTGAGCAGCCCCGAGACCGTGCTGCACAACGGCGACGGCCTGTGCTACTACGACCTGCACAAGGAACTGGTGGGCATGGCCATCAACCGGGCCGAGCCCGTATCGCCGCGCAGCACCACCCAGTGGCGCGTGTTCCCCAAGGACCCGATGGAGGGCTTCAAGGACCTGCGCAAGGGCACCGAGATCAACCGCAACCGCGACATGGACTGGGTGCGCACGCTGGACAAGAAGTCGAGCGACCGCCGCATCGGCCTGTGGGCCTACCTGTCGGAGACACCCACCGGCTTTGCCCTCACGCTGACCGACGAGGACGGCTTTGCCGGCGGCGCGCAGCTCGACCATGCCCACCAGCCCGCCACCGACGCCGCCAAGGCCGAGGCCAGCCTGCGCGAGCACCTGGCCCGCTTCGGCGCCACCATCTTCGCGGTGAACGATGTGGGCCTGCAGCTCTCGCAGCCCTGGTTCATCCCCGCATCGGCCGTCAACGCCCTGCGCCGCGATGCGCTGGCCGACCTGGAGGCCAACCGCGCCAAGGGCTTCCTGCGCCTGCAGCGCGCGACCCCGGTGGAGCCCCCGGCCCCCTACCCCGAGGACACGCTGAGCTTTCTGGGCAACGTGTTCAACCACAAGGCGCACGACTTCTACGTGCGCCACGGCGTGAAGGTGATCGATGCGACCTACGAGGCGCACGAGGAAGAAGGCGAAGTCAGCCTCATGATCACCAAGCACTGTGTGCGCTTCTCGATGAGCCTGTGCCCCAAACAGGCCAAGGGCGTGACCGGCGTGCAGGGCACCATCAAGGCCGAGCCGCTGATGCTCATCAACGGCAAGGAAAAGCTGACCCTGCGCTTTGACTGCAAGCCCTGCGAGATGCATGTGGTGGGCAAGATCAAGCGCCAGGTGCTCAACCAGGCGCGCGAGACGCCGATGAGCTTCTACCGCACCCGGCCCCAGCGCACCAGCTGAGCGGGCGCGCCGGCCGGCCATCGCTGGCCGCATAAGCACATACGAAACGATTCGATCTGCCTCTGAAGGGGCGATGGAAGAATGGTTCGGGCACTCCGCCAAGGTGCCTGGCCCTTCGTACCAACCCCTTCCAGAGACAAGCCCCTCATGCAGATCGAAACCCTCGCTGTCCACGCTGGCTACAGCCCCGACCCCACCACAAAGGCCGTCGCCGTGCCCGTCTACCAGACGGTGGCCTATGCCTTCGACAGCGCCCAGCATGGCGCCGACCTGTTCGACCTCAAGGTGCCGGGCAATATCTACACCCGCATCATGAACCCGACCAACGATGTGCTGGAAAAGCGCATTGCGGCGCTCGAAGGCGGCATCGCCGCGCTGGCCGTCGCATCGGGCATGGCGGCCATCACCTACGCCATCCAGACCATTGCAGAGGCAGGGGACAACATCGTCTCCGCGAGCACTTTGTACGGAGGTACGTACAACCTGTTTGCCCACACCCTGCCCCAGCAGGGCATCACCACGCGCTTTGCCGACCCGCGCGACCCGGCCAGCTTCGCCCAGCACATCGACGCTCGCACCAAGGCCATCTTCATCGAATCCATCGGCAACCCGCTGGGCAATGTGACCGACATCGCGGCCCTGGCCAAGGTCGCCCACGACCATGGCGTGCCGCTGATCGTGGACAACACCGTGCCCACCCCTTACCTGCTGCGCCCCATCGAGCACGGGGCCGACATCGTGGTGCACTCGCTCACCAAGTACCTGGGCGGCCATGGCAACAGCGTGGGCGGTGCCATCGTGGACAGCGGCAAGTTCCCATGGGCCCAGCACAAAGAGCGCTTCCCGCGCCTGAACGAGCCCGACGTGAGCTACCATGGCGTGGTCTACACCGAGGCCTTGGGCCCCGCGGCCTTCATCGGCCGTGCCCGCGTCGTGCCGCTGCGCAACACAGGTGCCGCGCTGGCACCGCAGAACGCCTTCCTGATCCTGCAAGGCATCGAGACCCTGGCCCTGCGCCTGGACCGCATCTGCGACAACACCCTGGCCATTGCCGAATACCTGCAGGCCCACCCCAAGGTCGAATGGGTGCGCTATGCCGGCCTGCCCGACCACCCGGACCATGCGCTCGTCAAACGCCAATTGGGCGGGCGCGCCTCGGGCATCCTGAGCTTCGGCGTGAAGAACAGCGATGCCGATCCGCGTGCGGCGGGGGCGCGTTTCCTCGATGCATTGCAACTGTTCACCCGCCTGGTGAACATCGGCGATGCGAAGTCACTGGCGACGCACCCCGCATCGACCACGCACCGCCAGCTCAACCCCGAGGAGTTGGCCAAGGCAGGGGTGAGCGAAGGGATGGTGCGGCTGTCGGTGGGGATTGAACACATCGATGACCTGAAGGCGGACTTGGAGCAGGCCCTGGGCAAGGTCTGACGCCCTGCCTCCTGCGCCTTACAGGTCGCGCGCCAGGCGCACGCCGGAGAATTGCCACCGCGCAGTCGCCGGAAAGAAGTTGCGGTAGGTGGCGCGCGAATGCCCTGCCGGCGTGGCGCACGAGCCGCCGCGCAGTACATACTGGTTGACCATGAACTTGCCGTTGTACTCGCCCACTGCGCCCTCTGCCGTGCGAAAGCCGGGGTACGGGGCGTAACTCGACTGGGTCCACTGCCAGGCATCGCCGAACATCTGCACCAGGCCCGGGCCTTCGGCCGCACCAGGGTGTAACAACGCACCAGGGCCATCGGCAAGGTGGCCCTGCGCGGGCTGGCGCGCAGCGGCGCATTCCCATTCGGCCTCGGTGGGCAGGCGGGCGCCAGCCCAGCGGGCGTAGGCGTCGGCTTCGTAGTACGACAGGTGCACCGCAGGCAGTGCGCTGGCCAGGGGCACGAGGCCGGCCAGCGTGAACTCATGCCAGGCATCTTCACCCGCCCCTTCGCGGTGCCAGTAGATCGGTTGTGTGAGCCCCTGTGCGGTGCGCCAGTCCCAGCCTTCGGCCAGCCACAGTGCGGGGTTGCGGTAGCCGCCGTCTTCGACAAAGGCCGCGTACTCGCCATTGCTCACCAGGCGCGATGCGATGGCATGGGGCTGCACGTACACCCGGTGGCGCGGCAGTTCGTTGTCGAAGGCGAAGCTGCCGTCGCCGGCATGGCCGATCTCCATTACACCGCCATCGCTCTCAAGCCAGGCCAGGGACTGGGCTGCCCCGCTGCCGCTCGCCGGCCGCGGGCCGTGGTAAGCCGGGAACAGGGGGTTGCACGAGAGCAGGTGTTTGATGTCGGTCACCAGCAGTTCCTGGTGCTGCTGCTCATGGTGCAGGCCCAGCTCGACCAGGGCATGGAGTTTGGCGTCGTCGGCGCGTTGGGCCAGCAGGCGCTGCACGCGCCCATCCACGTGGGCGCGGTAGGCCAGCACTTCGGCCAACGCGGGGCGCGTGAGCAGGCCGCGCTGCGGGCGCGGGTGCTTGGCTCCCACACCGTTGTAATAGGAGTTGAAGAGCACGCGGAACGCGGGGTGGAACGGTGCAAACCCGGCCTCGTGCGGCTCCAGCACAAAGGTCTCGAAGAACCAGGTGGTGTGCGCCAGGTGCCACTTGGCAGGGCTGGCGTCGGGCATGGACTGGGCGCTGGCGTCTTCGGGCGACAAGGGGGCGACCAGCTCTACCGAGCACTGGCGCACGGCGGCATAGTCAGCGGCGGTGGGAGGCGCGGCCATCCGCGCAGTGTGCCCCAGCGGCGCTGCGCGCGCACGCACCGGAACCACCGGGCCTTCAAGGCTGCGCATGGACCACGGCAAACCAGTCGCGCGAATCGGTCCAGGCCCGGGCACGCGAGAAACCCGCGCGCGCCAGCAGGTCGGTGAAGGCGGGCAGCGTGTACTTGTAGCTGTTCTCGGTGTGGATGCACTCTCCGGCCGCAAAGTCGCGCACGCCGCCGCCGGGCCAGCGCACCTGCAGCGGCGACATGGCCTGCAGGTGCATCTCGATGCGCGAATGCAGGGTGTTGAAGAAGGCCAGGTGGCGCCACTGCGCAGGGTCGAAGTTGCTGCCGATGAGGCGGTTCACATGCGTGAGCACATTGAGGTTGAAGGCCGCGGTGACACCCGCCGCATCATCGTACGCGGCCTCGAGCACGTCCACCTCCTTGGGCATGTCAATGCCGATCAGCAGGCCACCATCAGCACCAGGCTCGCCCTCGCCGTCCACGAGTTCGCGCATCTGTTCGAGCAGCATCAGCGCGTGCGGCGGGTCGAAGTTGCCGATGGACGAGCCGGGGTAGAACACCAGGCGCCCGGTGCCCGGTATGTCGGCCGGCAGGGTCACGCCGCGCGTCATGTCGGCGCCCACGGCATGGGCCTGCATGTGCGGGAATTCCTCGCGCATGCGGGCCACGGCGCCCTGCAGAAAGTCGGCCGAGATGTCCACGCCCACAAAGCAGGCCGGCGCCAGCGTGCGGCACAGAGCGCGCGCCTTCTCGCAGTTGCCCGCGCCCAGCTCGATCAGCGTGCGGCCCTGGCCCACGGCGGCAGCGATCTCGGTCGCATGCTGTTGCATGACGGCATGCTCGGTGCGCGTGGGGTAGTACTCGGGCAGCCGGGTGATGGACTCGAACAGCTCCGAGCCGAGCTGGTCATAGAAGAACTTGGGCGAGATGGTGGCGGGCTGCTGCAGCAGGCCGCCGGTGATCTCGTCGAACACCGATTGCTCTGCCAGTGCCTGGGCGGCCACTGGCACGGCGGCGCTCTCCGCTTCAGAGGCCAGGCCCTCGAAGGCTTCGAAGGCCAGGTGGGGTGGCTTGGCATTCCAGGCCGCCTGGCGCGGCGCGCCCCGGGTTGGAAGCAAGGGCGAGGGATTGTGCAGGAATGCTTGGGCCATGGGTCGCAAGGTTAGCGGGGGGTGGGAGCCCCCCGGGTAGGACGAACGCCCGTGTGCCTCGCCTGGCAGGTACCAGGCTGCACAGCACCGCGGGCAGCGAGCAGACAGCATGCGCCCGCAACCCGCCGGGCAGCCACCGTGCCCATGCCTGTCATCGAGCCAAGCCACAATCATGGGCCCCCGGCGCTGGCACCGCAAGCCCTGTTGGGGCTGGCCCGTATTTCGCTTGCAGACGGGGTTTTGCCGCCATCGCCCACCGCCTCCTGACAAGGACACACCGCCCCATGGATTCATTGACCCAGATCGCCCTGGGATCCGCCGTCACCCTCGCCACCATGGGCCGCCGCACCGCTGCGTGGAAAGCCGTCTTCTGGGGCGCCGTGGCCGGCACGCTGCCCGATCTGGATGCCTTCATCGACCATGGCGA
The DNA here is from genome assembly GCF_058783375.1 of Acidovorax sp. FW305-C-20-28. Taxonomy (NCBI): domain Bacteria; kingdom Pseudomonadati; phylum Pseudomonadota; class Betaproteobacteria; order Burkholderiales; family Comamonadaceae; genus Acidovorax; species Acidovorax sp. FW305-C-20-28. The sequence continues at coordinate 158,847 of NZ_JBYSYM010000009.1, read as the reverse complement.
TGCCATGCTCAACATGGTGCTGCACCGCAGCAGCAGCCATGCCCTGCTGACACTCACACTTTTGTCAGGGCCGCTGGCCTGGCTTGTCGCACGCCTGCATGGCGAAACGCCGCACCTGCTGCGCTGGTGGCTGGCCCTGTGGCTGGCGCTGGTGACCCACCCGCTGCTCGACGCCATGACCATCTACGGCACGCAGCTGCTCTACCCCTACACCCACCACCCCTACGGCGTGGGCAGCGTGTTCATCATCGACCCGCTGTACACCGTGCCCCTGCTCATCGGCGTGCTGGCGGCACTGGTGGCGCGCGGGCGCGATGGCAGGCGCGGCCTGCGCTGGAACGCCTGGGCCCTGGTCTTCAGCACCGCCTACCTGGGCTGGAGCGTGCTGGCACAGCAGCATGTGGAGGGCATTGCACGCGCCTCGCTGCAATCGCAGGGCATTGCAGCCGAGCGCGTGCTGGTGACGCCCGCGCCCTTCTCCACCGTGCTGTGGCGCGTGGTGGCCATGACGCCCACGCACTACCTGGAAGGCTTTCGCTCGCTGGCCGACGGCCAGGACCAGCCCATGCGCTGGACACGCCATGAGCGCGGCGCCAGGCTGTACGCCGCCTACCAGGGCAACGCCCATGTGCAGCGCCTGTCGCGCTTCACCCATGGCTTCTACCGCATGAGCGAGGCGGGCGGGCACATCTACATCACCGACCTGCGCATGGGCATGGAGCCCGCGTACTCGTTCCACTTCGACATCGGCACGCCGCAGCAGGTGCTGGCCGGCACGGCCAAGGCGCGGCAGGAGTGGCAGCGCCCCGACCTGGAGACCGCCCTGCCCTGGCTCTGGCGCCGCATGCTGGCGCTGGACGATGCGCCCCTGCGTCCGGCAGGCACCGCGCCAAAGCCCTCTGCCCCGACCACCCCGGCAGGCTGAGCACGCAGGCAGGCAGTACAGACGGCAGCGCTGGCAGCCGCCGCCTGTATCTTGCCGCGCGGGGCCGCTGCGCATAGAGTGGCCGGTTCACCGACCACCCGAGGCCCCGCCATGCTCCAGATGCGCCCCAGCTGCGAATGCTGCGACAAAGACCTGCCGCCCGACACCACCGAGGCACGCATCTGCACCTTCGAGTGCACCTTCTGCAGCAGTTGCGCGGGCGGTGCGCTGGGCGGCATCTGCCCGAACTGTGGAGGTGAGCTGCTGCAGCGCCCACGCCGGCCAGCGTCCAAGCTCGCAAAGTTCCCCGCGTCGACCGAGCGCGTACACAAGCCGCAAGGCTGCGGGCCGGTGCTGGCATGAACACGACCACCCTCTTCGTTTTCTCGCTCGTGGCCCTGGTGGCCATCGCCACGCCCGGGCCCACGGTGCTGCTGGCGCTGGCCAATGGCTCGCGCTATGGCGTGCGCCGCTCACTGCCAGGCATGCTGGGCGCGGTGGCGTCCGACTTCGTGCTGGTGGGCGCCGTGGCGCTGGGCCTGGGCGCGCTGCTCGCGGCTTCGGAGTTCTGGTTTTCGGTCGTCAAATGGGTGGGGGCCGCCTACCTGGCCTGGCTGGGGCTGCGCCTGCTGCGCTCGCAGGGCGGACTGGACCTGGCGCAGGCCCGGGGCGGCGAAGGGGCCACGGCATGGGATATCTTCGCCAAGTCCTTCCTCGTTGCCGTCACCAACCCCAAGGGCTATCTGTTCTGCTCGGCCCTGCTGCCGCAGTTCATCGACGCCGCTGCGCCGCAATGGCCGCAGTACGCGGCCATTGCGGTGGTGTTCGCAGGGCTGGACTTCGCGGTGATGCTGGCCTATGCCATCACCGGCGCCAAGGCCGTGCAGCTGCTGCGCCGCAGTGCGGTACTTTGGCTGGACCGCTGCTGCGGTGGCGCACTGCTGGCCCTGGCTGGGTCGTTGGCCTTTTATCGCCGCAGCGTTTAGAACCGGTAGCCGAGGCCGATACCAAACAGTACCGGGTCGACCTTGAACGTGCCCGCCTTGGCACCGCCGGCGAACACGTCGGTCTGAATATAGACCTTCTTCACATCCACGTTGAGGTACAGGTTCCTGGACAGCGGAATGTCCACCCCGGCCTGCAGGGCGGCGCCCCAGCTGTTCTTGTCGATGCCCACGCCAGCGGGCAGGTGCACGCTGGAAAAGCGCGTGTAGTTCAGGCCTGCGCCCACATAGGGCTTGAAACCGGGCGCGTCGAAGTGGTACTGCAGCAGCAGCGAGGGTGGCAGGTGCTTGAGTGTGCCGATCTTGCCGCCCAGGGTGCTGGCGCGCACGTCGTGCTTTTGCGGCACCGTGAGGATCAGCTCGGCCGCGATGTTCCTGGTGAAGAAGTAGGAGACATCGACCTCGGGAATGGCCTTGTCATTGACCGACAGGCCCAGGCCGGTCGTGTCCTTGTTGGCGCTGTCCAGGTTCACCACGCGGGCGCGCACCAGCCAGGGGCCTGGGGTTTCCTGCGCGAAAGCGGCGTGGGAGCTCAGGGCGCAACTGGTCACAGCGGCCAGGGCCAGCAGATTCATCTTCTTGTTCATGGGAGCTACTCTCGATGGATGCGTTGAACGGGGACGACCCCCGTGCATGCATTGGGCTCCCGGCGCCCCCATCGCGCCTTGCCACAGATCAACCCATGGGCCGCTAGCGCGGCGCCCCACCGGCGCGATGGCCGGCTTTCGATCTGGGTCAAGAAAAGCTCAGTGCGCGGCCGCACCCTTGCCGCGCATTTTTTGCACGGCAGTCACCACAGCCACCACCAAGCCGCCCGCGACGATGCCCACCACGGCGTTGAGCAGGTTGGAAACCAGGCCGCCCCACAGCGCACCCGCAGGCCAGGTGCCGGCCGCAGCGCCCGCGCCTTCCACGGCATGGTGCAGGGCCGGCACGCCGTGCACCAGGATGCCACCGCCCACCAGGAACATGGCGGCCGTGCCCGCAACGGACAGGAATTTCATGAGCCAGGGGGCCGCATTGATGATGCCCGTGCCCAGGGCCTTGGCCGCCGCGCTGCGCTTGTTGTTGAGCCACAGGCCCAGGTCGTCGAGCTTGACGATGCCGGCCACCAGGCCATAGACGCCCACCGTCATGATGACGGCAATGCCCGTCAGCACAGCCACCTGCTGCGCGAACGAGGCCGTGGCCACCGTGCCCAGCGTGATGGCGATGATCTCGGCCGAGAGGATGAAGTCGGTGCGCACCGCGCCCTTGATCTTGTCCTTCTCGAACGCCACCAGGTCCACGGCCGGGTTGGCGTTGGCCTGGGCGTGGCTTTCGTGCTCGGCAGCGTCCTTGCTGTCGCTGTGCAGGAACTTGTGCGCGATCTTCTCGAAGCCCTCGAAGCACAGGAAGGCGCCGCCGACCATGAGCAGCGGCGTGATGGCCCAGGGCGCGAAGGCACTGATCAGCAGCGCGGCGGGCACCAGGATGGCCTTGTTGACCATCGAACCCTTGGCCACGGCCCAGACCACGGGGATCTCGCGCTCGGCGCGGACACCGGTGACCTGCTGGGCGTTGAGCGCCAGATCGTCTCCCAGCACGCCGGCCGTCTTCTGCGCGGCCACCTTGGTCATGACCGACACATCGTCGGCCATGGCAGCGCTCTTCTTGGCCGCCACCTTGGTCATGACGGCGACATCGTCGAGGATGGTGGCGATGTCGTCCAACAGGGCTAGAAGGCTGCCAGCGGCCATGGAAGGTCCTTGATATACGTAAAAACCGCAGACTATAGCAATGATGCAGGTCAATCCCCCACATCGTGAATGGGCATGAAAAACGGGGCCGAAGCCCCGTTCTTGCGCTTCCACAGCGTAGCCACCCGGGAACGCCTCAACCCCGGAAACGCTAAAGATCGCCCAAATCGGGAAATCTCGCACGACCTACGCCAGGGCCCCCGTGCAAGGGCCGCCCCGCCGCACTGGGGGCGTCCCCCTTCCCGACTCGCTAGCGAGTCGAGAGAAGGGGGAAGGCGCGAAGCGACTCAGGGGGATGTACTCTATTCAACCCACCCACTTGCGGGCGTTGCGCCAGATGCGCATCCACGGGCTGAGCTGGCTGCGGTCGCCGCTGGTCCAGCTCATCTGCACGTTGCGGAACACGCGCTCGGGGTGCGGCATCATGGCGGTGAAGCGGCCGTCGGCCGTGGTCACGGCGGTGAGGCCGGCAGCGCTGCCGTTGGGGTTGAAGGGGTACTGCTCGGTGGCCGCGCCATGGTTGTCCACGAAGCGCATGGCGGCGATGGCCTTGTCGGCATTGCCGCGGTAGCGGAAGTTGGCGTAGCCCTCGCCGTGCGCCACGGCGATCGGCAGGCGGCTGCCGGCCATGCCCTGCAGGAACAGGCTCGGGGATTCAAGCACTTCGACCATCGACAGGCGGGCCTCGAAGCGCTCGCTCTGGTTGGTGGTGAAACGCGGCCAGTCCTGCGCGCCGGGGATGATGTCGGCCAGTTCGGCAAACATCTGGCAGCCATTGCACACGCCCAGGCCGAAGGTGTCCGTGCGGCCGAAGAAGCCCTCGAACTGCGCGGCCAGCACCGGGTTGAAGGTGATGCTGCGCGCCCAGCCGATGCCGGCGCCCAGCGTGTCACCATAGCTGAAGCCACCGCAGGCGACCACGCCCTTGAAGTCGGCGAGCTGGGCCCGGCCGGTCTGCAGGTCGGTCATGTGCACGTCGTAGGCCTCGAAACCCGCTTCGGTGAAGGCATAGGCCATCTCGATGTGCGAGTTCACGCCCTGCTCGCGCAGGATGGCGACCTTGGGGCGCGTGAGGTTGAGGTACGGCGCGGCCACATTGTCGGCCGTGTCGAACGTGAGGTGCACGTGCATGCCGGGGTCGGCCGGCGCGCCGGCAGCGGCGTGCTCGGCGTCGGCATTGGCGGGGTTGTCGCGCTGCTGGCAGATCTTCCAGCTCACGGCGTCCCAGACCTGGTGCAGGTCGGACAGCGGCGCGCTGAACACGGCCTTGGCATCGCGCCAGACCTGCAGCTCGCCCTTGCCTGCGTCGATGGTGGACGATGCGGGGCGCGTCTTGCCCACGAAGTGGCTGAAGCGCGACAGGTTGTGCTCGCGCAGCAGTTGCATCACTTCGTTGCGCTCGGCCGTGCGCACCTGCAGCAGCACACCCAGTTCTTCGTTGAACAAGGCCTTGAGGGTCAGTTCTTCACGGCGCGCGCTGACCTGGTTGGCCCAGTTCTTGGCGTCGCCGGTTTCCATGCGGCTGTCGCTGATGCCGTCGCCTTCGGTGACCAGCAGGTCCACATTGAGCGCCACGCCCACATGGCCGGCAAAGGCCATTTCGGCGGCTGCGGCCAAGAGGCCGCCGTCGCTGCGGTCGTGGTAGGCCAGGATCTGGCCCTTGGCGCGCAAGGCGTTCACGGCGTTGACCAGGTTCACCAGATCCTGCGGGTCGTCCAGGTCGGGCACCACGTCGCCGCTTTGCTCCAGGGTCTGGCCCAGGATGCTGCCGCCCATGCGGCTCTGGCCCTTGCCCAGGTCGATCAGCACCAGGGTGGTGTCTTCCTCGGTGGCGTTCAGTTGCGGGGTCAGCGTGCCGCGCACGTCGGCCAGCGAGGCGAACGCGCTCACGATCAGGCTCACGGGCGAGGTGACCTTCTTGGTGGCGCCCTCGTCCTTCCACTGGGTGCGCATGGACAGCGAATCCTTGCCCACGGGGATGGAGACACCCAGCGCCGGGCACAGCTCCATGCCCACGGCCTTGACCGTGGCGTACAGCGCGGCGTCCTCGCCGGGCTCGCCGCAGGCGGCCATCCAGTTGGCGCTGAGCTTGACGCGCGGTAGCTCGATGGGTGCGGCCAGCAGATTGGTGATGGCTTCGGCCACGGCCATGCGGCCCGAGGCGGGGGCGTTGATGGCGGCCAGCGGCGTGCGCTCGCCCATGCTCATGGCCTCGCCGGCAAAGCCCTTGTAGTCGGCCAGGGTCACGGCGCAATCGGCCACAGGCACCTGCCAGGGGCCCACCATCTGGTCGCGGTGCGACAGGCCGCCCACCGTGCGGTCGCCAATGGTGATGAGGAAGCGCTTGGACGCCACCGTGGGATGGGCCAGCACGTCGATCACGGCCTTTTGCAGCGGCACGCCGGTCAGGTCCATGGGCGCGAACTCGCGCGCCACGGTGGCCACGTCGCGGTGCATCTTGGGCGGCTTGCCCAGCAGCACGTTCATGGGCATGTCCACGGGCAGCTTCTGGTCGCCGCCGGCCACGGCCGTGTCGTCCAGCACCAGCTGGCGCTCTTCGGTGGCGGTACCGATCACGGCAAACGGGCAGCGCTCGCGTTCGCAGAAGGCCTGGAACTGGGCCAGCGAACCGGGGGCGATGGCCAGCACATAGCGTTCCTGGCTTTCGTTGCTCCAGATTTCCTTGGGCGCCATGCCCGATTCTTCGAGCGGCACCGAGCGCAGGTCGAAGCGCGCCCCGCGGCCGGCGTCGTTGGTCAGCTCGGGGAAGGCATTGGACAGGCCGCCCGCACCCACGTCGTGGATGGCCAGGATGGGATTGGCATCGCCCTGCGCCCAGCAGTGGTTGATGACTTCCTGCGCGCGGCGCTCGATCTCGGGGTTGCCGCGCTGCACGGAGTCGAAATCGAGCTCGGCTGCATTGGTGCCCGTGGCCATGGAACTGGCCGCGCTACCGCCCATGCCGATGCGCATGCCGGGGCCACCCAGCTGGATCAGCAGCGAGCCGGCGGGGAATTCGATTTTCTTGGTCAGGCCGGCATCGATCACGCCCACGCCGCCCGCGATCATGATGGGCTTGTGGTAGCCGCGTTGCACGCCGCCCACGTTCTGCTCGTACTCGCGGAAATAGCCCGCCAGATTGGGCCGGCCGAACTCGTTGTTGAACGCGGCGCCACCCAGGGGGCCTTCGACCATGATCTGCAGCGGGCTGGCGATGTGCTCGGGCTTGCCGACCTCGCTGCCCCAGAGCTTGGACACGGTGAAGCCCGTGAGGCCCGCCTTGGGCTTGGAGCCGCGGCCCGTGGCGCCTTCGTCACGGATTTCGCCGCCCGCGCCGGTGGAAGCGCCGGGGAACGGGGAGATCGCCGTGGGGTGGTTGTGCGTTTCCACCTTCATCAGCACGTGCTGGGTGGCCTCGCTCTTGGCGTAGCCGGGCGTGCCGGCCTCGCCCATGCGGGCGATGAAGCGCTCGACCTGGTGGCCCTCCATCACCGAGGCGTTGTCCGAATAGGCGATCACCGTGTGCTGGGGGGCCAACTGGTGGGTGTTGCGGATCATGCCGAACAGGCTCTTGTCCTGGGCCACGCCGTCGATGGTGAACTGGGCGTTGAAGATCTTGTGGCGGCAGTGCTCGCTGTTGGCCTGGGCGAACATCATCAGCTCGACGTCGCTCGGGTTGCGTGCCAGGCAGGTGAAGGCGTTGACCAGGTATTCGATCTCGTCTTCGGCCAGGGCCAGACCGAAACGGGTGTTGGCGGCCTCCAGCGCGGCACGGCCGCCGCCCAGCAGGTCCACATGCTCCATGGGCGCGGGCTGCAGCTCGGTGAACAGGGCCGCGGCGGCGCTGCGGTCGGCCACCACCGATTCGGTCATGCGGTCGTGCAGCAGCGCTGCGACCTGGGCCACCTGCTCGGCATTCAGCTCGGGCGTGCCACCCAGCAGGCCGGGCTTGAGGGCCACGCGGTATTCGGTGATGCGCTCCACGCGGCGGATGGCGATGCCGCAGTTGCGCGCGATGTCGGTGGCCTTGGAGGCCCAGGGCGACAGGGTGCCCAGGCGCGGGGTAACGACGATGACGGCGCCGCTGTCAGGGCCGGCATAGGGGTCACCGTAGGTCAACAGGGCCGCCAGGCGCTCCTGCTCGGCAGGCGAGACAGGGCTGTCGGTGGCCACCAGGTGCACGAAGCGCGCAGCGATGCCGGTGATCTTGGGGTGGATGGCCTCGAGGGCGGGCTGGAGTTGCTGGGCGCGGAAGGTGCTGAGGGCGTTGCCGCCCGCCAGCGTGGTCATGTGCAAGGTCACGGTAGCGGCCTGTTGGGGGTGTGAGGGGTACGTGGGCACAACCGCCGCCCCGAAAAGTCTGCGCGGGCAGCGGTTAGCCTCCCATTTTAACCGGCCGCGCCCCACCGCATGCAGTGTCCGGTCCGCAATGGGATAATCCCGGTATGACGATCAACATCAAAAGTGCACAGGACATCGAGGGCATGCGCGTGGCGTGCCGCCTGGCGTCTGAAGTGCTGGACTACATCGCCCCCCACATCAAGCCCGGCATCACCACGAATGAGATCGACCGGCTGGCCGCCGAATGCATGGCCCAGCAGGGCACGATCTCGGCCACGGTGGGCTACCAGCCACCCGGCTACCCCCCCTACCCCAAGTCGCTGTGCACCTCGGTCAACCACGTGGTGTGCCACGGCATCCCCAACGACAAGCCTCTGAAGAAGGGCGACATCGTGAACGTGGACGTCACCGTCATCACCAAGGAGGGCTGGTACGGCGACAACAGCCGCATGTACCTCATTGGCGAGACCTCCATCGCCGCCAAGCGCCTGTGCGCCATGACCTTTGACGCCATGTGGCATGGCATCGTGCAGGTCAAGCCGGGCGCGCGCCTGGGCGACATCGGCCACGCCATCCAGAAGTTTGCCGAAGGCCTGGGCTTCTCGGTGGTGCGCGAGTTCTGCGGCCACGGCATCGGCCAGCGCTTCCATGAAGAGCCCCAGGTGCTGCACTACGGCAAGCCCGGCACGCTCGACGAGCTCAAGCCCGGCATGGTGTTCACCATCGAGCCCATGATCAACGCCGGCCGCCGCGAGGTGAAGGAGCATGGCAACGACGGCTGGACCATCGTGACCAAGGACCACAGCCTCTCGGCCCAATGGGAGCACACGGTGCTGGTCACCGAGACAGGCTACGAGGTGATGACCATCTCGGCCGGCTCGCCGCCGCTGCCGTCCTTTGTGACATCCACAAAGACATAAAAAGTCAGCGGGAAACCCGCTGCGCACGACTCTTGCGTGGAACACTGCATGGCCATATCGACTGCAACGCCCCTATCGTCCATGACCGAAATCCACGCCCTGCGGGATGCCTACCGCCGTGACAAGGCGGCACTGATGGCATCCATCCAGGCCACGGGCGCCTCCACGCGCGGCATCCGGGTGCTGCTGCGCAAGCTCTCCACCCTGGCGGGCGATCTGTTGCAGCAGCTGTGGCAGCGCGCCGAGCTGCCGCCCGATCTGGCGCTGGTGGCCGTGGGCGGCTTTGGCCGCGACCAGCTGTTCCCCTACTCCGACGTGGACGTGCTGCTGCTGTTGCCCGACGACCGCGCGGCCGACGGCTGCAACGTGCTGCGCGCGCAGCTTGAAGCCTTCATCGGCAGCTGCTGGGACGCGGGGCTGGAAATCGGCTCCAGCGTGCGCACCATTGCCGAGTGCCTGGCCGAGGCGGCAGCCGACGTGACGGTACAGACCTCGCTGCTCGAAGCGCGCCAGATCTGCGGCAGCACCACGCTGTTCACCCGCTTCCAGGCCCGCTACCGCGCGCAGATGGACCCGCAGGCCTTTCTGGTGGCCAAGACGCTGGAGATGCGCCAGCGCCACAACAAGTACGAGAACACACCCTATTCGCTGGAGCCCAACTGCAAGGAGTCGCCCGGCGGCCTGCGCGACCTGCAGATGATTCTGTGGGTGGCGCGCGCCGCGGGCCTGGGCAGCACCTGGAAGGAGCTGGCCGCCAACGGCATGGCCACGGCCTTCGAGGTGCGCCAGATCGAGCGCAACGAAGCCGTGCTGTGCCTGATCCGTGCGCGCCTGCATGCGGCGGCGGGCCGGCACGAGGACCGGCTGGTGTTCGACCTGCAGACCGCCGTCGCCGAGTCCTTCGGTTACCGCTCGCAGGCGCCCGATGGCTCGCGCCTGCCCATGCGCGCCAGCGAGGCCATGATGCGCCGCTACTACTGGGCGGCCAAGGCGGTGTCGCAGCTCAGCCAGATTTTGCTGCTCAACATCGAGGAGGCGCTCAACCCCTCGGCGCACGAACTGCGCCCCATCAACGAGCGCTTCTTCGAAAAATCGGGCCTGATCGAGGTAGCCAGCGACGACCTGTACCTCAAGGACCCGCACGCCATACTGGAGACCTTTCTGCTCTACCAGACCACGGTGGGGCTCAAGGACCTGTCGGCACGCACCCTGCGCGCGCTGTACAACGCGCGCGGCGTGATGGACGGGGCCTTTCGCAGCGACCCGGTGAACCGCGCCGCCTTCATGCGCATCCTGCAGCAGCCCGCCGGCATCACGCATGCCATGCGGCTCATGAACCAGACCTCGGTGCTGGGGCGCTACCTGTGGGCGTTCCGCGGCATCGTCGGGCAGATGCAGCACGACCTGTTCCACGTCTACACGGTGGACCAGCACATCCTGATGGTGCTGCGCAATGTGCGCCGCTTCTTCATGGCCGAGCATGCGCACGAATACCCGTTCTGCTCGCAGCTGGCCGGCGGCTGGGACAAGCCGTGGCTGCTGTACCTGGCCGCGCTGTTCCACGACATCGGCAAGGGCCGCGGCGGCGACCATTCGCAGATCGGCGCCATGGAAGTGCGGCGCTTTTGCCGCCAGCACAAGGTGGACCGCGAAGACGGCCAGCTCGTCGAGTTCCTGGTCAGCGAACACCTGGCCATGAGCCGCATCGCGCAGAAGGAAGACCTGAGCGATCCAGACGTGATCGCCGCCTTCGCCCAGCGCGTGGGCAACGAGCGCTACCTCACGGCGCTGTACCTGCTCACGGTGGCCGACATCCGCGGCACCAGCCCCAAGGTGTGGAACGCCTGGAAGGGCAAGCTGCTCGAAGACCTGTACCGCGCCACGCTGCGCGCCCTGGGTGGGCGCGCCCCCGATGCCGCAGCCGAGGTCGAGGCACGCAAGCGCGAGGCCCTGGTGCTGCTGGCGCTGAGCGCCCTGCCCTTCGAGGCGCACAAGGCCCTGTGGGCCACGCTGGACGTGAGCTACTTCATGCGCCACGAGGCGGCCGACATCGCCTGGCACACGCGCCACCTGTCACGCCATGTGGGTGCACCCAAGCCCGTGGTGCGCGCGCGCCAGTCGCTGGCCGGCGACGGCCTGCAGGTGATGGTCTACGCGCCCGACCAGGAAGACCTGTTCGCGCGCATCTGCGGCTATTTCGACCGCGCGGGCTTCAGCATCCTCGATGCCCGCGTGCACACGGCCAACAACCAGCATGCGCTCGACACCTTCCAGATCGTGGCGGACGACCAGGCCGGCCACTACCGCGAGCTGACCCACATGGTGGAGAGCGATCTGGTGCATGTGATCGAGGAAGGCGGCCCCCTGCCCGAGCCCACGCGCAAGCGCGTCTCGCGCCGGGTCAAAAGCTTCCCCTTTGCACCGCGCGTCACCCTGCGCCCGGACGAGAAGGCCCAGCGCTGGCTGCTGGCCATCTCGGCCAGCGACCGCGCCGGCCTGCTCTACCTGGTGGCACGCGTGCTGGCCCAGCACCACCTGAGCGTGCAGCTGGCCAAGGTGAGCACCCTGGGCGAGCGGGTGGAAGACACCTTTCTGGTGCAAGGGCCCGAGCTGCAGAACAACGCGCGCCAGATCCAGATCGAGACTGAGCTTCTGCGCGAGCTGTCTTCCTGATCTTCACGCCACCGCAGGCAATTTGTCGAGCAGCTTGTCCAGCGTGATGGGGTAGTCACGCACACGCGCCCCCGTGGCGTTGAAGATGGCGTTGGCAATGGCCGCGCCCACGCCGCACAGGCCCAGCTCGCCCACGCCCTTGGCTTTCATGGGCGAAGAAGTGGGGTCGGTCTCGTCCAGGAAGATGACCTCCTGGTGCGGAATGTCGGCATGCACCGGCACCTCGTAGCTCGCCAGGTCGTGGTTGACGAAGAAGCCCTGGCGCTTGTCCACGGCCAGGTCTTCCATCAGCGCGGCGCCCACGCCCATGGTCATGGCGCCGATCACCTGGCTGCGCGCGGACTTGGGGTTGAGGATGCGGCCCGCCGCACACACGGCCAGCATGCGGCGCACACGGATCTCGCCGGTAGCCGCGTCCACACCCACCTCGACGAAGTGCGCGCCGAAGGTGGACTGCTGGAATTTCTTCTGCAGGTCGCCGTACTCAATGGTGTCTTCCGCCACCAGTTCGCCCTCGCTGGCCGCCTCTGCCAGAGGCACGGAGCGCTCGCCTGCGCGCACCATGCCGCCTTCGAACTGGGCCGTTTCGGACGGCATGCCCAGCTTCTGGGCGATGGCCTCGCGCAGCTTCACGCAGGCCGCATACACACCCGCGGTGGACGAGTTGCCGCCCCACTGCCCACCCGAGCCGGCCGACACGGGGAAGGCCGAATCGCCCAGGCGCACCATGACCTTGTTGACCGGCACGCCCAGCATCTCGGCCGCGGTCTGGGCGATGATGGTGTATGAACCCGTGCCGATGTCGGTCATGTCGGTCTCCACCGTCACCACGCCGCGCGGGTTCAGGCGCACGCGCGCACCCGATTTCATCACCAGGTTGTTGCGGAACGCCGCCGCCACGCCCAGGCCCACGAGCCAGCGGCCATCGCGCACCTGGCCGGGCTCTGCCTTGCGCTGGCTCCAGCCAAAGCGCTGGGCACCGGTGCGCAGGCATTCGACGAGCTGGCGCTGCGAGAACGGGCGCTCGGGCTTTTCGGGGTCGACCTGCGTATCGTTGATCACGCGCAGCTCCACCGGGTCGATGCCCAGCTTGTGCGCCATCTCGTCCATGGCAATCTCCAGAGCCATCATGCCGGGGGCCTCGCCGGGCGCGCGCATGGCATTGCCCTCGGGCAGGTCGAGCACGGCCAGGCGCGTGGCCGTGAGGCGGTGGGCCCCGGCATAGAGCAGTCGCGTCTGGTTCACCGCCGTCTCGGGCTTGCCGTCCGGCAGGTCGCCCGACCAGCTTTCGTGCGCGATGGCGTTGATCTTGCCATTCTTCGAGGCGCCGATGCGGATGCGCTGGATGGTCGCGGGCCGGTGCGTGGTGTTGTTGGCCACCAGGGGCCGCTGCAGCGCCACCTTCACGGGCTGGCGCGCGGCCCTGGCACCCAGGGCGGCCAGCAGCACATCGGCGCGGATAAAGAGCTTGCCGCCAAAGCCACCGCCCACGAAGGGCGAGACCAGGCGCACGCTCTCCTTGGGCATGCCCAGGGTCTTGGCCAGGTCGCCCACGCTCCAGTTGACCATCTGGTTGGCCGTCCAGACGTTGAGCTTGTCACCGTTCCATGCCGCGGTGGTGGCATGCGGCTCCATCATCGCGTGCGACTGGTCGGGCGTGGTGTAGGTGGCATCGTGCTGCACGGGTGCGGCGTCGAAGGCCTTCTCGAAATTCCCCTTGCGGGTGTCGGGTGGCGAGCCATCCTGTTCGGGCGGCTTCTGGGCCGAAGGGCGGGCGGCGGCCAGATCGAAGCGGCCACTGCCACGGCTGTACTGCACCTTCACCAGCTGCGCGGCCGCCCGTGCCTGCTCGAAGGTATGGGCCACGACCAGGGCCACAGCCTGGTGGTAGTGCGCGACCTCGGGTCCGGCCAGCAAGGTGGCCGTATTGAACTGGCCCTTGCCGAGCTTGCCTGCCGTCTGGGCCGTCACGATGGTGATCACGCCGGGCGAGCCCTGCGCGGCATGGAGGTCCATGGATTCGATGCGGCCCTTGGCAATTGCGGCGCCGACCACCACGCCATAGGCGGGGCGGGCGACCGCGTCATGGCGCTCGTAGGCGTAGGGAGCCGTGCCGCTGGTCTTCATGGGCCCGTCGATGCGGTCCGTGGCCTGGCCGATGACACGCAGCTGGTCGATGGGGTTGGTGGTGGCGGGGGTGTCGAATTTCATGGGTCAGCTCCTCGCCTGCGCCAGTACGACCGCCAGGGTGCGCTCGGCCAGCGTGATCTTGAAAGCGTTGTCGTGCCCCGGCTGGGCGCCGGCCAGCAGCCTGGCCGCCGTGGCCCTGGCCCCACTGGGCAGCTCCGCCTCGGCCGCTTCCACGCGCCAGGGCCTGGGTGCCACGCCACCCAGGGCAATGCGGCCGCTGCCATTTCGCTGCACGATGGCCGCCACCGAAACCAGCGCAAACGCATACGAGGCGCGGTCACGCACCTTGCGGTAGATGTGGGCGCCCCCCACGGGCCGGGGCAGCGTGACGGCGGTGATGAGCTCGCCCGGCGCCAGCACGGTGTCCACCTGCGGCGTGGTGCCCGGCAGGCGGTGGAAATCCGCAATGGGGATCACGCGCGTGCGGCCGTCGCCGCGCACCGTCTCTACCTTGGCATCGAGCACGCGCAGGGCCACGGCCATGTCGCTCGGGTGCGTGGCGATGCAGGCCGGGCTGGTGCCAATCACCGCATGCTGGCGCGTCACGCCGCCGATGGCGCTGCAACCGCTGCCCGGCTGGCGCTTGTTGCAGGGCATGTGGGTGTCGTAGAAGTACGGGCAGCGCGTGCGCTGCAGCAGGTTGCCGGCCGTGGTGGCCTTGTTGCGCAGTTGGCCCGAGGCCCCCGCCAGCAAGGCCCGCGAAAGCACGCCATAGTCGCGCCGCACGCGCTCGTGCGCGGCCAGGTCGGTGTTGCGCACCAGGGCGCCGATGCGCAGGCCACCGTCCAGCGCGGGCTCCACCCGGTCGAGCTGCAAGGCGTTCACGTCCACCAGGTGCACGGGGTTCTCGATCTGCAGCTTCATCAGGTCCAGCAGGTTGGTGCCGCCCGCGATGAATTTGGCGCCGGGCACCCGCTCCACTGCCGCTGCAGCCTCTGCGGGCGACTGGGCCCTTTCGTAGGTAAAGGGTTTCATGCTTTCACCCCCGCCACGTCCGCGATGGCATCCACGATGTTGGAGTACGCACCGCAGCGGCAGATGTTGCCGCTCATGCGCTCGCGCAGTTCCTCGGCCGAGAGCAGCGGCTTGGCAGAGAGGTCGGCGCTCACATGGCTGGGGATGCCGCGGTGGATCTCGTCGAGCACGCCCACGGCCGAGCAGATCTGCCCCGGCGTGCAGTAGCCGCACTGGTAGCCGTCGTGCTTGACGAAGGCTGCCTGCATGGGGTGCAGGTTGCGCGGCGTGCCCAGGCCCTCCACGGTGGTGATCTGCGATCCCTCGTGCATCACCGCCAGCGTCAGGCAGGCATAGATGCGCCGGCCATCGGCGATCACCGTACAGGCGCCGCACTGGCCATGGTCGCAGCCCTTCTTGGTGCCCGTGAGCTGCAGGTGCTCGCGCAGCGCGTCGAGCAAGGTGGTGCGGGTGTCCAGCTCCAGCTCGCGCGGCTGGCTGTTCACGATGAAGGCCACCTTTGCGACGGGGATGGGGAACGTGACGCCGGGGGGCTGGGGTACTGGTGGTACCTGGGCATCCACCGGCAGGCTTGCCGTTGCCGAGCCGGTGGCAGCGCCGGCAATCAGCAGGTCGCGCCGGGAGATGGCCGGCAGCGCAGTCGCTGGGTTCATGGTGTGATCCTGTGGGGGCGGATCGATCCATGGTGGTCGCATGCGCCCGCCGTGCCATCGCGGCAGCGTCCTGAATCCATGTAGGACGATTGCCCGCAGCCACACGCTCGGGGCGGGAGGCACCGCAAAAGAGCGTCGCTAACGGACAGCGGAAGGCAGGTAGCCGAAGCGCGCACGGAAGCGCTCGGCAAAGCGTGCGCGCGACTGGTATCCACAGGCCTGTGCAATGCGCGGAATGCTCCACGAAGTGGTCTGTACCAGCATCAAGGCGTGGTGCATGCGGATGTCGACCAGCAGGGAATCGAAGCGCACACGCTCCTGGGCCAGACGCCTGCGCAGGGTGGCTTCGCTCATGGCCAACGCCCGGCCAGCCTCCTGTGCGGTCCAGTGCCGCTCGGGCGCTTCACCAATCAGCGTGCGCAAGCGCCCCGAAGTGCCCTGCTGTGCAGCCGCCCTGAAAAGGTGGCCGCGCTCCGCCAACGCGGCCAGCAGGTCCATCAGGCGATAAGCCAGCCGTTCGTCACTCACATGCGGCCCGCCAGCGCTGTCCAGCACATGCCGCAGGGTCGCCGCGAGGTCTTCGTCCAGCGGCATCTGCCGGAAAGGTGCCACGGCGGCGGCCGTGCCCGCCACCCCGGGCGGCCGGGCGCGGTGGAAGCGATCCAGCAGCTCGGCCGAAAGCGTGACCAGCACCGAACGAAAACGCTGCTCGTCGCCGCCCGGCGCCTTCACCAGCTCCACGCAGGTGTTCGGCTCCACGAGCAGCAGCGAGACCGGAGAGTCCGCCACTGCCCGGCTGCCATGGCCATCGTCCAGTTCCAGCCGGCCCGCCACCACCAGCACCACCGTGGCTTCATGGAAAAGAAAGCGCGGGGTGTGCTGGGGCTGCTTCAGGCATGGCTGGGCCAGGCCGCACAGGCCGCGCCGCAGCACAGGCGCCTCCGGCGGCAGCCGCCAGCCCGGGGCCGCGTCGGCGCCCAAGCCAACGGCTGGCGGCAATGGGCCCTTGGTGATCAAGCGGATGGCACCGCAGGGTTCAGGCTGTAAAGACCGGTGATACGGGCCTGCGCAAGCACGGGGGCCGACGCCAGGGCCTGGCGCACGTTCGCACCGGTCAACGGCCCCTCCACCGCGAGGGTCGGCGCAGCCAGGGCATACACCGTGAAGATGTAGTGGTGCACCAGGGTGTCGTTCCACGGTGGGCAGGGGCCGTCATAACCGTAGTAGTCGCCCTTCATCTGCTCGTCGCCCGCAAACCAGCCGGTGTAGTCGTTGATGCCATGGCGCAGGCCGCCGGGTGCCGCAGGGCCGCTCTTGCCGCGGGGCGTGACGGCGCTCGAATGCGCACCCGCCTCGATCTGCGTGGTGCCGGCCGGGATGTCGAGCAGCAGCCAGTGGAAGAAATCCACGCGCGGCAGCGAGGCGGGCACTTGGCGGCCCTCCTGGTTCACGTCGTCGCCCCGGCTGGGCACATCGGGGTCATGGCAGACCACCACGAACGACTGGGTGCCTTCGGGCGCGCCGCTCCACGCGAGGTGCGGATTGCGGTTGGAGGACAGGGCCACGTGCGATGCCGCATCGGGCACGGCAAAGGCGAATTCGCCGGGAATGGCCTGGCCGTCTTGGAAACTGTGGCTGGTGAGTTGCATGGAAGTCCCATCCTTTGGTTGGTAGTGATGCACGAATCCGGCGACAGACGGTCACCGGGCAAGCATCTGAATTCTAGGGATGCGCTGCGGGGCACGATCTCCAAATCCAATCAAAACTGCCGCTGATCCAGTCAATTTGATGGCATAGGCTACGTCAAGGAAGCTCACTGGGATTCTGCAGGCAGCAGAGCGCGCGTTGCTGGATCTGCATCGAATCGGGCCTCCTGGCGCAGCCAGTCGGGCGCAATGCCCAGGTCCACCAAAACCTTGACAGCCTTGTGGCGGCAGGTCGAGCACGGCGAAAATTCATACACGTCGAGAAGGGCATCGAAGGCTTCGGCGCTCGGATGGGCCTCGCACAAGTCGACGATGTTCGAACCCAGATCGTGGCGCTCCTCGATGTCGCCAACGGACTGCAAACGCGGCACATGCAACACAAAGTCGCCCGCCTCGAAGTTGGCGGTCAACAATCGCATTCCGCCTGCCAAATCTCCATCGGCCATCCAGCGAAGTGCCAGGCCGCGCAGGGCCGGGTGCCGAGTAGACCTGACGGCACGCATGGCGGCCATGTTCACCGCCGGATCCGGGTGGTCGAGCCAGGACAGCAATCGGTTGTCAAATCGCGGCACGCCCCGCTGGGCGAAGCATCTCAGCAAGCGCGTGGCATGTCCCGGCTCTTGCACGTCCAGCAGCGCGAGAAAGACCACCTCCAGCGCAGAGGCTTTTGCCCGCAAGGCCCACTGCCTGAACCAATGACACGGATCCTTGGGATGGTTGCGTGCATAAGCCACAACCTGCTCCGCCGTGAATGCCGCAGCATCCGGCGCGCTGGGGTGATCGCTGCGCAGAGCACGGGTTTCAGCCAGCACCTGCAAATAACGCCCAATGCACGGGTCTGCCACGGCTTCGCGCTCCAACACCGCAAGCGCCGCAGGAGCGCCTCCCGACATCTTGCATTGCTCGACAAGTCCATCGTCCACCCAGAAGCGAGGATCTTCCTGGCTCCATCGGCCCATCTGCCTGGCGACATGCACCAGGCCTTCCATGCCATCCAGCGCCACGATGTCGTCGGCAGCAATCACATCGGCAGAGGTGCCTGAAAGGCGCACCAGCGATGCATACAGCAGCTGCCGGGCCTCCGACGCCCCCTCAGCAGCAAACTCTCTGAGCATTGCGCTGCGGTGGTCGAGGTCTCTGTGATTTGCTTGCGGCGGCCGATGCACCAGTGAGCCAATGGCCTGAATGACCCTTGCCTCCAGCTGCGCGCACGCCACTATGGAGCGCAGCCAGGGCGCCCTCTCTGCCTCGCATTGGGGATCATGGGTTTGGCACTCCAGGCAGGCGTCGATGATCTGGCGCTCCAGACCATGCGCCCCATGGGATTGCACATGCTGCAAGGCACGGCCGTGCCCCCTGCGCAATGCCAGGGCAAATGCGGCCGGGTCCAGCGGAACGCCTGGAGCTTTCATGCGCACGGAGCCCTCGCATTGCCGTAGCCCGGCGAGCGGGTATCTCTCAGCATCCCGCCGTACACTTCCCCGCCGCATCGAACTCCATCACCTTGCCTGACAGCGGTATGTGCACGGGCATCTTCACCGCCTTGATGAAGGCCTCGGTCTTGCTGCCGGGGCGCACCTTGCCGTTGATGGTGCCGACCTCGTTGGCGTGCGAGGCGATGACGGATGCGGGCTTGACCAGCTCGTTCATCACGAAGGCCGATTCGGCCGGGCCGGTGGTGAAGCCGTCGCCCATGTTCATCACGGCCAGCTTTGCCTTGTAGTAGTCGCGCACCACGCGCTCCTGGTCGGCCACGATGCCGGTGTCGCCCGAGAGGTAGACCACCAGGCCGTTGCTGAAGGTCAGCACATAGCCCGTGGCCAGGCCCACGTCGCCGGCCAGGCCGGCGTCCTTCATGGCTTTGCCCAGGTCTCCGCCGATGTAGTCGGGGTCCACGCCGTTGCTGTGCATGGCGGTGACGGTGGCAATGCGGATGCCGTTCTGCGTCACGCTGCCGCCGAAGCGTGCCAGGATCGAATCGGCCGGGTTGCCGCCGTTGGCCCGCAGCTTGGCAGCGAAGAACGGGGGCATTTCGCTGCCGGTGATGATCTTGGACTTCTTGGCCAGCGCGATGTTCACGGTGAGCGAATTGGGCATGGCCGAGACGGACATGTCGGGCGCGGCGCAGGTGCCGGCATTGGGTGCCCGGGTGTGCGCGTTGCCCACGTGGTCGCCGTGCATGTGGCTCACCAGGATGATGTCGATCTTGCCCAGGCGCGGGTCGTCGGCGCCGGCCACGGTGCGGCCGGGGTCATAGAGAACGCGCGTGCCGTTCGGGTCTTCGAAGACCAGTGCCCGGTCCTGCACGCAGAACTCGCCGTCGATGCCGCCCAGCGGCGTGATCTTGACGGTTGGCCCGGCGGCGGGCGCCGATGCGGGCACCGCACAGGCCACCAGTGCAGCGCAGGCAGCCAGCACGGCACCTGCGGCCAGAAGTCGGTTCAAGCTTTTCATGGCGAATTCCTCAAGATGGGTAGGTACAGAGGGGACCCGGGGGAAGAACTATCCGCGGGCCGGCGCCACCGCGGCACCTTCGATGCGATGGCGCCGCAGGGCATCGGCGACGAAGCCCGAGGCCTTCATCTCCTCGATGTAGGCGCTCAGCCAGGCCTGCGCCGCCGTGCGGCCCTTGGGCACGCCCATGGCCTGCTCGATGACCATGAAGCGGCCCGGCAGCATGCGCACGCCACCGACGCGGCGCGCATCCATCTCCAGCTGCTGGCGCACGCCGGCGGCCACGTCCAGATTCTCCGACAGGAAGGTGTCGATCACCGCAGGGGAAGTCGGTGCGCGTACCAGAGTGGCAGCCTTGATCTCGCGTGTGAGGTACAGGTCGTAGGCGCTGCCCTTGCCAACCGCGATCCGCGTGCCGGCCCTGTCCACCTCGCCATTGGTGCGCAGCGGCGAGGCGTCGCGCACCAGGTAGGCGCCTTCGATGATTACGTAGGGGGCGGTGTAGTCGGTGTCCGCCCCGCGCACCGGGTCGATGGCGACAAAGGCCAGATCGACCTGCTTGCTCTTCACGGCTTCGACCACCAGGCCGGCGGCATTGAACGGCACCAGCTCGATCGGCAGGCCCAGGCGCCGCGCGGCCTCGCGCGCGAGGTCGACGGACACCCCCGTGGGTTCGCCGCCCGGGCCGCGCGCAGCGAGGATGGGGTTGCCGAAGTTGATGGCGGCGCGCAGCGTGCCTGTGGGCGCCAGTTCGGCCGCAGCGGCCCGTGCGTCAGGCAGGTTGCGGTGGGAGGCAGCGCACCCGGCCAGGGAGAGAAGAGCGCCCGCGGCGCAGAGTGATCGGCGGGTGGTGTCCATGGCGTCTGCTTCCTTTTCCCTTCTTGATGCCCGTCACGCGGCCTTGCCCACGTTGAGCACGATCTTTCCGGTGTGCCCGCCGGCCTCCATCAGCGCCTTGGCCTCGGGCAACTGGAGCAGATCGAGCACGCGGTCGATCTGCGGCCGGATGCGGCCCTCGGCGAAATGCGGCATGACCTCGGCGATGAAGCGCGGTATGGCCGCCGAGCGCTGGGCCTTGCTGCGCAGCTTGTTGGACACACCAAACACCGCCAGCCGCTTGGCATGCAGCGCACCCAGGTCGATGTCGGCGTTGATCACGCCGTCCACATAGCCGACCGTGGCCAGCCGGCCCTCGAACGCCATGGCGCGGATGTCTTCGGCAAAGACCGTGCCGCCCACCACATTCACCACCAGGTCCGCGCCATGCTGGGCCGTAGCCTCCATCACGGCGGGTGCGAAATCGGCGGCGCGGGTGTGCAGCGCCACGTCCAGGCCGAGCGCACGGAGACTGGCCAGTTTTTCCGCGGAACCCGAGGTGCCGATCACCTTGGCGCCCAGCACCTTGCCCAATTGCAGGCTGGCCACGCCCACGCCCGAGGACACGCCGTTGATCAGCAGCCATTCGCCCGCCTGCAGGCGCCCCTGCAGCACCAGCATGTCATAGGTAACCAAAAAGGTGAGCGGGATCGACGCCCCCTCCTGCCATGTCATGGCGGGCGGCATCGGGATGGCCTCGACCATCTCCATGAGGGCGAATTCCGAGAAGCCGCCCACGCACCGGCCCATCACGCGGTCACCGAGCGCAAAGCCCTGCACCCCGGCGCCCAGCGCCACCACCTCGCCAGCGCCCTCACCGCCTATCGCCTTCCAGCTGCCGGCCTTGCCATGCAGGCTATGGCCGACGACAAATTCGCCCCGGTTCAGCGAGGCCGCGTGCATGCGCACCAGCAGTTGCCCCGGGCCTGCCTCGGGTACCGGCACATCGCGCAGTTCCAGCGCGGTGCCCGCATCGGTCATCTGCATCCAATAAGACTGCATGGTCTTGCTCACCTTTCGATGTCTCCGTATTTCGCAGTGTTGCGCGTCGCCCTCTGTCTCGAAATCCATCATAGCGAGGGCTGGCAGAGCACCGTGAGCGTGCGCACGTCCGGCATCGAAGCCAGCGACCAACAGGCCGCAGTGATGTCGCGCGCCTTTGCCGCACCCAGCACCGGCACGGCCAGCGCGTGGAACTTGGCCTCCAGCATGGCGTCGGTCAGCGGGTTTTCCAGCGAACCGATGGCGTGGTCCACGCGCACCCGCACGCGGCTGCCGTCCTTGAGCACGGCCGTCATCTCCACGGCTGCCTCGTCGATGGCGTCGTCCACGCTGGCCTGCACTTTGTTGCGCAGCGCCACGACCTGGGGGTCGGTCACCACCGCATCGGCAAACTCCTCCTCACCCGCCCGGCCGTGGATCAGGCCGACGGCCACGCCGTGGTACACGCTGAACTTGCCCTGCAGCCCGTCTTTGGGCTCCTTCTTGCCGGTCAGCTCCAGCACCAGCGAGTGCACCTTGAGCTCGATGCACTCGACCTGGTCTGGTGCCACGCCCTTGGCACGCAGCTGCACACTGGCGTCGATGCTCGGGTGGATCACGATGCCGCAGGCAAAGGGCTTGTAAGTGTTGAACGAGATCTCGAAGCGCTGGCCCAGCTCGCTCGTGATCTCGTTCCAGTCGCGCTTGTCCGAGGCCACCTGCATGAAGCCGCGCGGGGCCTCCAGCGCGCGCGGGCTGGCGGTGAAGCCCCGGCTGGCCAGCAGTGCCGACACCAGCCCCGCGCGCGCCGCGCCGCCGGGATGGAAAGGCTTGGCCATGGTGCCGAACTGCTCGCGAAAGCCCACCGGTTGCGAGGCGGCGATGCCCAGCGCCATGGCAGTCTGCTCGGCACCGAGCCGCAGCACGCGCGCGCAGCCCGCCGCCGCGCCCAGCATGCCGGTGGAACCGGTGATGTGCCAGCCCCGGTCGTAGTGCTCGGGGTACATGGCATTGCCCACGCGGCAGGCCACGTCGATGCCCAGCACCAGCGCATCGATCACCTCGCGCCCGCTGGCGCCCCGTTGCTCGGCCAGCGCCAGCACGGCCGAGGCCACGGGGCCGGCGGGGTGGATGATGGTCTTGAGGTGCGTGTCGTCGAAATCGAAGGTGTGCGAGGTGATGCCGTTGAGCAGCGCGGCATTGGCCATGTCGACCTTTTCGCGCCGGCCCAGCACGGTGGCCTGGGCGGCGGGCTCCAGCATCTGTATGGCCGACAGCGCTGCGTCTGCGGCCTCGTGCCGCGCCGCGCCGATGGCGCAGCCCAGCCAGTTGTAGAAGGTGCGGTGCGCCTCGTGCTCGACGGCGTCGCTCCAGCCCTTGCTCGGGTGTGCGGATGCGAGGTTCGCCAGGATGGAGGTCACAGCGGGTGCCGATGTGTCGGCGGCTACGTGGGTGTTGCGTGCCAAGGTAGGTTCCTGTCTGCGGTTCACTGTTCATCGAGCTGGATTTTTCGCGCGCTGGCCAGACGGGTCCACCGCGCAATGTCTTCGCGCATGTACTGGCCGAACTGCTCGGGCGCCATGGGCCAGGGCTCCACCGCCTCACCGGCGAGTTTCTCGGCCAGGTCGGGCGCCCTGAGGATCTGCACCAGCGCCTCGTTGAGCCGCTGGACGACGTCCGGGGGCATGCCGGCCGGGCCGACCGAGCCATACCACTGCATGGCGTCGAAGCCCTTGAAGCCGGCTTCCTCCATGGTCGGCACGTCCTTGAGCTGCGGGCTGCGCTGGCGGCCGGTCACGGCCAGTGCGCGCAGGCGGCCCGAGCGCAGGTGCGGCAGCGCGGCCGCGAGCCCTGGGAACACCGCCTGCGTCTGGCCACCGAGCACGTCGTTGATGGCCGGTGCGATGCCCCGGTAGGGGATGTGCAGCATGAAGGCGCCTGTCTCCTGCTTGAGCAGCTCCATCGTCAGGTGCGTGAGCGAGCCCTGCCCGGCCGAGCCATAGCTCACCTTGCTGGGGTTGCGGTTCACGTAGTCGATGAACTCCTTGATGGTCTTCGCGGGCAGGTTGGCGCTGATGGCCAGCACGTTGGGCGTGGCGCCGATCATGCCGACCGGCGTGAAATCCTTGACCGCGTCGTAGCCCACCTTGCGCGTGGCCGGCGTGGTGCCGTGCGTGGCCACGTAGCTCTGCATCAGCGTGTAGCCGTCCGGCGAGGCGCGGGCGGTGGACATGCAGGCGACCACACCACCGCCACCGCTTTGGTTGTCCACCACGAAGGCTTGGCCGAGCTGCTTGCCCCAGCGCTCGGTGACGACGCGCGCGATCATGTCGCTGCCCCCGCCCGCAGCGACGGGCACCAGGTAGCGGATCGGCTTGTTCGGGTAGGCCTGCGCCAGCGCCGTGCTGCCCAGGCCGGGCAAGGCGATCGCGGCCGAGGCTGCCTGCAGCAGCAGTTGGCGTCGCTTCATGGGTGCTTGTCTCCTGTTATGGAGCGCATCTTGAAGGCCCAGGCCAGCTGCTGTAAATTGCAACTTTCTGAGGTTTTATTGCATGTTCTGCATGAATAGCTGGGGTTTGCCGTGCTGAAGCCGTCGCTGGCCGATCTGCGCGCCTTCGTCACCGTGGGCGATCTGCAGAGCTTCGCTGCGGCCGCCAAGGCCTTGCACCTGTCGCAGCCTGCGCTGTCGCGCCGCATTTCGCACCTGGAAGACCTGCTGGGCGTGCGGCTGTTCGACCGCACGACACGCACCGTGCACCTCACCTTGCTGGGCCGCCGCTTTCTCGAGCAGGTGCGCGGCCAGGTCGATGAGCTCGACCGCTGCATCGCCAGCCTGCGCGATGCGGCCGGGCTCGAAGCGGGCGACGTGACCATCGGCTGCGTGTTTTCGGCCGTACACCACTTCCTGCCGCCCCTGATCAAGGCCTTCCGGGCACAACATCCCCAGGTGCTGGTGCGCATCATCGAAGAAGGCGCCGACGAGGTGCTGGAGTCGGTAAAGCAGGG
This sequence comes from Acidovorax sp. FW305-C-20-28, assembly GCF_058783375.1. NCBI lineage: Bacteria > Pseudomonadati > Pseudomonadota > Betaproteobacteria > Burkholderiales > Comamonadaceae > Acidovorax > Acidovorax sp. FW305-C-20-28. Next base: position 134,404 of record NZ_JBYSYM010000009.1, on the reverse strand, counting down.
CGAGGCGGATTTCGCGCTCAACTACATCGGCATGCAGGACCCGGACCTGGAATTCACCCCGCTGCTGAAAGAGCCTTACGTGCTGGCCTGCCCGAAGGAACATCCGCTGGCCGGGCGCCGATCCGTGCGCTGGGAGGAACTGGCCGACTACCCGCTGGCCCGCGTCTCGCACGCAAGCCGCAACCGGCTCTTCATCGACCAGGCATTGGCCGAACTGCCGCCCCTGCCGCGCCCCGTGTGCGAGGTGCGGCATGTGTCCACCCTGATCGGGCTGGTGGAAAACGGGCTGGGCGTGGCCGTGGTGCCGCAGCTCACCCTGCCGCGCCGCTCGGCTTCGGTGGTGGGCGTACGGCTGGAAAAGCCCGAGATCGCGCGCACCATCGGCATGCTGCAGCGCAGGGGCCGCAGCCTGTCGCCGGCAGCCGCGGCATTTGCGCAGTTGTTGACGAACACAAGCCAAAAGACGGTCATGGCCGTCAAGCCGATACGGCCGCCGAAACCAAGCCGCGCGCCGGCATGAGAAAGCGGCCATGCGCCACCCGCTTCATTCAAGCCGGGTGGAATCAAAAAATACAAAAGCGACAAAACAAAAACAAAAGGGTCAGCAGATGGATATCTGCTGACCCTGATGAATATGGCGGAGTGGACGGGACTCGAACCCGCGACCCCCGGCGTGACAGGCCGGTATTCTAACCAACTGAACTACCACTCCTGGTAGATAGCTTTCACCTGCATCGTGCGACACAGGCCAAGCGCTACAAACTTGGCGACCCTACGGGGATTCGAACCCCGGTACTCACCGTGAAAGGGTGATGTCCTAGGCCTCTAGACGATAGGGTCATAACCTTGGAACTAACCGACTAACCAAAAAAACCGTGGTGGAGGTAAACGGGATCGAACCGATGACCTCTTGCATGCCATGCAAGCGCTCTCCCAGCTGAGCTATACCCC
>NZ_JBYSYM010000009.1:0-133353 GCF_058783375.1 Acidovorax sp. FW305-C-20-28 | reverse complement strand
GGTGGAGGTAAACGGGATCGAACCGATGACCTCTTGCATGCCATGCAAGCGCTCTCCCAGCTGAGCTATACCCCCACTTGATGCAGCTGGAAATACCTTCCCAAACTGCCCTTTGTCGACTTCATTCACACTGTGTATGTCGTCTTCATCAGAGACTCAAATTATAGACAGGTTTTTAGCCGTTTTGCAAACGAACGCGAATTTTTTCGCGTCCAAGCAATTCGAGCACCGCATCGACCGATGGCGTATGGGCCGTACCCACCGTCAGCACGCGCACGGGCATGGCCAGTTGGGGCATCTTCAGGCCGTGCGCAGCCAGCACCTGCTTGAACGCAGCGCTGATCGCCGCCTTGTTCCACTCACAGGTGGCCAGCGCTTCGGACAGCGCGGCGATGGCGGGCTTGATGGCATCGGTCACATGCTGGGCCAGCTCCGCCTCGTTGGGCGTCACGTCACCATAGAACACCTGGGCCCAGTCGGCTAAGGCCACGGTGGTGTCGCAGCGGTCCTTGAACAATGCGCAGATGCGCGGCAGGCGGCCATCGGCCAGGTCGGCTGCAGCCAGGCCGCGCTTTTGCAGCTGGGCCGAGACCAGGGCGGCCAGGGCCTCGTCGTCCATGGCCTTCAAGTGCTGGGCATTGACCCAGCGCAGCTTGGCCTCGTCGAACTGCGCGGCGCTGCGCCCCAGGTGGTCGAGGTTGAACCACTTGAGGAACTGCGCGCGGCTGAAGATCTCGTCGTCGCCGTGGCTCCAGCCCAGGCGGGCCAGGTAATTGACCATGGCGTCGGGCAGGTAGCCTTCATCGCGGTACTGCGTCACGGGCTTGGCGCCGTTGCGCTTGCTCATCTTCTCGCCCTGCTCGTTGAGCACGGTGGGCAGGTGAGCGTACACCGGGGGTTCCTTGCCCAGGGCACGGAAGATGTTGATCTGGCGCGGCGTGTTGTTCACATGGTCGTCGCCGCGGATCACGTGGGTGATGGCCATGTCGATATCGTCCACTACCACGCAGAAGTTGTAGGTGGGCGTACCGTCGGGGCGCGCGATCACCAGGTCGTCGAGTTCGTCGTTGCTGATCTCGATGCGGCCCTTGACCTTGTCGTCCCAGGCGACCACGCCGCCCTGCGGGTTCTTGAAGCGCAGCACGGGCTGCACGCCTTCGGGGATGGCCGGCAGGGTCTTGCCAGGCTCGGGGCGCCACGTGCCGTCGTAGCGCGGCTTTTCCTTGGCGGCCATCTGCTTTTCACGCAGGGCATCGAGTTCGGCGATGCTCATGTAGCAAGGGTAGACCAGGCCCGTGGCCTTGAGCTCTTCAAGCACGGAGCGGTAGCGGTCCATGCGCTGCATCTGGTAGAACGGGCCCTCGTCGGGCTGCATGCTCAGCCATTCCATGCTTTCCAGGATCACGTCCACCGCCACCTGGCTGGAGCGCTCCACATCGGTGTCCTCGATGCGCAGGATGAAGTCGCCGCCCATGGCACGCGCAAACGCCCAGGGGTACAGGGCCGAGCGGATGTTGCCCAGATGGATGAAGCCGGTGGGCGATGGCGCAAAGCGGGTGCGCACGCGGCCGGCGGGGGTGGAGGTGTTGTTCTGGTCGGTCATAGGTCTTGCTAGGTGGGCCGCCCTGCCCTGCTGGGGGCGAAGGCGGCATCAACGCCAATAATGATAAGTAGCCGGGCCACTGGCCGGCGTGTCGGCCCTGAAGCGGCATGGGCGCCCCGAATGAACGGCGCGCCCACGAATGCAACATGCCAGCCCTCGACAGGGCCGGCCTTTACGCGTCCTGCGCGTTGGGCAGGGCCAGGCGCGAGGTGTCTTCCTCGTTCTCTTCCACGCCCACGCGGCCTTCGTTCAGGCGTGCGATCTCGTCGGCCGTGATGTCACCCGTGACGTAGGTGCCATCGAAGCACGAGGCGTCGAAGCCGACGATGGCCTTGTTGAGTGAGCCCACGGCCTTCTTCATGCCATCCACGTCCTGGTAGATCAGCGCGTCGCAGCCGATGACCTGGCGGATTTCTTCCACCGTGCGGCCATGGGCCACCAGCTCGCTGCTGGTGGGCATGTCGATGCCGTACACGTTGGGGTAGCGCACGGGTGGCGCAGCGCTGGCCAGGTAAACGTTGCGGGCGCCGGCATCACGCGCCATCTGCACGATCTCGCGCGAGGTCGTGCCGCGCACGATGGAATCGTCCACCAGCAGCACGTTGCGGCCCTTGAACTCGCTGGCGATCACATTGAGCTTCTGGCGCACGGACTTCTTGCGCACGCCCTGGCCCGGCATGATGAAGGTGCGGCCCACGTAGCGGTTCTTCACGAAGCCTTCGCGGTACGGCACGCCCAGCAGGTGCGCCAGCTGCGTGGCGCTGGGACGGCTCGACTCGGGGATGGGAATGATCACGTCGATCTCGTTGGGCGGCACGGTGGAGACCACGCGCTTGGCCAGGGCCTCGCCCAGGTTCAGGCGGGCCTGGTAGACCGAGATGCCGTCCAGCACCGAGTCGGGGCGGGCCAGGTACACGAATTCGAAGATGCAGGGGTTGAGCTGCGGGTTGTCGGCGCACTGGGCCGAATGCACGGTGCCGTCGAGCGTGATGAAAACGGCTTCGCCGGGATCGATATTGCGCTCGAACACGTGCGAGGTGCCCTCCAGCGCCACCGACTCGCTGCCCACCATCACGGTGCCATCGGCGCCGCGGCCGATCGCAAGCGGGCGAATGCCATGCGGGTCGCGGAAGGCCAGCAGGCCATGGCCAGCGATCAGCGCGATCACGGCGTACGAGCCCTTGATGCGCTTGTGCACGGCGCGCACGGCCTTGAAGACATCGTCGGGGCTCAACGGCACGCCGGCCGTGGCGCGTTCCAGTTCGTGCGCGAACACGTTGAGCAGCACTTCCGAATCGCTCTCGGTGTTGGTGTGGCGGTGGTCGGTCTGGAACAGCTCCGTGCGCAGCGTCTGGGCATTGGTCAGGTTGCCGTTGTGCACCAGCACGATGCCGAAGGGCGCGTTCACGTAGAAAGGCTGGGCCTCTTCCTCGCTGTAGGCATTGCCGGCCGTGGGGTAGCGCACCTGGCCCAGGCCCACATTGCCCGGCAAGGCCCGCATGTTGCGCGTGCGGAACACGTCGCGCACCATGCCCTTGGCCTTGTGCATGAAGAACTTGCGGCCCTGCTGGGTCACGATGCCGGCGGCATCCTGGCCCCGGTGCTGCAGCAGCAGCAAGGCGTCATAGATCAACTGATTGACGGGCGTTGTACTGACGACGCCAACGATTCCACACATAGTTCGTTTCCATCCGTTTGCGGGAACATCCCCGCTACACACCAACAACAGCGGCTTCTGGCCACTGCGTATCACGAAGGCAAGTGCCTTGTAAATTCTTCCGGAAGCACCGGTTTCAACCCCTCCAGCACCTGGGCCAATACCGGCGCCCCCCGCGACTCCTGCCACCAGGCGGCTTCGTGCAGCGGCGTGAGCCGGGCCACCACGGCCACGGCCAGCAGCAGCACCAGCCCCCGCAGCACACCGAAGGCCGCCCCGAGCGTGCGGTCCACCGGGCGCAGGCCGATGGATTCCACCAGCTTCTTGGCCAGCCAGGCCAGAAAGCCCCACGCAAAGACCGCGCCGATGAACACCAGCGCGAACCCTGCGGCATAGCGCAGACTGCTTTCCGGCTCGCCCATGGGCAGCAGTGCGGCCACATCGCCGGCCAGCCACTGCGCCACAAAGAAGGCCACCACCCATCCCACCAGGGACATCACCTCGTACACCAGGCCGCGCCAAGCCCCCAGCAGCATGGAAGCCAGCAGCACGGCCACGAAAATCCAGTCCAGCGCCGCCATCAACGGCGCAGCAACCTGCTCCGGCATCAGAGCGTCAGCACCGAGGCCGAGAGTTCCAGCGCGCGGATCTTGCCGGCGGCCTTGTCCGCATCGGCCCGGTTGTTGAAGGGGCCCACGCGCACCCGGGTGCGCTTGCCATCCTTGGTATCCACCACCTGCACAAAGGTCTTGAGGCCGGAGCGCTCCACCTTGGTGCGCGCCTCGCGGGCCTTCTCGGCATCGGCAAAGGCGCCCACCTGCACGATGAAGCGGCTCTCTTCGGCACCGGCCGAGGCAGCGGCGGCCACGGCCGGTGCCGCCGTGCGGCCCTCCAGCAGGGCGCGGGCGCGGGCGGCCTCGTCGTTGGCGCGTGCTGGCGGGGCCCCAGGCGCTGGGGCTGGAACCGGCGTTGCCGCGGCGACCCGGGGCTCCGGCCTGGGTTCAGGTTTGTGCTCCGGCTTGGGCGCGGGATCGGGCTTGGGTGCGGCCGCCACCACGGGCGGCTTGGGCGCCGGCGCGGGTTTGGGGCTGGAGATGATCTCCTCGCCCTCGCTCAGGCCATTGCCGGCATTGCCCTGGCCCGCTGCCGTGCGGCCCATGGGCTGCGGTGCCGGCGCAGCCTGGCGCGCCACGGCCGCAGGCGCCGGCGCGGCCACAGGGGCCTGGGCAGCAGCCGGTGCGGGCGCAGGCACAACCACGGGCGCGGTCTTGTTGCGGTCCGGGATCTCGATGGGAATGTCCACCGCGATGGGGCGCGGCTGGGTATCGAACAGCAGCGGAAAGCCCACCACGCCCAGGGCCACCAGCACGGCGGCACCGATCAGGCGGTGGCGCGCACGCCGGCGCATCGCTTCGATGCTTTCGGCCGGGGGCGCCGCGCGCGAGCGCTTGGCAGCCGGCTTGTCGGCCGGTGCGGCGGATTCACTCTGACCGGGCCACCGAAACTTGAAAAATGCCATGGAGTTGCGACTCGTGCGGGGTGCTCACGCACCCAGATGTTTGGCGTGCAGGCGGGGGGTGCCGTTGATCAATACCCCGCCCACCGTGTAGAACGAGCCAAAGACCACGATTCTATCAGCCGGGGCTGCGGCAGCCACCGCAGCCTGCAGTGCCTGCTGGGGGTCTTGGTGCACGCTGGTGGCCACCTCGCGGCGCCCGCCAGCGACCATCTGCAGGGCGTTCCACTTCTGCTGCAGCGAGGCCCCGGTCTCCGCCCGCGGCGTGGGCAGGTTGGTGAAATACCAGCGGTCCACCAGCGTGCCCACCTTGGCGAGCATGGTCGCCAGGTCCTTGTCGGCCATGGCGCCGAACACCGCATGGGTGGTGGGGAAAAAGCCCATCGCATCGAGGTTGGCCGTGAGGGCCGCCACCGAATGCGGGTTGTGCGCCACGTCCAGCACCAGCGTGGGCTCGCCCGGCACGATCTGGAAGCGCCCGGGCAGCTCCACCATGGCCATGCCGGTGCGCACGGCCTGGGCCGTGACGGGAATGCGATCGCGCAGCGCCTCGAACGCCGCCAGCACGCCAGCGGCGTTCACCAACTGGTTGGCGCCGCGCAGCGAGGGGTAGGCCAGGCCGGCATAGCGGCGGCCGCGCCCGGCCCAGCTCCACTGCTGTTTGTCGCCCGAGACATTGAAATCCCGGCCCGACAGCCACAGGTCGGCCCCGATGGCCGCGGCATGGTCCACCACGCTCTGCGGCGCCATGGGGTCGCTCACGATTGCCGGACGTCCGGCGCGCATGATGCCGGCCTTCTCGCGGCCGATGCTTTCGCGGTCCTTGCCCAGGAATTCGGTGTGGTCGATGTCGATGCTGGTGATGATGGCGCAATCGGCATCGATGATGTTGGTGGCATCGAGCCGCCCGCCCAGGCCCACCTCCAGGATCGCCAGGTCCAGGCGCGATTGGCTCATGAGGCGCAGGATGGCCAGGGTGCTGAATTCGAAATAGGTCAGCGAGATCGCCTCGCCACCCTGCACGCGGGCGGCCTCCACGGCCGCGAAGTGCGACACCAGGTCGGCGGCAGCCACGATCTCGCCGTGCACGCGGCAGCGTTCTTCAAAATGCACCAGGTGGGGCGAGGTGTACACGCCCGTGCGGTAGCCGGACTGCAGGCCCACGGCCTCCAGCATGGCGCAGGTGGAGCCCTTGCCATTGGTGCCCGCCACGGTGATCACCGGGCAGTCGAAGCGCAGCGCCATGCGCCGGGCCACTTCGCTGACCCGCTCCAGGCCCATGTCGATGTTGTGCGGATGCAGGCGCTCGCAATGCTGCAGCCAGCCGTCCAGGGTGTCGATATTATTCGTGTCCATACTGCCCGCGATTGTCGCCGAGCCTGCGGTTGCACACCTCCTGAATCCGTATTACCCATGACAAGCCCCAGCACCATCACCCTCTACGGCATCCCTAACTGCGACACCGTGAAGAAAGCCCGCACCTGGTTCACCGACCAGGGCCTGGACTACGTGTTCCACGATTTCAAGAAACAGGGCGTCCCGGCGGACCGCCTGCCCGGCTGGCTGGCCGCCGTGGGCCGGGACAGGCTGGTCAACCGCCAGGGCACGACCTGGCGCAAGCTCGACGCGGACACCCAGGCCGCCGTCCAGGACGATGCCAGCGCCAGCGCCCTGCTGCAGGCCCAGCCCAGCGTGGTCAAGCGTCCCGTGGTGGAGTGGAATGCGGGCGGCAGCACCCGGATTTCGGTCGGTTTTGCACCCGAAACCTGGAACGAATGGCGAAACAGCGGCTCCAACCCCTGAGATCACCGGGATCCCACCGCTGGAAACCGGAGATATTGCACAAATCTTTACGCAGTTTTACGGCCTGCCCACCCGGTTTTGACCCGCCAGGCCTAAACTTTTCAACAGTCTGGTGCGTTATGTACCGACCTGAAAGGAGTTTCTCCATGAAAAAGATCGCCATTTTTTCCGCCATGGTTGCCGTCGCCACCCTGGCCACCGCCCAGGAACAGGGCCGCGTGCTCTCGTCCACCCCCATCGTCCAGCAGGTGGCCGTGCCCCAGCAGGTGTGCAACAACGAAACCGTGTACAGCGGCAACCGCACCTCGGGCGGCGGCGCCGTGCTGGGCGCCATCGCCGGCGGTGCCGTGGGCAACCAGATCGGCAAGGGCAGCGGCCGGGCCGCCGCCACGGCATTGGGCGTGATCGGTGGCGCCGTGCTGGGCAACAACATCGAAGGCGGCCAGCCGCAGTACGAAAACGTGCAGCGCTGCCACAACCAGACCTACTACGAGAACCGCACCGTGGGCTACAACGTGGTCTACGAGTACGCGGGCCGCCAGTACACCACGCGCACGCAGTACGACCCGGGCCGCTGGATCCCCGTGAGCGTGCAACCCGGCCAGACCTACTCCACGGAGCCCGCCTACCAGCAGGGCTATGCCCAGCCTGGCGTGGTCACCTCGACCTACCCGGCACCCACGTATGTGACGCCCCCGGTCACGGTGATCGAGTACGGCTACGACCGCTCCTACCACCACCCGCGCAATCCCTACTGGCGCTAAGAGCCGCGGGGCTCGGGCGGGCAGCCCAGGCAGCCGGTGGCATGCGCACGCTGCCGGCCCAGTGACCATTGCCGTTGACGGCTGCCCGCCTCCATGCGTCCAGTCTTCAAAGAGCCCTTCGGGGCTCTTTTTTTTGCCCGGCGCGGCAGCGCCGATACGCTGGCCTAAAATCAGGGGTTTCCCTCTAACCAACGCGCATCCATGACCACCGAAAAAATCGACGGCGTGTCCGTCACCACCCAGGCCAATGTGTACTTTGACGGCAAGTGCGTGAGCCACAACATCACCTTCCCCGATGGCACGAAGAAGTCGGTGGGCGTGGTGCTGCCCGCCTCGCTGACCTTCAACACCGGCGCGCCCGAGATCATGGAATGCGTGGGCGGCGAGTGCGAGTACAAGCTCGACGGCACCGACACCTGGGTCAAGTCCGGCGCGGGCGAGAAATTCAGCGTGCCCGGCAACTCCAAGTTCGAGATCCGCGTGGCCAGCGCCTACCACTACATCTGCCACTTCGGCTGAGCCCTGAGAAAGTCCTGACCGCCATGGCCACCATCCTCCAGAACCTGCCCGTCAACCAGAAGGTCGGCATCGCCTTCTCCGGCGGCCTCGACACCAGCGCCGCACTGCGCTGGATGAAGAACAAGGGCGCCGTGCCCTACGCCTACACGGCCAACCTGGGCCAGCCCGACGAGCCCGACTACGACGCAATCCCCAAGAAGGCCATGGAGTACGGCGCCGAGAAGGCCCGCCTGGTGGACTGCCGCACGCAGCTGGCGCACGAAGGCATTGCCGCCCTGCAGGCCGGCGCCTTCCACATCAGCACCGCCGGCATCACCTACTTCAACACCACGCCGCTGGGCCGCGCCGTCACGGGCACCATGCTCGTGGCCGCCATGAAGGAAGACGACGTCCACATCTGGGGCGACGGCTCGACCTTCAAGGGCAACGACATCGAGCGCTTCTACCGCTACGGCCTGCTCACCAACCCCTCGCTCAAGATCTACAAGCCCTGGCTGGACCAGTTGTTCATCGACGAGCTGGGCGGCCGCGCCGAGATGTCGGCCTTCATGACCAAGGAAGGCTTCGGCTACAAGATGAGCGCCGAGAAGGCCTACAGCACCGACAGCAACATGCTGGGTGCCACGCACGAAGCCAAGGACCTGGAGTTCCTGAACAGCGGCATCCGCATCGTCAACCCCATCATGGGCGTGGCGTTCTGGAAGGACGACGTGCAGGTGAAGGCCGAGGAAGTCTCGGTGCGCTTCGAGGAAGGCCAGCCCGTGGCCATCAACGGCGTGGAGTTCAGCGACCCCGTGGCCCTGATCATGGAAGCCAACCGCATCGGTGGCCGCCATGGCCTGGGCATGAGCGACCAGATCGAGAACCGCATCATCGAGGCCAAGAGTCGCGGCATCTACGAGGCCCCCGGCCTGGCGCTGCTGCACATCGCCTACGAGCGCCTGGTGACCGGCATCCACAACGAGGACACGATCGAGCAGTACCGCATGAATGGCCTGAAGCTCGGCCGCCTGCTCTACCAGGGCCGCTGGTTCGACCCGCAGGCCATCATGCTGCGCGAAACCGCCCAGCGCTGGGTGGCCCGCGCCATCACCGGCACGGTGACCGTGGAACTGCGCCGCGGCAACGACTATTCGCTGCTCAACACCGAATCGCCCAACCTGACCTACGCGCCCGAGCGCCTGAGCATGGAAAAGGTGGAAGACGCGCCGTTCTCGCCTGCCGACCGCATCGGCCAGCTGACCATGCGCAACCTGGACATCGTGGACACGCGCGCCAAGCTGGGCGTGTACTCGCGCGCCGGCCTGCTGTCGCTGGGTGGCAATGCTGCGCTGGCCCAACTGAACGACGAGCGCAGCGAATAACCCCCGCAGCGCTTCGACAGGAGAGCCACCCTCGGGTGGCTTTTCTTTTTCAGGGCGGCTACACGACCACGGGCTCGGGCTCCAGCCGGATGCCGAAGCGCTCGTACACACTGGTCTGGATGGCCTTGGCCAGGGTCATGACTTCGCCGCCGGTGACGCTCTGCTCGCCACGGCCGCGGTTGACCAGCACCAGGGCCTGCTTTTCATAGACACCCGCCTTGCCGATGGACTTGCCCTTCCAGCCGCAGGCGTCGATGAGCCAGCCGGCGGCCAGCTTGATGCTGCCGTCGGGCATGGGGTAGTGCACGATCTTGGGGTCGCGCGCGATGATGTCGGCACACTGCTCGGGCGAGACCGTGGGGTTCTTGAAGAAGCTGCCGGCATTGCCCACCACGGCCGGGTCGGGCAGCTTGTTCCTGCGGATGTCACAGACCCAGTCGAAGATCTGCCGGGGGCTGGGTTCTGCCACGCCGGCCTCGGCGCGGCGCCGCTCCAGGTCCAGGTAGCCCAGCACCGGCTTCCACGGGCGTGGCAGGCGAAAGCGCACATGCGTGATCACCGCACGCCCGGCCAGGCCCATGCCGCGCGGCAGGCCACCGGCCACCACGGGCTGCGAGGGTACATGCTTGAACACCGAGTCGCGGTAGCCGAAGGCGCACTGCGCGGCATCGAGCGTGAAACGCTCGCCCGTGGCCAGGTCGATGGCATCCAGCGAGTCAAAGCGGTCCTGCAGTTCCACGCCATAGGCGCCGATGTTCTGCACCGGCGATGCGCCCACGGTACCGGGGATCATCGCCAGGTTTTCCAGGCCCGGGTAGCCCTGCTCCAACGTCCAGGTCACGCAGTCGTGCCAGACTTCGCCAGCGCCGGCCTCGACGATGAAGGCCCGGGGGGTTTCCTCGACCAGGCGCAGGCCCTTGATCTCCATCTTGAGCACTACGGGGCGCACATCGCCGGTCAGGATGATGTTGCTGCCGCCGCCCAACACGAAGACCGGGCCGCCAGACAGTTCTTTATCGGCCAGGAAGGCCGCAATATCATCGGCAGCATGCACGCGCACCAGGGTCTGGGCGCGCGCCGCAATGCCGAAGGTATTGCAGGGCTGCAAAGGGACGTTTTTCTCGACTACCATTGGCCCGATTGTCGCACCCACGCCTGCGGGCATTGGGGCGAAACCCGTATTCCCGAGATAGATAGACAGAGAGCCACCACCATGCCATCTTTTGATACCGTCTGCGAAGCCAACCTGGTCGAAGTGAAAAACGGCGTAGAAAACACCGCCAAGGAGATCGGAACCCGCTTCGATTTCAAGGGCACCTCCGCCAGCATCGAGATCAAGGACAAGGAGATCACGCTGATCGGCGACGCCGACTTCCAGCTCACCCAGATCGAGGACGTGCTGCGCAACAAGCTCACCAAGCGCAACGTGGACGTGCGCTTCCTCGACATGGGCGATGTGCAGAAGATGGGCGGCGACAAGGTCAAGCAGGTCATCAAGGTCAAGAATGGCATCGAGAGCGAACTGGCCAAGAAGATCCAGAAGCTGCTGAAGGAAAGCAAGCTCAAGGTGCAGGCCGCCATCCAGGAGGACAAGGTGCGCGTGACCGGCGCCAAGCGCGACGACCTGCAGGCCGCCATGGCGCTGATCCGCAAGGACGTGACGGACACGCCGCTGTCCTTCGACAACTTCCGCGACTGAAGCGCCCTGACCATGCGCCCACTGCGTTCCGTCCTCTCCTTCGCCGCTGCCGCCTGCCTTGCCTGGCCACTCGCGGCGCAGTCGTCCGGCAAGTCCATCGCCCTGGCCGGCATGCTGGGGAGCAAGGCCCTGCTCGTGGTCGATGGAGGGGAGCCACGCGCCGTAGGCCCCGGGGAGACGCACCAGGGCGTGAAGGTGCTGTCCGTGACCCGCGACGAGGCCACTGTGGAAGTCCAGGGCGCCCGCCGTCAGCTGCGGCTGGGTGAATCGCCCGTCGCGCTCGGATCCAGCGGCAGCGGCAAGCGCATCGTCCTCATGGCCGACAACCAGGGGCATTTCATCAACACCGGCACCATCAACGGCAAGCCCATGAAGTACATGGTCGACACCGGCGCATCGGTGGTCGCCATCGGCAAGCCCGATGCAGACCGCATGGGCATCAAGGTCGACGACAACCAGAAGGTGGTCATGAGCACGGCCAACGGCTCGGCCGTTGGCTGGCGTGTGCGCCTCAATTCCGTGCGCCTGGGAGACGTGGAAGTGCTGGGCGTGATGGCAGTCATCACACCCGAGGGCATGCCCTTCGTGCTGCTGGGCAACAGCTTTCTGACCCAGTTCCAGATGACCCGCAACAACGACCAGATGGTGCTGGAGAAGCGCCACTGAACACCCAGGCACGACGCACGCACCACCATGAACGCCATCGCCCTGCCCAGCAACAGCCCGCCCGAAGGCGAGTACGAAGACCTGCTCGGCCTGTGGTCGGACCTGGAGTCGGGCCTGTCGGTGCTGTTGTCCAAGCCGCTGCAGGTGCAGGACTTTCCGGGCAAGGTGCGCAGCTTCGACCTGTGGTTGCAGGAACTGGTGGCGCATGACATCGATGCGGCGCTGTACCTCATGTTCCAGCTCGCTGCCACCTCGTCGGTGGGCTACAGCGCGGCGCACGCGCTGGTCTGCGGCACCCTGTGCCACATCATGGCGCAGGACCTGCGCCTGGAGCCCGGCGAGCGCGACAGCCTGGTGCGCGCCGCGCTCACCATGAACATCGGCATGACCGCTCTGCAGGACGAGCTGGCCGAGCAGCGCGAACGCCCCAGCAGCGCCCAGCAGGAAGCCATCCGCAGCCACCCCGAGGAGAGCCAGGCGCTGCTGGAGCGCCTGTTCGTGAACGACCAGCTGTGGCTGGACGTCGTGGGCCAGCACCATACCAACATGGCCGACCAGGTCCCCCTGGCCCAGCAAGATCCCCCGGACCGCCTGACGCGCATCCTGGGCACCATCGACCGCTACGCGGCCATGATCAGCCCGCGCAAGTCACGCGCGGGGCGCAGCGCCACCGATTCGGTGCGCGCCATCGTGGGCCAGGAGGTGGACCAGCGCGACGAGGTGAGCTACACGCTCGTGCGTTCCATCGGCCTGTGCCCGCCGGGCACCTTCGTGCGCCTGGACAACGGCGAGGTGGCCATCGTGCTGCGCCGCAGCGAAAAGGCCAACTACCCCCTGGTGGCCAGCCTGCTCGACCCGGTGGGCCAGCAGCAGAACCTGCCCAACCTGTACCAGACGGCCAGCGGCAAGCCGCGCATCCAGTCGGCCATGGCCCGCTCTGCCGTCAAGGTGGAGCTCAACCACCGCACCATGGTGCGCCTGGGCCTGTATGCGGCACAGCGCATCTCGGGCATGCGTTCACTTATCACTGCGCCCGCAGCGCTCGGGGCGCGCTGATACCAGCGGTCAATGGGCCAGCCCGGGGGCTCAGCCCTTCGCTCCCTTGGCCTTGGCCGTCTTGCTGCCCCCCAGGCGCGACTCCTTGCCTTCGAGCAGGCGCTTGATGTTCTCCTTGTGGCGCCAGGCCAATAGCAGGCCCATCACCACGATGGCGGCGGCAATGCGGTTGTCGGCATTCCAGACCGCGCCATCGGCCAGCAGGTAGTACATGGGCGCGAACAAGGCCGCCGCGAGCGAAGCCAGCGACGAGTAGCGGAAAAAGAAGGCGATGATCACCCAGGTAAGCGCCGCGGCCAGGCCCAGCCAGACGCTCACCCCCAGCAGCACACCGAGCGCCGTGGCCACGCCCTTGCCGCCTTCGAAGCGGAAGAACACCGGCCACAGGTGCCCCAGGAAGGCCGCCAGCCCCACCAGGGCCATGGTGCCCTCTTCCATCCCATAGGGCTTGCCGAACCAGGCCACCAATGCCACGGGCAGCCAGCCCTTCACCGCGTCCAGCAGCAGGGTGACGATGGCTGCCACCTTGCTGCCCGAGCGCAGCACATTGGTGGCGCCGGGGTTCTTGCTGCCATAGGTGCGCGGGTCGCGCATGCCCATGGCGCGCGTCACGATCACGGCAAACGACAGCGAGCCGAGCAGATACGCAGCCACGGTGGCAATCAGGGGGTACACGGCGTTCAAGACAGTTCCTTTGGATGGGGCGGGTACTCGCAGGTACCCAGGCCCGCTATTCTGCCAGCGCGCAGTGCACCGTCCGGGCTCCGAGCAGCTGCACGCAGACCTGGGGGTCGATCTGCACCAGGAAGCCGCGCCGCCCGCCATTGATGGCGATGCGCGGCAACTCGAGGATGCTGCCCTCGATGTAGACCGGCATCTCGCGCCGCGTGCCAAAGGGCGAAGTGCCGCCCACCAGGTAGCCGCTGTGGCGGTTGGCGACCTCGGGCGCGCAGGGCTCGACCGACTTGGCACCGATCTGGCGCGCCAGGTTCTTGGTCGAAACCTTGCGGTTGCCGTGCATCAGCACGATCAGGGGCTTGGCGTTCTGGTCCTGCATCACCAGGGTCTTGACCACGGTGAAAGGGTCGAGCCCCAGCACCTCGGCGCTGTGCAGGGCACCGCCATGCTCCAGGTATTCATAGGGGTGCTCGGTGAAGGCCACCTTGCGGGCCTTGAGCAACTGGGTGGCAGGGGTTTCGGAGACGTGTTCTTTCTTGGCCATGGCGCACCGATGGTACCCATTCAGGAGGTGACCCGCTTGCGCCGCCCCACCTTGCGCTTGCCGTACTGCCCGATGGCGGCCACCAGCACGCCAGTGAATTCCTGCACCAGCGCCGGCTGCACGCGCCCGTCGAGCGCCAGCACCTGCAGGCGGCGCTGCTGCAACTGGACGTCTTCGAACGGGCGGGCCGCGAGCACGCCCTCCTCCACCCAGCGCGCGGCCGTGAGGTAGCTGGCCAGCGCCACGTCGCGCGGCCCCAGCAGCGGCAGCAGGGCCGATGAAAAATTGCTCACCACGGCCGGCGTGTAGCGCAGGCCCTGCAGCGTGCACGACAGGTCGAACAATTGGCGCCCGGTGATGCCGGCCGTGCCCAGCAGCAGCGGGTAGCGCACCACATCGGCCACGCTCACGCTGCGCTGCTGCGCGAGCGGATGGCCGGCCACAGTGATCGCGAACACCGGCGCGATGGCCGAGTGCAGCACCGCCAGGCCCTTCTCGGGCGCCACGCTGTACTTGAGGGCCAGATCCGCATCGCCGCGCAGCACCTGCGCGGACACCTCTTCGGGCACGCCCACATGCAATTGCAGCTCCACCTCGGGGTGCATTTCGCGGAACTGGGCCATCACCAGGGGCATGAAGCCGGCCGCAAACCCCTCCGTGCAGGCCAGCCGCACGCGCCGCGCCTCCTGCTCGGCCAGGCCCTGCAGTTGCTCCACCAATTGGGCGGACTCCTGCGCATGCGCACCCGCATGGGCCAGCAGGCGTTCACCCGCCGTCGTCAGGCGCATGCCACGCGTCTGGCGTTCGAACAGCACCACGCCCAGCGAATCCTCCAGCTTGGCGAGCTGCCGGCTCACGGCCGATGCCGCCACATGCAGGCGCTGTGCGGCCTGGTTGACCGAACCGGTGCGCGCCACTTCCAGAAAGTAGCGCAGGGGCAAGCTCAGCAGGGACAGGGGCATGGGTGGGCTTTTCCATTGCCTTTAAGGCAATGCCTTGGTGCTAATTCTCTATCGATAGCAATGGTAAACCAGCATCGATCTTGCGTGCATCGAGGCTCCAATCAACCCATCGCCCTGCCGCTGCGCCCGCCCTTGTGCTGCGCAGCCCGGCGCCCTACCCTGGAGCCCCCATGACACAACGCCTTCGAGTTCCCTTGCTGATGGTCGCCCTCGCCGCCGCCTGCGGCCTGGCCCATGCGCAGAGCGCCACCGCCGCCAAGGACGCCTGGCCCGACCCCGGCCAGAGCGTGCGCCTGGTCGTGCCCTTCCCACCCGGCGGCGGCACCGACGCCGTGGCCCGCGCCCTGGGCCAGAAGCTCGGCACGCGCCTGGGCACACCCGTGGTGGTGGACAACAAGCCCGGTGCCTCCACCATCATCGGCACCGAGGCCGTGGTACGTGCCAAGGCCGACGGCTACACGCTGCTGGTGTCGGGCTCCACCAGCTATTCGGTCAACCCGGCGCTGCGCGCCAAGCTACCCTACGACCCGGCCGCCGATCTGGTGCCCGTGGCCACCGTGGCGCGCGCGCCGCTGGTCATGGTGGTGAGCGCCAATGCGCCCTACAAGGACCTCAACGCCCTGGTCGCCGCCGCCAAGGCCGCGCCCAAGACCATCCACTACGCCACCTTCGGCTCGGGCTCAGGCCCGCACCTGGCCGGGGCGCTGCTGGAGCAGGCCGCCGGCATCCAGCTGCAGGACGTGCCCTACCGCGGCAGCAGCCAATCGCTGATGGCACTGATCGGCGGCGAGATCCAGCTGGGCATCGACACCGTGGCGGCCGCCGCCCCGCAGATCCGCGCCGGCAAGCTGCGCGCCCTGGCCATTGCGGGCAAGGCGCGTTCGACCATGCTGCCGGGCGTGCCCACGGTCGAAGAACTCAAGCTGCCCGCCGCCGCATTCGATGCCTGGTATGCGATTGCCGCACCGGCGCGCACGCCGCAACCCGTGATACGCCGGCTCGTGACCGAGGTGGAGGCCGTCACGCGCGACCCCGCGATCCAGGAGCAGATGCGCGCCCAGGGCATGGAGCCCGTGCACCTGGGCCCCGTGGCCACGCGGACCGTGATCGACGAGGAAATCGTGCGCTACCGCGCCCTGGCCCACCGCGCCAAGATCATTGTGGAGTGAAGACAATATGACAACGACGACGATGAACCGTGAGCAACTGCTCGCCAGCGTGCACCAGCACTTCGATGCCGGCCGCTTCGAAGCCGACCTGCGCCGCCGCGTGGCCTGGCGCACCGAGAGCGACACCGGCCAGCCCGGCGCCCCGGCCCTGCGCCAGTACCTGGCCGAAGAGATCGTGCCCGGCCTCGAACCCCTGGGCTTTGCCTGCGAGGTGCTGGACAACCCCGACCCACGCGGCGGCCCGGTGCTGCTGGCGCGCCGCGTGGAGTCGCCCGAGCTGCCCACGGTGCTGACCTACGGCCACGGCGACGTGGTCAACGGCCAGGACGCCAACTGGCGCGAAGGCCTGTCGCCCTGGGAACTGAAGATCGAGGGCGAGCGCTGGTACGGCCGCGGCACGGCCGACAACAAGGGCCAGCACACGGTGGTGCTCACGGCCCTGGCCCAGGCCATCGCCGCGCGCCAGGGGCGCCTGGGCTACAACGTGACCCTGCTCATGGAAATGGGCGAAGAGGCCGGCTCACCGGGCCTGGCCGCCTTCTGCCAGCAGCAGCGCGAGGCCCTGCGCGCCGACCTCTTCATCGCCAGCGATGGCCCGCGCGTGAATGCGGCGCGGCCCACGCTGTTCCTGGGTTCGCGCGGCGCCATCAACTTTTCGCTCAAGGTAAACAGCCGGCCCAAGGCCTACCACTCGGGCAACTGGGGCGGCGTGCTGTCCAACCCGGCCACGGTGCTGGCCCATGCAGTGGCCAGCATGGTGGACGACCATGGCCGCATGCTGGTGCCCGGCCTGCTGCCCCCGCCCCTGCCCGAGAAGCTGCGCACCGCCATGAAGGACGTGGTGATCGGCGGCGGCGCCGACGACCCGGCCCTGACCCCGGGCTGGGGCGAGCCCGGCCTGACACCAGGCGAGCAACTGGTGGGCTGGAACACACTGGAAGTGCTGGCACTGGGCGCGGGCTCGCCCGCACGGCCCGTCAACGCCATTCCCTCCAGTGCCATGGCGCACTGCCAATTGCGCTTCGTGGTGGGCACGGACTGGCGCAACCTGAAGGACACCGTGCGCGCGCACCTCGATGCACACGGCTTTGCCGAGGTGGAGATCGAGCTGGGCATGCAGTGCGGCGCCACGCGCCTGGACCTGCACAACCCCTGGGTGGACTGGGCGCTGGCCTCGATGCAGCACAGCGCGGGCGCACCCGCCACCTTGCTGCCCAACCTGGCAGGCTCGTTGCCCAACGACATCTTTGCCGACGACCTGAACCTGCCCACGCTGTGGGTACCCCATTCGTACCCGGCCTGCGCCCAGCACGCGCCCAACGAGCACCTGCTGGCCAGCGTGGCCCGCGAAGGCCTGGCCGTGATGGCTGGCCTGTTCTGGGACCTGGGCGAGCCCGCGGGCGTGCCGTGGAAGGAAGGCGCGCTGGCCGCCGAAGCCAGCGCAGCCTGAAGACCTGGTGACGGCCGGGCCGTCACCCGTCCGTCACAGCGCCGGGTCGCGCAATTCGTGGCGGATGGCGTCGATGGCCTTGAGCACCTCGGGCGATAGCGTCGTGCCCCAGGCGTTCAGGTCCTCGTCGAGCTGCGCCACCGAGGTCACGCCGATGATGGTGCTGGCCACCTGCCACTTGGTGTAGCAGAAGGCCAGCGCCAGTTGCGTGGGCGTGAGGCCATTGGCGCGCGCCAGCGCGTTGTAGCGGCGCGCAGCCTCCAGCGACTCGGGACGGCCCCAGCGCTGCTTGCGCACCGATTCGTACGAGGAGATGCGCGCACCCTTGGGGGCATCAGGGCCGGTGGTGCCGCTCTCGTCGTACTTGCCGGTCAGCAGGCCGAAGGCCAGGGGTGAGTAGGCCAGGAGCGACACGTTCAGGCGGTGGCAGGTCTCGTCCAGCCCGTTTTCCCAGGTGCGGTTGACCAGGCAGTACGGGTTCTGCACCGTGGCCACGCGCGGCAGGCCATGCTGCTCGGCCAGGCGCACGAATTCGTGCACGCCATAGGGCGTCTCGTTCGACAGGCCGATATAGCGCACCTTGCCCGCCTTGACCAGGCCGGCCAGTGCCTCGAGCTGCTCATGGATGGGGGTCTGCGAGGTTTCCTTGGCCGGGTCATAGTACATGGCGCCGAAGGCCGGCACATGGCGCTCGGGCCAGTGGATCTGGTAGAGATCGATCACATCGGTCTGCAGGCGGCGCAGGCTGCCTTCGCACGATGCCACGATGTCGGCAGGCGCCATGCCCTTGCCTTCGCGCACCCAGGGCATGCCGCGCGAAGGGCCGGCCACCTTGGTGGCCACCACCAGCTTTTCACGCGCGCCGGGGTTCTTGGCGAACCAGTTGCCGATGATGGTCTCGGTGGCGCCGAAGGTCTCGGCCTTGGCGGGCACGGAGTACATCTCGGCGGTGTCGATGAAGTTCACGCCCCCTGCCAGCGAGCGGGCAAGGATGTCGTGGGAATCGGATGCGTTGACCTGTTCACCAAAGGTCATGGTGCCCAGGCAAATGGGGGTGACGTGCAGATCGCTCTGGCCGAGCTGGATGGTTTTCATGCGGACTCCGTTGGCAAGCCGCGCAGTTTACGGGTTGCCAGCAAACTCTGCTGGCATGAGCTTCTGCCGCCGCCGAATAAGGACGGGTCTTACCCGGAGAGCCCCCACACCGTGCGCAGCAGCTGCAGCGTGGCCACGGTGGCCGGGTCGTGCTCGGCCGCGCGGGGGTAGATGAAGCTCAGCAGCGCCCCGACCCGGGCATGGGGCCAGATCACCACCTCGCCACGCTCGCTGGCGGGCAGGGCCACGTCCTCGCGCAGCAGCGACAGGCCCACGCCGGCGCGCACCAGGCTTTGCGGCAGCGAAACCTCGTCGGACTCGATCACCTGGTGCGGCGTGAGCCCCTGGCGCGCAAACATGTCGCGCATCAGCGTCTGCACATGGTGCAGCGGCGGCGCACCGATCCAGGGCATGGCCGCAATGTCGCGCCAGCCCGCATGCAGCACCTGCGCCGCCTGGCTGGCCGGCCCGGCAATGCGGTAATGGATGGTCTGCAAGGCCAGCCCGGCCACCTCGCGCGGGATGCTGGGGCCGATGTAGAAGGCGCCCTGCAGCAGGCCGGCCGCGACCTGCTCACGCAACTCCTCGGCCGCGCCATTGCGCGTGCGGATCTCCAGGAGCGGCAGGCTGCGCACCAGGGCACCCAGCAGCGAGCCCAGGCGCAAGGTGTCGGGGTCGGCCACGGTGCCCAGGGTCAGCGTGCCCGTGACCTCGCCCTGCAGATCGCGCGCCTTGCCCAGCAGGTGGCCGGCGGCTGTGAGCACTGTCTCGGCCTCGGGCAACAGGGTTTCACCGGCCCGGGTCAGGCTGATGCGGCCGGGCCGCCGGTCGAACAGGGCCACGCCCAGTTCCTCTTCCAGCGCCTTGATCTGGGCGGTGATGGCCGGCTGCGTCAGGTGCAGGGCCTCGGCCGTGCGCGTCACATTGCCCAGCTTGGCCGCCGTGACGAAGGCACGCAGTTGGTAGATCTCCATGCCGGTCAGGCCACGGAGAAGAAGCCAAGGAAGGGGGTTTCAATCATCACGCTGCATTGTGGCGTGGTCAGCGATCAAGAAAGCGCACCTGTGTGGGCTCGATGCCCAGGCGCACCTCGGCGCCCGGCGCGAACATGGCCAGGCCCGCATAGTGCGGCTGGTCGGTGACCAGGGCCACCTCACCCACGCGCACCCGGTAGCGCGAGAACTCGCCCAGGAACTCGGCGCTCTCCACCCGCCCGCTCAGCCACAGGCGCGAGGCATCGACCTGCTCGTCGCGCACGCGGATGCTCACCTGGTGCGGGCGAAATGCCAGCGCCGCCGCCCCCACGGCCGGCGGCTCGGTCGGCCGGGGCAGCGTGAGTTGGCCCAGGCCCTGCACGCTGAAGACCAGCGTCTCGCCGCCCACCGACACCACCTCGCCTTCGAGCAGGTTGGCCGTGCCCACGAAGCCCGCCACAAAACGGTTGACAGGAAAGTCGTAGAGCCCCGTCGCGGCCCCCACCTGCTGCAGGATGCCCTTGTCCAGCACGGCCATGCGGTCGGCCGTGGTCATGGCCTCCTCCTGGTCGTGCGTGACGAAGATGGTGGTCAGGCCCAGCTTGCGCTGCAGGTTCTTGAGCTCCTCGCGCATCTGCACGCGCAGCTGCTTGTCCAGGTTGGACAGGGGCTCGTCCAGCAGCAAGAGCTTGGGCTCGATCACCACCGTGCGCGCCAGTGCCACGCGCTGCTGCTGGCCGCCCGAAAGCTGCCCGGGTCGGCGCTGCGCATAGTCGGCCAGACCCACCAGCTCCAGCACGGCGCCCACCTTGCGGCGGATGGCGTCCCGGGTCTCGCGCCGCTCCACCAGGCCGAAGGCCACGTTGTCCCACACCGTCATGTGCGGCCACAGCGCGTAGTTCTGGAACACCATGCCGACGTTGCGCGCGTGCGGCGGCGTGCCGGTGATGTCCTGCCCGTCCACCAGCAGCTCACCGCGCTGGTGCTGGTTGAAGCCCGCGATCAGCCGCAGCAGGGTGGACTTGCCCGAGCCCGAAGGGCCGAGCAGCGCGAAGAACTCGCCGGGCTCGATGCGCAGGTTCACGTCGCGCAGCACCTCGGTGCTGCCATAGCTCAGGCTGATGTGCCGGGCTTCGAGAGAGACTTTGTTCAGATGCATGGAATGCTCACCCCTGTTTGGCCTGCACCGTGGTGCGCGAACGCTCCACGAAGCGGTGCGAGAAATACGTGCCCAACCCCACCACCAGCACAGCCAGCACGCCCAGTGCGGCCCCCGGCCCGCGGCCCGAGATGCTTTGCATGTACAGGTAGATGCCGTAGCTCATGGGTGCCTGGCTCTGGGCCGAGGCCAGCAAGATGGTGGCCGACAGCTCCACCGCCGCCGTGATGAAGCTGGTGACGAAGCCCGCGAGGATGCCGCCCATCATCAGCGGCACCATCACGCGGCGGATGGTGGACAGGCGCGATGCCCCCAGGCTCTGCGCCGCCTCTTCCAGCGACACATGCACCTGCTGCAGCGCTGCCATGCACGAGCGCAGCGCATACGGCAGGCGCCGCACCGCATAGGCCAGCATGATGAGCACCCAGGTGGTGACCACCGGCGTGTCGGTGAACGGCAGGTTCACGCCCTTGAACATGCGCAGGTAGCCGATGGCCAGCACCAGGCCCGGGATGGCCAGCGCAGCCGAGGCCAGGTAGTCGAGCCAGCGGCGTGCCGGCAGCTGGGTGCGCAGGATCAGGTAGGCAATGGAGGTGCCGATCACCACGTCCAGCCCCGCCGCGATGAAGCAGTAGAGCAGCGTGTTGCCGATCATCTGCTTGGAGTCGGTGAACACCGTGGCGTAGTGCTCCAGCGTGTAGGCATCGGGCAGCACCGAGAAGCTCCACACCTTGGAGAACGACATCAGCAGAATGCCGATGTGCGGCGCCAGCGTGACCAGCAGGATGAGCCCTATCCAGCCATAGGCCAGCACCGACTCCCAGGTGGACAGGCGCCGGCGCTGCAGCGAGCTGCCGCCCTTTTGCAGGGTGGCGTAGTCCTTGCCCTTCATCACGCGCGCCGCCATCCACAGCGCCAGGATCGAGAAGCCGATCATGATCACGCTGATCACATACCCGAGCGGGTCGTCGATGCCCACCGAGGTGATGCGCAGGTAGGCCTGGGGCGCGAGCATGTTGGTCACGCCCATCACCAGCGGCGTGCCCAGGTCGTCGAACACCTTCACGAAGACCAGGGCCGCACCCGCCAGGTAGCCCGGCATGGCCAGCGGAAAGATCACGCGGCGAAACAGCCGCCAGCCACGCGCCCCCAGGTTCAGGGCCGACTCTTCCATGGCCCCGTCGATGTTGCGCATGGCGGCCACCAAGTTCAGCAAGATGAACGGAAAGTAGTGGATGCTCTCGACGAAGGTCACGCCCACCAGCCCGTCCATGATGGGCACGGCGAAGCCCAGGTACTCGTTGAGCAGCAGGTTCACCGAGCCGTTGCGCCCGAAGATCAGCTGCAGCGCCACCGCACCGACAAAGGGCGGCATGATCAGCGGCAGCACGCCCAGGGTCTGGATCAAGAGCGCCCCGCGGAACTCGAAGCGCACCGTGAGGTAGGCCAGCGGCACGGCGATCAGGCTCGCGAAGAACACGCTGGCCAGCGACACCACCAGGCTGTTGAAGAAGGACTCCCGGAACACCGACTGTTCGAAGAAGTTGGCGAAGTGCCCGATGGTGAGCGCACCGGTCTCGTTGATGAAGGCGGTGTAGACCACCAGCCCCACGGGGATCAGCAGGAACAGCGCGAGAAAGGCCAGGATCAGCCCGAAGGCGAGCCAGGGCCCCACGCCCGAGAGGGCATGCAGCAGGCGGCGCGGGCGGGCCGCACCGGGCCCGGCGGCGCCGGGATCGGAAAAGACAGCGGACATGGCGGGACTTCCCGGCGCCCGCAAGGGGCGCCCTTGGGTGAGACGGACAGGACTTACTTGGCCAGGCCCTGGGCTTGCTGCGCCAGGCCGCGCGCGCGCTCATAGTTCTCGCGCGCCTTGGTGGCCCACATCTGCTCCAGGCCCGTGAGCTGCTTGGAGACCTCGACATCGCGCCGGTTCTTGCGGAACAGCGCCAGAAACTCCTCGTTCTTCACGTTCGCTTCGCCTACCAGCGAGGTGCAGGCCAGGCTGCGCGCCTGGGCCAGCAGCTCGCTGCCCTTGGGGTTGGGCTTGGCCTTGAGCGCCTTGTCCGCATCGTGGATGGCACGCGTGGCGGCCTGCAGCTCCTTCAGGCGAAAGGTCACCATCTGGTCGAACAGGCTGGTGACCACCTGGTAGCGGTTCTCGGACAGGTCGGCATCGAACTGCACCTTGGCGCGCTTGGCCACATCCTGCGGCACGGGGTAGCCTGCGGGCGCCTTCAGGCTGCTGTAGGGCAGGATGGGCAGGCGGCTGATCTTGGGGTCGAACAGCAGCTGCTGCCCTTCGGTGGACATGCTGAAGGCCATGAACTTCTTGGCCTCGTCGGTGTTCTTGCCTCCCGCGATCAGCGCGATGTTGGCCGGCACCACGGCCGTCATGGCCGGGTAGGCGAAGTCCACCGGAAAGCCCGAGTACTTGCCCGCCAGGCCGAAGAAGTCGATCACGATGCCGATGCCGTACTGGCCGTTGTTCACCCCATCGGGCACGGCGAAGCTGCGGTCGGTCACGGCGGCGGCGTTGCCCATCATGGCCAGCAGCTGGGCCCAGCCCTTGTCCCAGCCCTCGCCCTGCAGGATGGTCTCCACCGTGAGCTGCGTGGTGCCCGAGCGCGAGGGCGAGGAGATCGCCACATGGCCGAAGTACTCGGGCCGCGTGAGGTCCGCCCACTCCTTGGGCGCGGGCAGCTTGTTGGCCTGCAGGTAGCGGGTGTTCCACATGATGCCGTAGCCCGCCAGCGCCTGGCCGTAGTAAAGGCCTTGCGGGTCGTTGAGCGGGTAGTTGCCGATCTTGGCCGGCGCAGCGGGGTTCTTGGTGTCGGGTGCCGCCTGCAGCAGCTTGTTGCGCGCCAGCACCTCGAAGGCATCGGGGGCCGAGGCCCACATGATGTCGGGACGCTGGCCCTCGGGCAGCTCACGCACGTAGGCAATCGCGGCCGTGGTGTTCTTGTTCAGGATCTCGATCTTGATGCCCGGGTTCTTGGCCTCGAAGGCTTTCTGGTAGGCCGTGGTCAGCTCCTTGGGGAAGGACGTGAGCACCGTCACGGTGCCCGCCTGGGCGGCCTGGGCCGCCAGCAAACCAGCGGCGGCCAAAGCCCCCGCACAAAGAATGCGCTGCATGCTTGTCTCCTCGGTGTTCTAGTAGGCCCAATGTAGGGCGCGCCAGCGACCTGTGCCAATCATTGTTTCTGATGCGGCACATCAGTGGCACGGCCTGTCGGGTTATCACCTAGAACATCGAGGCTGGCCGTCAGCGCTCCATGAGGCCATTGGACGGCAGGGTTTCATCGAGCAGCTTGCGCCCCGTCTCCACCCCGGCCACGGGCAGGTCCTTGGGGTCGAGCAGCCCCACCTGCACCAGCACGCTGGCCTGGTCCCAGTAGATGTGCTCGTGGAAGAGCTTGTCCCCGCGGAACTTGACCACCGCCAGCAGCGGAATTTCCACACGCCGGCCCGTGGGTGCCACGCCGGGCAGCATCCAGGGAATCTCGGTGGTGTGGGTGAAGCAAAACAGCATCTCGTCGACCACCTGGGTGGCGCCCACCGTGCGCGAGATCGGCGTGAGGCTGGTATCGGGCGGGTTGCTGTTGACAAAATGGCGCGTGTAGAAGTCGTGCAGGTGCTTGTAGCCCACCCCGCCCGTCATGGTGGGGATGTGGTTTACATAGGGCTCGGCCACCATGGTGGACATGGTGGCATCCACATCGCGCGTGGCGAACTCGTATTCGCAGTGCTTGTCCCACAGGGCCGAGAGGTCGTAGTGCGGGCCCATCTCGCGCCGCAGGGCGGCCACGCTGCGCTGGTGCGCCATCAGCGCCGAGGGCTTGTGGAAATGGTCGCCGCCCACGCGCGCAAACGCATGGTCGGTGCCGGGGTAGACGTACAGCTCCACATTCTCGCGGCCCGACAGGGCCTGCACGATGGCCTCGCGCGCGGGCGGTGGGCAAAAGCTGTCGAGCTCGGCGATGTGCAGCACCAGGCGGCACTGGATGTCACCGGCCTCGGCCAGCGCGGCCTCGATGCCTACGCCGTAGTAGCCCACGGCCACGTCGGCATCGGTGCGGCAGGCGGCCAGGTAGGCCAGCTTGCCGCCCAGGCAGAAGCCCAGCACGCCCACCTTGCCGCCGCCCTGCCCCCGCACCTCGGGCCGGGCACGCAGCGCGGTGATGGCTGTCTGCAGGTCGTCCACGCCCTTGGCCTCGTCGAAGCCCTGGTACAGCCCGAAGGCGCGCGGCATGTCGCTCGCGGCATCGAGCTCCACCTCGGGCTGCTGGCGCCAGAACAGGTCGGGCACCAGCACCACATAGCCTTCTTCGGCGTAGTAGTCGGCCACATCGCGCATGGTCTGGTTGACGCCGAAGATCTCCTGCGCAAGCACCAGCCCCGGGCCGCTGCCGCTGGCAGGGGTGGCGAGGTAGGCGCGAAAGCGGCCGCTGCCATCGGCGGCTTCGAGCGTGGTCCATTGTCCTGGCATGGTGGGGGTCCTTGTGTGTTGTGGGATGAGTGGGTTCAGGAAGCGGCGGCACCGGAGGCGGCCTGGGGCGTGGCCGCCACGGTGGGCACAGCCGCATGCCGCGCCAGCAGCTGGCGGGTGACCACGGCATAGTCGGCCGGGTCCACCGGCCCCAGCCACTGCTTGAAGCGGGTGAGCACGCCCAACGGCAGCGCCATGTCCTGCAGCAGCTCGTCGATGTTGTGCACCGAGAAGGGGATGATGTTGGTGCCTTTGGAGTGCTTGCCGTCGGTGCGCTCCTCCATCCAGGCCAGGCGCCGGTCGATCAGCGCGTCCATGGCCTCCTGCGGCGGCAGTTGCAGCCCGCCGCGCAGCAGGTTGGCCAGCCACAACGCACCGATCTCGCAATTGAGCTGGCTGAAGAAAGACGAGTTGTAGCCATTGAAAGCCAGGCGCGGCATGGCCACGGGCAGGATGGAGCGGTACAGCCGGAAGTTGCCGCGCGCATCGGTCACGCGCTGCAGCACGCTGGCGTCGAAGAACCGCACCTGCTGCTGCCAGCCCGTGCCGCACACCACCAGGTCGGCCGGCACCGTTTCGCCATTGCTCAGCACGGCCTGGCCGGGCTGCAGCGCGCGGATGCTCACGCCCTTGCGCACGCCCAGTTGGCCGGCCGCCACCTTCTCGTAAAAACCATCGGTCACCAGGCTCACGGTGCTGCGGGCAATGGTTTCGAGCGGCGTGCCGGGGTGCAGGCCGATCTCGCGCAGCTTCAATTGCCGCGTGACCACCGACTCCACGCTGCCCAGCATGGAGTTGCGCACCGGCAGGCCCGCACCGTGCAGGAATTTCTCGAAGCCCTTGGGCTCGATGTACTTGAACAGCGCCTCGCCCATGCGCGTGAGCAGCAGGAACTTGAAGTTCAGCACGTTCATGAACTTCTTGGGGATCTTCCAGATCAACTGGCGTGCCAGCACCGTGGTGCTGGCACTGTCGGCCGCAATGGCATTGGCCACGTCGCACGAGGACTTGCCGTAGCCCACCACCAGCACATGCTTGCCGCGCGCCTCGCCCGCATCGTTGAACTGGCTGGTATGGCACACGCGCCCGCCCGCCGCCTCGAAGGCATCGGCGCCCGGGTACTGCGGCACGGCCGGCTCGCTGAAGATGCCGTTGCACACCACCAGGTAGTCGAAACGGTGCACTTCGGCCGGCAGCCCGGCTGTCGCCCGCCGGGCTTTCACGGCCCACACCCCGGCCTCTTCGTCGAGCACTGCGCTCTCCACCGTGGTGGACATGCGCAGGTGGGGAATCAGCCCGAAGTGCTCGGCGTAGGAGTGCAGGTAGGCCTGCACCTGCTGGCCCGACGGCCACTCGGGGTAGTGCGCCGGCATCGGAAAGTCCGACAGCGCATAGGTGGTGCGCGGGTTCTGGGTGGTCAGGCCCGGGTAGCGGCGCGAGGCGGCCCAGACGCCGCCCACGTCGGGCTCCTTCTCGAACACGGTCACTTCGAAGCCGAAGGCGCGCAGCACCTTGGCCGTAGAGAGGCCGGCAAAGCCGGCACCGATGATGCCTACGGATCGGATGGTCATGGCAGCGGCTCCTTCAGGACATGAGCTGGGAGATGGCGGGCGTATAGGACTCCGGCCCCATGGCCGAGTAGCCGCCATCGCAGGCATAGTCGGCACCGGTCACGAAGCTGGCCAGGTCCGAGCACAGGAAGAGCACCACATTGGCCACCTCGGCCGGGTCGCCCACGCGCCGCAGCAGGTGGAAGGGCGCGGCAACGCGGTCGGTCTTGGCGCGGTCACCGCCGGTGAGCTGGTCCATGATGGCCGACCAGGTCCAGCCGGGCGACACGCTGTTCACGCGCACGCCCTCGCCCGCCAGGTCCATGGCCATGCTGCGCGTAAGCTGAACCATGGCCGCCTTGCCCACCGGGTAGAGCCAGCGCCCGGTCTGCGCCACGCCCGAGGAGATGCTGGTGAAGTTGACCACCGCCCCGCCGCCTGCGCGCTGGAAGTGCGGGCGCACGGCCTTGAGCACCATCACCGCACTGACCAGGTTGACATTGAGCGATGCCAGCCAGTCCGCACGCGGCGAGGCGATGCCATCGTCGAGGTAGGAACACGCCAGGTTCACCAGGTAGTGCACGCCGCCGTGGCGCTCGGCCGCTTCGGCCACGCAGGCTTCGATCTCGGCATCCTCGGTGATGTCGGTGCGGCGGAACCGCACACCCTCGCCCAATTCATCCGCCAGCGCCTGGCCGGCCTCGGCGTTGATGTCGGCCACCATCACCTTCACCCCAGCCTGGTGCAGTGCACGCACCACCCCGGCGCCGATGAGGGTGGCGCCCCCGGTCACGATCGCGCTCTTGCCGCGCATCCCCTCGAATCCCTGGACCATGCTGCTGACTCCTGTAGTGCCTTGAACGTGCTGCAGTGCAGCAGCGGTAACACGCCGTCACACCCGCCTGTGTGCCCCTGGTGCTAACGCTCTTGCGCTCCACCCGGTGCTGGCCCAAGAATAGAAAAGCCGCCCGCGCAGCCGCATCCCGAAAGCGCAGGGCATATCCCGCAAACGCATGTTTTCGCGCCGCCGCTGTGGCGTGGTTCGTGCTTGCCCAAGAACCATTACCCCACTGGCAGAGCCGCATGCACACCGCCGAGCAGAGCAGCAGCACCGCGCACCCGCTACCGCTGGCGCACTACCGCCTGTTCGACAGCCACGACCTGGACGAGGCGCGCGAGTTCGTGGGCCGGGTGTTCTGCCCGCACGAGCTGGCCACGCTGCACCCGGGCGCGCAGCTCGATGCCTGCCACCACAGCGTGCCCCTGCACCGCGACGCCAGCCTGAACTACGTGCAGTACGGCCCGGCCGTGCGCATCGAGCCCGGCCACCTCGCGGGCTTCTACCTGCTGCAGATACCGCTGCGCGGGGGTGCCAGCGTGCGCTGCGGCAGCCAGGCGGTGGAATCGCATGCGCTCATGGCGTCCCTGCCCTCGCCCACCGAGCCGCTGTCCATGCGCTGGCACGAGGACAGCCCGCAGTTCATCGTCAAGATCGAGCGCGAGACCCTGCAGGCGCGCCTGTCGGCCCTGCTGCAGGCGCCCGTGCAGCAGCCGCTGGTGTTCGACCTTGGGGTGGACCTGGCCAACCCCGCGCTCATGGGCATGGCCAGCTTCATTGCCTACCTGCGCTCGGCGGTCGAGACCAATGCCTTCCTGCTGGGCCACCCGGTGCTGGCCGAGCAGGCCGAGAGCCACCTGCTCACCAGCCTGCTGCTGTCCACGCAGCACAACTACTCGGCGGCACTGGCGGCGGGCATGGCCGCACCCGGCTCCGCCCCGGTCGTGCTGCCCCGCGTGGTCAAGCGCGCGCAGGAGTTCATGCACAGCCGGCTGGAGCTGCCCATCACCCTGGCCGACGTGTGCACGCACGTGGGCGTCAGCGCCCGTTCGCTGCAGCAGACGTTTGCGCAATGCACGGGCAAGAGCCCCATGGCCTTTCTGCGCGAGATCAGGCTCGATGCGGTGCGCGCGGCGCTGCAGCAGCCTGCCCCCTCCGAGCGCGCCCCGCAGGTCTCGGACATCGCGGCGCGCTATGGCTTTTTTCACCTGGGCCACTTCGCCGAAGGCTACCGCAAGCGCTTCGGGGAGACGCCGTCGGAAACCCGCCTGCGGCAGGGCAAGCCCCACTGAGTCCAGGTCACCCCGGCTGCGCCACAAACGCATCCGCAAAGAACGCCGTGGCCCGCATGCGCGCCCGGGCCGCAAAATCGCGCCGCGCAGCCTCCACCATGGCCGGCGCGCCGCAGGCATACACCTCGTGCTGCGACAGGTCCGCATGGTCCTGCAGCACGGCCTCATGCACCCAGCCGGTGCGGCCGGACCAGCCGTCGGATGCGGGCGCGTCGGACAGAACGGGCACGTAGCTCAGCCGCCTCGGCAGCGCCTGCGCCCACTCCAGGCACAGGGCGTGCTGGTACAGGTCTTCGCGCTTGCGGCCGCCCCAGTACAGGCGCACAGGGCGCTGGCTGCCAGTGGCCAGCAACTGCTCAACCAGGGCCTTGATGGGCGCAAAGCCGGTGCCGCTGGCCAGCAGGATGGCCGGCACGGTGGACGCGCCATCGTGCATGCCGAAGGTGCCGAACGGCCCCTCGATGCGCAGCACGTCGCGCACCTTGAGCCTGCCGAACACCTGGTCGGTGAACAGCCCGCCCGGCAGGTGGCGGATGTGCAGCTCCAGCTGCTCCTGCCCCTCGCGGGCCGGCGTGGCCAGCGAATAGCTGCGCCGGCGGTTGCCGGGCAGCAGCACGTCCACGTACTGACCGGCCGCATAGTGCAGGTGCTGGCCCGGCGGGGGTTGCAGCAGCACGCGCATGACATCGGGCGCCAGGCGCTCCAGGGCCGCCACGCGCACCGGCAGCTTGCGCACGGCGATGCCGGGGATGTGGGGGATCTCCGCGCATTCGATGCGCAGATCGCTGGCCGCCTGCGTGCAACACAGCAGGTGCATGCCCTGCCCCGCCTCCTGCGGCGACAGCGCCACAGGCTGGGCGCCCGGCAGGCAGGCGGCCACGCCATCGACCACCCGCGCACGGCAGGCGCCGCAGGTACCGGTCTTGCACTGGTGGGGCAGCAGGATGCCCTGGCGCAGGGCGGCATCGAGCACGCTTTCACCTGCCTGGCTGGTGAAGGACTTGCCGGACGGCAACAGGGTGATGGCGCACGCGGGCGCTTCGGCCACGGCTGCGCCGGCCTCTTCGGTCATCTGCATGGGGAAACTTCTATACAGTGAGGTAGCGCGACCACAGGCTGCGGTCGGCATTAAGCGCGGCGGAGTCGCCCTGCCAGACCACGCGCCCGCGCTCCAGGATCACATGGCGGTCGGCCAGGCCCACCAGTCGGTGCACGTACTTGTCCACCACCAGAATGGTCTGCCCGGCGGCCTTGAGCGTGGCCAGGCAGCGCCAGATCTCTTCGCGGATCACCGGGGCCAGGCCTTCGGTGGCCTCGTCCAGGATGAGCAGGCGCGGGTTGGTCGACAGCGCCCGGCCGATGGCCAGCATCTGCTGCTCCCCGCCCGACAGCTGGTTACCCAGGTTGTTCTGCCGCTCCCTGAGGCGCGGGAACACGCCATAGATGCGCTCGATGTCCCAGGCATCGCGCAGGCCGTTGCGGTGGTCGGCAAAGGCCAGCAGGTGCTCGCGCACCGTGAGGTTGGGGAACACGTGGCGCCCCTCGGGCACGATGGCCAGGCCCAGGCGGGCGATGGCGTCGCTTTTGAGCTTGTCGGTGGCCTGGCCGGCAAAGCGGATGCCACCAGCCGTGGGGCGCAGCGCCCCCACCAGGGTCTTGATGGTGGTGCTCTTGCCCATGCCGTTGCGGCCGAGCAGAGACACTACCTCCCCGGCCCCGATCTGCAGGTCGATGCCGAACAGCACCTGGCTCACGCCGTAGCCGGCCTGAAGGCCCTGGCAGCTCAGCAATGGCTCGGGGGCGCTCATGGGGTGGTCTCCAGGGTTTCGGTGCCCAGGTACACAGCCTGCACCTCGGCGTTGTTGCGGATCTCGTCGGGCGTGCCAGCGGTGAGAACGCGGCCATAGACCAGCACCGAGATGCGGTCGGCCAGGCGGAACACGGCTTCCATGTCGTGCTCGATCAGCAGCACGGCCATGTCCTTGCGCAAAGCTTCGATGAGCTGCACCATCTGCTGCGACTCATCGGGCCCCATGCCGGCCATGGGCTCGTCCAGCAACAGCAGCTTGGGCCCGGAAGCCAGCGCCAGCGCCACGTCCAGCGTGCGTTGCGCGCCATGCGGCAGGGCACCGGCAATCTCGTCCAGCTGACCCTGCAGCCCCACGCGTTCGGCCAGGCGGCCGGCCGCCTCGTACAGGCCGCGCTCGTGCGAGCGCGGCTTCAGAAAGCGAAAGCTCGACCCGCTGTGCGCCTGCACGGCCAGCAGCAGGTTGTCGCGCACGCTCTGCCTGGGGAAGATGCGCGTGACCTGGAAGCAGCGCGACAGCCCCTGCGCCACGCGGCGGTGCATGGGCAGCGCCGTGATGTCGGCGCCGTCCAGCAGCACACGCCCCTCATCGGGCGCCAGCAGGCCCGAGATCTGGTTGACCAGCGTGGTCTTGCCCGCACCGTTGGGGCCGATCAGGGCATGCACCTCGCCGTGCGCCACCGACAGGCTCACATGGTCCGTGGCCAGCAGGCCGCCGAAGCGCTTGACCAGACCTTGCACTTGGAAGAGGCTCATCGCGCAGCCCTCCTTGAGCGCAGGTCCGCCAGCGCGGCCAGGCCCTTGGGCGCGTACAGCGCGGTGGCGATCAGCAGCACGCCCAGCGGCATGTGCCAATAGTCGGTGTGCAGCTTGAGCGCCTCTTCCAGTGCCAGCCACACGGCCGCGCCCAGCGGGCCGCCCCAGCGCCGGCCCAGGCCGCCGATGACGACCATGACGATCAGCGTGGCCGACTGTGTCCAGTGCATCATCGACGGGCTCACGAAACTGTTGCCCGTGGCCAGCAGCGCACCGGCCAGGCCGGCAACGGCGCCGGCCAGCGTGAAGGCCGCCAGTTGCAGCAAGTACACCGGGTAGCCCAGCGCGCGCATGCGCGTCTCGTTGTCGCGGATGCCCGCCAGCGCCGCACCGAAGCGCGAAGCCGTGGCCCGGTCCAGCCACCACAGCACCAGCGCCACCAAGGCCAGCACCACCCAGTACAGCGTGGGCTCGTGCATCGCATCCAGGCCCAGGCCCAGCGCGGGCCGCATGGGCAATGTGTAGCCGTCATCGCCACCGTAGCTGCGCAGCGATACGAAGACAAAGTACAGCATCTGCGCAAACGCCAGCGTGATCATGATGAAGTACACGCCCTGGGTGCGCAGCGAGATGGCCCCCACCAGCGCGGCGACCAGAGCACCCGCCACCACGGCAGCGCCCCAGACTACCCAGGCCGATGTGGCGCCCGCATCGCTGAGCACCACCACGGCGTAGGCACCCACGCCCACGAAGCCCGCATGCCCCAGCGCCACCATGCCGCCAAAGCCCATGATGAAGTTCAGGCTGGCGGCGGCCAGCGCCACCACCAGCACCCGGCGCATGAAGCTAACGTAAAAGTCCAGGCCCAGCGCCGGTGCGACCAAGGGGAAGACGGCCAAGGCAGCCAGCAGCACCAACGGCACGATGGCGCCGCGCCAGCGCGGCACGACCATGGGCTGCGGGGTCAGCGACGGGGATGATGAGGTCAAGGAGGCAGACATGGCACTCATGCCTTTGCAGAAAACAGCCCGGCAGGGCGAAAGCTCAGTACGGCAGCCATCAGGGCGTACATGGCGACCTCGGCGAACAGCGGCCCCAGATCGGCAGCCACAGACGGCGGCAGCGTGGCGCGCAGCAAGATCGGCAGGAAGGCCCGGCCAATGGTGTCCACCAGCCCCACCAGCAAGGCCGCCACGAAGGCGCCGCGCACCGAGCCGATGCCGCCGATGACGATGACCACCAGCGCCGGGATCAAGATGGATTCGCCCATGCCCACCTGCACGGCCATGATGGGGCCCATGAGCGCGCCGGCCAGGGCCGCCAGCGCAGCCCCCAGCACGAAGATGCCGCAGAACACGCGCTTGACGCGCACGCCCATGAGTTCGGCCATCCACCGGTCCGACGCGCCGGCCCGCACCAGCATGCCCACCCGGCTGTGGTTGACCAGCAGGTACAACAGGCCCGCCACCGCCACGCCGGCCACCAGCACCACCAGCCGGTAGGAGGGGTACGGCAGGCCTGCGAACAGCTCCACCGGGCCCGCAAGCAGGGCCGGCGTGGGCGCCATCACGGGCGAGGGGCCCCAAGCCATCTTCACCGCATCATCGGCCACCAGGATCACGCCGAAGGTGGCCAGCACCTGGGCCAGGTGGTCGCGGCCGTAGAGGCGGCGCATCAGCGTCACCTCCAGCAGCACGGCCACGAACACGGTGGCGGCTATCGCTACCAGCACCGCCCCCGCGAAGGAGCCGCTGTGCACATGCACCGTGGCCGCCACATAGGCGCCCACCATGAACAGCGAGCCGTGCGAGAGGTTCATCACGTCCATGATCCCGAAGACCAGCGTGAGACCGGCCGCGATCAGGAAGAGCATGAGCCCGTAGCCCGCTCCGTTGAGCAATTGCTCGATGACGAGGATCCAGTTCATGGTGTGCAGGGGATGCGCGAAGGCAGTGGAAACAGGGTCACTTCAACGGGCATTGCGAGGAGAACGCGTCACCGTAGTTTTCGAGCACCGTCTTGATGGTCTTGTTGGTCACGCGGCCTTCGGCGTTCTTGCCGATGGTGCGCAGGTAGAAGTTCTGCACCGGGTAGTGGTTGTTGGCATAGCGGAAGCTGCCGCGCACCGAGGGGAACTGCGCCTTAGCCAGGGCCTTGGCCAGCGCCTCGCGGTCGGCCACCTTGCCGCCCACGGCCTTGACGGCCGAGTCCATGGCGGTGACCACGTCGAAGGCCTGGGCTGCGTAGATGGATGGGAAGCGTCCGCCGTACTCCTTGCGGAAGGCCGCCACGAAGGCCTTGTTGGCGGCGTTGTCCAGGTCGTGCGCCCAGTGCGAGGTGTTGAACAAGCCCAGCATGGGCTCGCCCACCGCGCCGATGATGTCCTCGTCGGCCGAGAAGCCGCTGGTCACCAGCATGATGTCCTTGGACAGGCCGGCCCCCACGAACTGCTTGATGAAGTTGATGCCCATGGCGCCGGGCAGGAAGAAGTACACCGCCTCGGGCTTGGCGGCGCGCAGCTGCGCCAGTTCGGTAGCGTAGTCGAGCTGGCCTACCTTGGTGTAGACCTCGTCGACCACCGTGCCCTTGAACTTGCGCTTGAAGCCGGTCAGGCCGTCCTTGCCCGCGGGGTAGTTGGGGGCAATCAACACCATGCGGCCAAAGCCGCGGTCGGCCGCGAACTGGCCCGCCGCCTCGTGGTACTGGTCGTTCTGGTAAGCGGTGCCGAAGAAGTAGGCGTTGCACTGCGCCCCGGCCAGCTGGCTCGGGCCCGCGTTGTTCGACAGGTAGGGCACCTTGGCCGCGAACAGCGTGGGCGCCACGGCCAGCGCCACGTTGGAGGCGATGGGGCCTGTGAACAGGTCGATCTTCTCGCGCTGCACGAAGCGGTCCACCAGCTGCTTGGCCTGGTCGGGGCTGCCGGCCATGTCGGTCTGGATGAATTCGACGGGCTGGCCACCGAGCTTGCCACCCAACTGTTTGATGGCCAGGTTGAAGCCGTCGCGCGCATCGGCGCCAGGGCCCGAGAACGGGCCCGAGATGTCGAGCGCCATGCCCACCTTGATGGGGCCCTGCTGCGCCATGGCAGTGAAGCTGGTGCAGGCCGCCAGGGTGGCCAGTGCGGCTGCGCCGATCCGGTGGCGAAGCGAGGTGCGGGAGAGTTGTGCCATCGTCAATCCTTATCCATCAACAACAAAATGAGAGAAACCAGGGGCCGCGCAGGCGGGCGTCAGAGCCCGACTTCGACGCGCCCCGCCACCACGCGCACCGGGAACGTGCGCACCGCTTCGGTGACGGGCGCCTTGCAGGGCGCCCCCGTGCGGATGTCGAAGGTGCCCTGATGCAAGGGGCATTCCACACAGCCGTCCTCGACCCAGCCATCGGACAATTTGGCCGCGCCATGGGTGCACAGGTCGTACAGGGCGAACAGGCCCTCTCCGTCGCGGAACACCGCCACGGGCAGGCCGTCCACCACCACGGGCCACACGGCGCCATCGGGAAAATCCTCGGGCTCGCCCACGTCGTGCCAGGCGGCTACCGTGCCCTGTTCCAGTGCGTTGTCGGTCGTTGTCTGCATGGTGCGGGTCCTCAGATGGGGGTGGCGAGCAAGGTGGCCACGCGGGAGGTGTCGTACACCACGCGCTTGCTGCGGTAGCGCCACTCGCCCTGGTGCTGCACCACCTCGTCGAGGTAGGTGCCGGCCTGGTAGACGCTGGATTCGCCGGCCGCGCCGGTGATCACCACCACGTAGCTCGACTGGGTGTGCACCACGCCGTCCTTCACCGCGGTGATCACCAGGCCCGAGGTGCCGTGGCGGTAGACATGGTCTTCGTAGATGTTGGCGTTGCGCAGCGACAGCACGCGGTCGCGCAGCATGCCGGCATTGCGGCAGTACATGATGGGCGCGGGAAAGCCCGCGTCGAAGTTCTCCTTGGGGATGATCTCGTAGCGGCCCTCTTCGACGAAGAAACCGGGCCATTCTTCGAGCTGGTTGTTGTCCAGTGCGCTCACATAGCGGTGCTGCAGTTCCAGCAGTTCGGTCCACAGCTGCAGGCGCTCCTGGCGGCTGATCTCGATAGGGGCGGTGGGGGTGGTCATCGTGGTCATGGCGTGCAGTCCTTCAGTAGCCCATCAGTCCCTGGTAACCCACCCAGAAGCGGCGGATCAGGTTCTCGGTGATCACGGTGTCCATCTGCTCGGGCGCCTCGCGCGCCATGGCGATGTAGGAGTGCTTGTCGCCATCGCGCACGGTGCCGCGCTGCACCAGCTCGGTCGCCTCGGTGTCTTCCATGGAGATATAGCCCGCAGGCCCCACCAAGTTGGCCTGCAGCAGGCGCAGTTCGCGCAGCTCGGGCGTGTCGTCGGCATAGCCGAAGAAATGGAACACCAGCTCGAAGTTGTTCGGCCCCTTGGGCAGCAGCTGGCGCGCCACCAGCGTGTTGTGGATCTGCTGCACCACCAGCTGCGGAAAGATCGGCTGGATGTGGTTGGTGGTCATCTCGTCGAACTCCTTGATCTGGCCGAGCAAGGTGGGTTCCTCGAGCGTGAAACCCTCGTCCATGGAGCGGATGTTCTGCGCGCTGTAGGCGGCGGCGGTGTCCGTCTCCACCTCGGGCTTGGTCACGGTGATGATGCTGTGCAGGCCGTGCGTCGCATCGGGGATGGAGCGCGCCTTCATCCCCACGCGGAAGATGTTGAAGGTGGTGTGGAACAGGTGCAGCAGGCTGGCGTGGTAGGGGTCCTTCACGTTCTCGAAGTACAGCTTCCAGTTCGACTTGGAGTACTGGCGCGTGCAGCCCAGGTAGACGATGGGCTTGTGGAAGATGCGGTCGATCCACGGGCGCATCTGCTCGCCCAGGTACTCGGGCAGCGGCGGCGTCTCGTCGCTGAAGGTGGCGAACAACAGGCCCTTGTAGCTGTCCACGCGCAGCTTCTGCAGGCCGTGTTCCTCGGTCTTGAAATCCTTGGGCATGCCGACCATGCCCTTTTGCCCACGGCGGAACGGCACGCCCTGCAGGTCGCCGTTGGCGGCAAAGCTCCACTGGTGGTACACGCAGGTGTGGCTGGCGGCGTTGCCGCGCTTTTCGCGGCACACCATGGCACCACGGTGCGCGCAGCGGTTGACCCAGCAGGCCAGGCCCTCGGCCGTGCGCGTGACCACCACCGGGGTGTCGCCGACAAAGGTGGACTTGAAGTCGCCCACGTTCGGGATCTCGGCTTCCAGGCCGAGGAAGTTCCATACCGGGCCACGGAAGATGCGCTCCTGCTCGCGGTCGTAGACCTCCTGCGAGCTGAACACCCGGTAGGGCACGTTGGAGCCATCGGGCTGCGGAAAGAAGACCTGGCGCTGGGCCTTGAGCGAGGCGGGTGGCGCAACGGCGACGACGGGGATTTCAGACATGGGCAACACCTCTTCGATTGGGTTGCCTCCATGCTAGAAATCAACGCCCTGCCCCGCTATCCACTATCGGCACATGGGTGCCCCAGGCCTGTCCGGTTCTTGCAAACCTGCTCAATTGAAAGAGGTCTGGCTCGGCAGCTCGCCGAAACGCTCACGGTAATAGCTGGAAAAGCGCCCCAGGTGGCCGAAGCCGAACTCCAGCGCCGCATCGGTCACGCAGTGGCCGGGGCGCTCCATCAGGCGCGCACGCACGGCATCGAGCCGCATGTTGCGCAGCAGGGCCATGGGCGATTCGCCATGGTGGCGCTGGCACAGCGCGTTCAGGCCGCGCACGCTGACGCCGGCGGCACGCGCCAGGTCCTCCAGCGCCACGGGCGCGCACAGGCGGCTGCGCATGTAGGCGTCGAGCCGGTCGAGCCGGCCCATGTCACCCAGCGGGGCCGGCGAGGCGCTGCAGGTCTCCCCACCCAGCAAGGGCAGCAGCGGCGCGGCCGGCACCGGTACGCTCTGCGCGCACGAGGCCAGGAACAGCGCCACATTGCTCTCCATGTGGTCCACCCAGCGCGCATGCGCCGTGCTTTCCACGGCCTGCTGGCTCACGTGCAGCAGCGACTGCATGAGGAAGTGCCATTGCTGGCCCTGCCCCGCACTCAGCGGCAGCAGCGGGTGCACAAAGGTCGAGTCGCCCACCAGCGATTCGGGTGCCCAGTCACGCAGCAGGCTGCAGGGCACCTTGAGGATGAGCTGGCGCGCACCCTGCTGCCAGTGCATGTGCAGGTTGTGGCGCGGTGCGATCAGCGCGGCGGCACCGGCCGGCAGGCGCACGGGCACGCCGTCGGACACCAGTTGCGCCGTGCCCGAGAGCGACAGGTGCACCAGCACGAAATCGTCGAAGGGGCGCGGGCGGATCTCCACTTCTGCACCGTATTGCAGCATGAACAGCTGCAGCTGGCGCACGCGCACCTTGGACAGCGCCGTGGCCACCGGCCCGCCGCACCATTTGAGCCCATGGTCCGAGAACTCGCGCGCCACCAGTTCATGGGAGTCCACCCGCAGGTCCGACGTGAAGACCGGGCGCTGCTGCAGCGCCGACAGATCCAGGGACAGGGCGGACGATATGGGAACCATCGGACAGAGACCTCGCGTGGGAAGGGGCGCAGCGCACATCAGGGCGCGCCGCTTTGATATGCATCAATCTCAGCAATTTCCATACCCATGGGCGGACAGGCGCCCATGCGACACCCCTACTGCCACGCCAGACGGGCTGCCGACGTACCATCGGAGCAACACCGGTCTACCCTCCCCTTCCCGCTCCATGTATTCCACCGTCCGCCCCTCGCGCAGCGAGTTCGTCCCCATCCGCACCCTGAACTACCATGTCCGCCACTGGGGCGAGGCATCGCCCGACAAGACCAGGCCCCCACTGGTCCTGGTGCATGGCTGGATGGACGTGGGCGCCTCCTACCAGTTCGTGGTGGACGCGTTCTCGGCCGCCTTCGCCGAGGGCCGGCACATCATCGCCCCCGACTGGCGCGGCTTCGGCCTGAGCAAGTTGCCCGCGCCCTGCGACCATTACACCTTCCCCGACTACCTGGCCGACCTGGACATGCTCCTGGACCACTACGTGGGCGACCAGCCCGTGGACCTGGTGGGCCACAGCATGGGCGGCAACATCGCCATGATGTACGCGGGCGTGCGGCCCGGGCGCATCCGCCGCCTGGTCAACCTGGAGGGCTTCGGCATGCCGGCCACCAAGCCCGAGCAAGCCCCCAAGCGCTATGCCCAGTGGATCGACGAGATCAAGCAGCTGGAAAAGGGCGAGATGGCCCTCAAGGCCTACGACAGCGTGGCGGGCGTGGCCCAGCGCCTCATGAAGACCAACCCGCGCCTCTCGCAGGACAAGGCCGACTGGCTGGCCCAGCACTGGGCC
Source organism: Acidovorax sp. FW305-C-20-28 (assembly GCF_058783375.1). Lineage (NCBI taxonomy): Bacteria > Pseudomonadati > Pseudomonadota > Betaproteobacteria > Burkholderiales > Comamonadaceae > Acidovorax > Acidovorax sp. FW305-C-20-28. The sequence goes on along the minus strand of NZ_JBYSYM010000009.1, from coordinate 94,612 downwards.
GAGCCCAATGCGCAAGGGCGCTGGGAGATCCTGGGCGACCCGGCGCACAAGATCACCAGTTCGCAGCTGTACCGTCTGGACGAGGCCCTGGCCCTGTACGCGCGGATCGAGGCCCCGGTGCTGGCCGTGGAGGCCAGCGACGACAGCCTGGGCCTGTGGTGGAAGGGCCGCTATGCCCTGCCCGAGTACCACCAGCGCCTGACCCATGTGCGCCAATGCCGCACGGCCGTGGTGCAGGATGCCGCCCACATGCTGCACCATGACCAGCCGGCCGCCGTGGCAAGGCTGATCGAAGAACACCTGTCCTGAAAACGTTCTGAGGGGCCAGTTTTCACAGGGACAAGGGGCTTTCTCGGGCCCCTGCCCGGTCCGTGAGAAAATGGTTGATTCGGAAGATGCCGAACCCGCGTTCGCGCCACCCTGGGCTGGCGCGGCAGGCAATGCCGCCAGCCGGCTTGCCAGGGCCTTGCACCCGCCTTGCGCGGGGCACCCATGGTGCATCGACCACCCTACAGAACCGAACAACCATACGACAGGACACCATCATGGACGCAGAACGCATCAACCTCATCGGCACCACCCTCGACGACCTGGCTCTGCGCACGGCAGAGTTACGGAGGTATCTTTGACTTCGATGCCAAGTTCGAACGCCTGAGAACCGTCAACGCCTCGCTGGAAGACCCCGCGGTCTGGAACGACCCGAAGAAGGCCCAGGAGCTGGGCAAGGAACAGAAGTCCCTGTCCAGCGTGGTCGTCACGCTGGACAAGCTCACGCGCGAGCTGGCTGACAACGCCGAGCTGTACCAGATGAGCAAGGAGGAAGGCGACGAGCCCGGCCTCATGACCATCGAGGCCGAGACCGCCAAGCTGCGCCCGCTGATCGAGGAGCTGGAGTTCCGCCGCATGTTCAGCAACGAGGCCGACCCGCTCAACTGCTTTGTGGACATCCAGGCCGGGGCCGGCGGCACCGAGGCCTGCGACTGGGCCAGCATGCTGCTGCGCCAATACCTCAAGTACGCCGAGCGCAAGGGCTTCAAGACCACGGTGGAAGATGAAACCCCGGGCGACGTGGCCGGCATCAAGAGCGCCACGATCAAGATCGAGGGCGAGTACGCCTTTGGCCTGCTGCGCACCGAGACCGGCGTGCACCGCCTGGTGCGCAAGAGCCCGTTCGACAGCTCGGGTGGCCGCCACACCTCGTTCGCCTCGCTGTTCGTCTACCCCGAGATCGACGACTCCATCGAGATCAACATCAACCCGGCCGACGTGCGCACCGACACCTTCCGCGCATCGGGCGCCGGTGGCCAGCACATCAACAAGACCGACTCGGCCGTGCGCCTGACACACATCCCGACCGGCATCGTGGTGCAGTGCCAGGACGGCCGCAGCCAGCACAGCAACCGCGACGTGGCCTGGCAGCGCCTGCGCAGCCGGCTGTACGACTTCGAGATGCGCAAGCGCATGGAAGAGCAGCAAAAGCTCGAGGACACCAAGACCGACGTGGGCTGGGGCCACCAGATCCGCAGCTACGTGCTGGACAACAGCCGCATCAAGGACCTGCGCACCGGCGTGGAAATCTCCGCCACGCAGAAGGTGCTGGACGGCGACCTGGACGCGTTCATCGAAGCCTCGCTCAAGCAGGGCGTGTGATGGACCGCCGCACCGCAGCAGCCGCCACCGCCACGAACGAGCGAACCGGCAGCCCTTGCCAGGTCGGGGGCTGCGCATGATCCCGGTCGAAGCCTTCATCTTCGACATGGACGGCACCATGATCGACTCCATGCCCTGGCACGCCAAGGCCTGGGTCGAGTTCACGCGCCGCCGCGGCATGGCCATCGACGTGCCCGACCTCATGGCCCGCACCACGGGCCGTACCGGCACCGAGTGCATCCGCGAGCTGCTGCAGCGCGAGGTGGAACAGGCCGAGGCCGACGCGCTCACGCGCGAGAAGGAAGACATCTACCGCGAGCTGTTCGGCCCCTCGTTCGCCGAGGTGGCGGGCTTTCGCACCTTTGCCGCCCATGCCTCGGTGCAGGGCTACAAGCTGGCGGTAGGCACGGCGGGCGACATCCACAACGTGGCGTTTGCCATGGCGCGCCTGTCCATGGAGCCCGAGCCGCTGACCATCGTGCGCGGCGACGAGGGCCTGCCAGGCAAGCCGCAGCCGGCCATCTTCCTGGAGGCGGCACGCCGCATCGGCGTCGCGCCCGAGCGCTGCGTCGTCTTCGAGGACGCCCCCTTCGGCATCGAGGCCGCGCGCCGTGCCGGCATGCATGCCGTGGCGGTGTGCAGCACCCACAGCGCGCAGGAACTCGCCGGCCCGCATGTGCTGGCCGCCGTGCGCGACTACAACGAACTCATGAACACCGACTTTCTGGAGCGCATCCATGTTGCCATCGCATAACGCCGACGCCAGCGGAGCCGGCCCGGCCACCGCCATCCGCCGCGAGGACTACACCGCCCCTGCCTACTGGATCGACAGCGTCGAGCTGACCTTCGACCTGGACCCGGCCAAGACGCGCGTGCTCAACCGCATGACGCTGCGCCGCAACCCGGACGTGGCCGAGCAGCCGCTCAAGCTCGACGGGGAGGACCTGAACCTGGCGCGCGTGCTGGTCAATGGCCAGGGCACCTCGTTCAAGATGGAAGGCACCCGACTGGTGCTGGAGAATCTGCCCACGGGCACGGATGCCTTCGCACTCGAGATCTTCACCACCTGCTGCCCCGCCAAGAACACGCACCTGATGGGCCTGTATGTGAGCCAGGGCACCTTCTTCACGCAGTGCGAGGCCGAGGGCTTTCGCCGCATCACCTACTTCCTGGACCGCCCGGACGTGATGGCCAGCTACACCGTCACCCTGCGCGCCAACAAGGCCCAGTACCCGGTGCTGCTGTCCAACGGCAACCTGGTGGAAAGCGGTGACCTCGATGAAGGCCGCCACTTCGCCAAGTGGTTCGATCCGCACAAGAAGCCCTGCTACCTGTTCGCCCTGGTGGCGGGCAAGCTGGTGGCGCGCGAGCAGAAGATCCGCGCGCGCGCCGGCACCGACCACCTGCTGCAGGTCTACGTGCGCCCCGGTGACCTGGGCAAGACCGAGCACGCCATGAACTCGCTGATGGCCAGCGTGGCCTGGGACGAGGCGCGCTTCGGCCTGCCGCTGGACCTGGAGCGCTTCATGATCGTCGCCACCAGCGACTTCAACATGGGCGCCATGGAGAACAAGGGCCTGAACATCTTCAACACGAAGTACGTTCTGGCCAGCGAGGCAACCGCCACCGATGTGGACTTCGCCAACATCGAGAGCGTGGTCGGCCACGAGTACTTCCACAACTGGACCGGCAACCGCGTGACCTGCCGCGACTGGTTCCAGCTGAGCCTGAAGGAAGGCCTCACCGTCTTCCGCGACCAGGAGTTCAGCCAGGACCTGGCGGGCAGCCCCTCGGCCCGCGCCGTCAAGCGCATCGAGGACGTGCGCGTGCTGCGCACCGCCCAGTTCCCCGAAGACGCCGGCCCCATGGCCCACCCGGTGCGGCCCGACAGCTACATCGAGATCAACAACTTCTACACCGTCACCATCTACGAAAAGGGTGCCGAGGTGGTGCGCATGATGCACACCCTGGTGGGCCGTGAAGGCTTTGCCAAGGGCATGAAGCTGTATTTCGAGCGCCATGACGGCCAGGCCGTGACCTGCGACGACTTCGCCCAGGCCATTGCCGACGCCAACCCAGCGAGCGACCTCGCGCGCCTGCTGCCCCAGTTCAAGCGCTGGTACAGCCAGGCCGGCACGCCGCGCGTAAAGGCCACGGGCAGCTACGACGCCGCCGCCCGCACCTACACGCTGACGCTGTCGCAAAGCTGCGCGCCCACGCCGGGCCAGAGCGAGAAGCTGCCCTTCGTGATCCCCGTCAACCTGGGCCTGCTCACGCACGAAGGCGCCGCCCTGCCCTTGCAGCTGCAGGGCGAGGACGCCGCCGGTGCGCCATCGCGCACCGTGGTGCTGACCGAGGCCTCGCAAACCCTGGTATTCACCGGCCTCGATGCCGCGCCCGTGCCTTCGCTGCTGCGCGACTTCAGCGCCCCCGTGGTGCTGGACATCGACTACACCGACGAGCAACTGCTCACCCTGCTGGCCAACGACCCCGACGCCTTCAACCGCTGGGAGGCCGGCCAGCGTCTGGCGCTGCGCACCGCCATCCATGCCATCAGCGGCAGCGGCCCTGCCAGCGGCGACATCCTCCCCGCGGCCGTGGTGGACGCCCTGCGCGGCGTGCTGCGCAACCCGGCACTCGACGCAGCGTTCAAGGAACTGGTGCTGACCCTGCCGTCCGAGACCTACATAGCCGAGCAACTCGACGTGGTGGACCCGCAGCGCATCCACGCGGTGCGCGAAGCCATGCGCGAACAGCTGGCCCTGGCGCTCAAGGCCGACTGGGAATGGGCCTGGGAACAGAACCAGGACACCGGTGGCTACAGCCCCGACCCGGTCTCGTCCGGCCGCCGCTCGCTCAGCGGCATGGCGCTGCACATGCTGTGCATCGCCGCCCAGCGCACGGGCGATGAAGTCTGGCCCGGCAAGGCCTACCAGCGCTTCAAGGTGGCCAGCAACATGACCGACCGCTTCAACGCGCTCACCGCCCTGGTCGCCAGTGGCAGCACGCTGGCGGCCCCGGCGCTGGCGCGCTTCCATGCGCTGTTCAAGGACGAGCCCCTGGTCATCGACAAGTGGTTCGCCCTGCAGGCCGGCGCCCCGGACAAGGGCGGCAACGTGCTGCCCGCCGTGCGCCAACTCATGCAGCACCCGGACTTCAGCCTCAAGAACCCGAACCGCGCACGCAGCGTGATCTTCAGCTACTGCAGCGCCAACCCCGGCGCCTTCCACCGCACCGACGCGGCGGGCTATGTGTTCTGGAGCGACCGTGTGATCGAACTCGACGCCATCAACCCGCAGGTCGCCGCTCGCCTGGCGCGCGCGCTGGACCGCTGGAAGAAGCTGGCCGACCCCTGGCGCACGGCGGCCCGCGAGGCGATTGCCCGCGTGGCCACGCGCCCGGACCTGAGCAACGACGTGCGCGAGGTGGTCACCCGCGCGCTGGCAGACTGACGACAAGCGAAACACCATGGCATTCACCGATTCCGCGCAGGAGTTCGCGCGGCGCTTCAACCAGTTGCTCGACACGGTGTACGACGCCGACGCCATGTTCAGCGGCTCGGCCATGTCGGCCGACCTGGCCGCCCTGCGCCCGCTGGCCGAAAGCCTGGGCGCCGAGTCGCCCGAACTGGCGCAGCTGCTGTGGCTGCAGTTCGTGGTGTATTCCAAGCGCCAGATGGACGACGAGGGTCTGCCCTTGGGGCTGCGCGCCCTGGCCATCCACTCGGTGCTGGGCAACCTCACCACGGCGGACCGTTGCCAGAAGCACTACGCCATCGGCGAGTCGGCCCTGCAGTCCGAAGAGTACGACACCGCCATCGACCACCTGCGCCAGTCGGCCCACTGGGCCGACCAGGAAGGCGCCACGCTGAGCGCCGACCAGAAGCTGGGCATCCGCGAGGAGATCGGCTATGCCCTGCACGAGGCCGGCCGCTTTGCCGATGCCCTGGCGCACAACCAACAGTTGCTGGCCGACGCGCAACGCGTCTTCGGCTCCGACACCGACCAACGCCTCGCCGGCCTTGTCAACAACCTGGCGCAGAACGCCTACGAGCTGGGCGAGCATGCCCAGGCCCAAGGCTATCTGCAGCAGCGGCTGGCCCTGGGTCAGGCGCTGAAGGACGATGGCATCGTGCTGGACACGCTGTTCCAGCAAGGCGTGCTGGCCCACGAGACCGGCGACAGCGCCCTGGCGCGCAGCCTGCTCACGCAGCGGGTGGCCATCGCCCGCGCCAGCGGCGACCAGGACCTGCTCGACGAAGCAGAGGCCACGCTGGCCGAGCTGGCGGAACGCGAGCAGCAATCCAAGTAATTCACAAAACCCAAGCCTAGGACGATCCACCGATGAGCTCCCGCATCTCCCTTACCCGCTACCTGGTCGAGCAGCAGCGCATCGACGGGCACATCCCCTCGCAACTGCGCCTGCTGCTCGAAGTGGTGGCCCGCTCGTGCAAGAGCATCAGCCAGGCCGTCAACAAGGGCGCCCTGGGCGGCGTGCTCGGCTCGGCATCGAGCGAAAACGTGCAGGGCGAAATCCAGAAGAAGCTGGACATCATCGCCAACGAAGTGCTGATCGAAGCCAACGAATGGGGCGGCCACCTGGCTGCCATGGCCTCGGAAGAAATGGACGGCATCTACCTGGTGCCTAACCGCTACCCGCAGGGCGAGTACCTGCTGCTGTTCGACCCCCTCGACGGCTCGAGCAACATCGACGTGAACGTGAGCATCGGCACCATCTTCAGCGTGCTCAAGAAGCCCGATGACGACCGCGGCGTGGAGGCCGGTGACTTCCTGCAACCCGGCACGGCGCAGGTGGCCGCAGGCTACTGCATCTACGGCCCGCAGACCACGCTGGTGCTGACCGTGGGCGACGGCGTGGCCATGTTCACGCTCGACCGCGAGCAAGGCTCCTTCGTGCTCACCGAAGAGAACGTGCGCATTCCCGAGGACACCAAGGAATTCGCCATCAACATGAGCAACATGCGCCACTGGGATGAGCCCGTGAAGCGCTATATCGACGAATGCCTGCAGGGCAAGGAAGGCCCGCGCGGCAAGGACTTCAACATGCGCTGGATCGCCAGCATGGTGGCCGACGTGCACCGCATCCTCACGCGCGGCGGCATCTTCATGTACCCCTGGGACAAGCGCGAACCCAACAAGCCCGGCAAGCTGCGCCTGATGTACGAAGCCAACCCCATGTCCTGGCTCATCGAGCAGGCCGGCGGCGCCGCGACCAACGGCAAGCAGCGCATCATGGACATCCAGCCCACGCAGTTGCACGAACGCGTCAGTGTGATTCTTGGATCAAAAAATGAGGTGGAACGCGTGACAAGCTACCATTCCACGCTATAATCTAAGTCTTACGCCGGTGTAGCTCAGTCGGTAGAGCAGCTCATTCGTAATGAGAAGGTCGGGTGTTCGATTCATCTCTCCGGCACCAAGTCAGTAAAGGAAACCCCGCTATCCATAAGATAGCGGGGTTTTTCTTTTTGCGTTCGATGTAAGGGCGGATGTAAGACGATTTCCGAATGCCCGCCTCCCGGTAGCTAGCGAGATTGCACCAAAGCAATTCGACCCCAATACACCTGTCCCTAGGGACAAGCCATTCGTGTCCTTGGGGACAGAGCTCGAAAAAACAGGCTATGTCCCAGGGGACACACGCTGGGATCTAGCATTTGTGCGAATACTGATGACAGAAGAAGGGTTTGGCAGTTTTGCACGCTGACAATACTTCTTTAAACGCTGCCGTCGCCCCGTGCATACCTACAACGCAGAAATCTCCGCCGGATCGCTTATGCCGCTCGAAAGCAAGCGCATCGCCGCGCTGTTGCTCACGCAGCCGGACGAAACCACCTGGCGCCATGCCATCGAAACCGACAATATTTTGCAAAAGAAGACCCCCGCCACCGCGCGGCGGCAGGCTACGCTGATCCGCAAACGCCTGGCAACGGTGGATGCGCGGGGCTGGAAGATGATCGCCGAGCGCGAGAGCGAAGTGCACATTCAATTGCTGCTCGCTGCTGCCATCAAACACAGCGCGCTGCTGGGCGACTTCTTGCGCAATGTCTATGCCCTGCGCCAACGGCGACTCGAACCTTCCCTGACGCCACACGACTGGCCGGAATTCCTGGCCGAATGCGCCCACCACGACCCTGCGGTCGCGCTGTGGAGCGATTCCACGCGAGCGAAACTGTTCCAGGTAATTCTTCGCGTGCTTGCAGAGGCCAAATACCTAGACAATGTCCGCAGCATGACGCTCACCCCGAGGGCCTTGCACCCTGACGTGCGGCGCTACCTCAGTGAGCGCCATGAAACCTATGTCCTCGAATGCCTGGAGCGCGCGCAATGACGCTGAGCCTTGAAGAACGCCTAAATCAAATCTTGCCGCGTATCACTTCGCGGGATTTCCTCGACAGCAAGGGGCTGGGCAACGAAATTGGTTTCTGGATCTTTGACTACCCGCCTGACCGTGAAATGGAGGTGCGGGACTTCCTATCAGGCACAGTGGTACCGACCTTGGGCAAGCAGTCGCCCGCCATTCGCTGCTGCGTCGTGGATCTGCTGGAACTCGTAACCGACTTGCTAGAAGAGCGCAACCTGCTCGAAAAAGCGATCGCCATGCAACATGCCAAGGGCGACGATAGTGCCCTGGTTGCTCTGCGCTCCGTGCTCAAAGAAGACAAGCTGGCCCAGAAAATTGCGGCTCGACATGACATAGCTGCGCTAGATTTGCTCGTACTCACTGGCGTGGGCGCCGTGTACCCCATGCTGCGCACCCACACCCTGCTATCTGCGCTACACCCGATCATGGGTAACACGCCATTGCTCATGTTCTTTCCTGGCCGGTACGACGGTCACTCACTGCGCTTGTTCAATACACAGGCTGAAGACCACTACTACCGCGCATTCCGCCTGGTCCCTGAAGCGACCTAGTTGCTCTCCACTTCCTACGCATCCACCAGACCATCTTCCCAAACAGCCCCATGATCATTCGCGACCTGTTCCAAAAGCCCATCGACCGCCCCATCAACGGTGTTATCAAAGCCGACCAGATGGATGCAGCCAGCGTTTGGCAAGAGCTAGAGGAATACGTCGTCACCAAACAGATCAGCGAATACCTGCGCAGATTCTTTGACGCCTATCTGGCCGCCATCGACCGTCCGCACGACGCGGCCATCACCGACCGCATGGGCGTCTGGGTCAGCGGGTTCTTTGGCTCTGGCAAATCGCACTTCATCAAGATACTGTCGTACCTGCTGGAAAACCTGCAGGCGCAAAGCCCCGAAACGGGAGAAAAGCGAAGCGCAGCGCAGTTCTTCGATCACCACAAAATCAAAGACGCCATGCTGCAGGCCGACATCCAGCGCGCCGTTCAGGGCAGTGCCGACGTCATTCTGTTCAACATTGACGCAAAGGCCGACAGCAAGACAGACCGCAATGCCATCCTGCAGGTGTTCCTGCGCGTCTTCAATGAAAAGCTGGGCTACTCAGGCGACGCGCCGCATATCGCCGACATGGAGCGCCACTTGGTCTCCAAAGGTGCGCTCGATACCTTCAAGGCAGCCTTTGCCGCATCGAACGGCAGCACCTGGGAGCAAGAGCGCGACGCGGTCGATTTCTTGCGTGACGACATCGTGGTTGCGCTTGCTAAGGCCCTCAAGATGACCCCCGAGTCTGCAGGCCAGTGGTTTGACCGTGCCCGCGATGACTTTCGCATCAACATCGAAAGCTTTGCCAAGGTCGTCAACGACTACCTGGCCACCCGGACCGCAAGTCATAAAGTCATCTTCCTGGTCGATGAGGTGGGGCAATTCATTGGCGCCAACTCGCAGCTCATGCTCAGCCTGCAGACCATCACCGAGCAGCTGGGCACGCAGTGCAAGGGCCGCGCCTGGGTCATCGTCACCAGCCAGGAAGACATCGACGCCGCCATTGGCGAGGCCAACAAAGCCAAGTCGCAAGACTTTTCCAAGATTCAAGGGCGTTTTCATACGCGGCTTTCCCTCGCCAGCAGCAACACCGACGAAGTGATTGGCGAACGCTTGCTCTCTAAGACCGAAGCCGCCCATGTATTGCTGCGCGACGCCTTTGCCAGCAAGGGCGACGTCATCAACAACCAGCTCAGCTTTGTCGGCAATGCCGTCAGCCTGCGCGGCTACAAAGATGCCGCTGAATTTGTCAACTGCTACCCCTTTGCCCCGTACCAGTTCACGCTGCTGCAGAAGATCTTTGAAACCATCCGCAAAGTGGGCGCCACCGGCAAGCACCTCTCACGCGGCGAACGCTCATTGCTCGACGCCTTCCAGTCGGCTGCCGTGCGCAACGCCCCCAACGGCATCGACGTGCTGGTTCCGCTGTACGACTTCTATCCGTCCATCGAAAGCTTCATCGACGGCATGGCCAAGCGCTCCATCGACGAGGCACCGCTCAACCCGGCCCTGCAGCCTTACGACAGCCAGCTGCTCAAGGCGATGTTCCTAATCCGGTACATCCCCGACATCGTCAAGCCCAACATCGACAACCTAGCCACGCTGTGCATTGACAAGATCGACGCCGACAAGCTCGCACTCAAGCGCCAAATTCAAGAGAGCCTGGCGCGGCTGGAGCAGCAACGCCTGGTCAGCCGCAACGGCGACCAGTGGTTCTTCCTGACCAATGAAGAGCGCGACGTGGCCCGCGAGATTGGCCATGTGGACGTTTCTGCTGCAGAAAAATCCCGCCTGCTGGCCGAAATCGTGTTCGATGAAATCCTGGGCAGCCAGACCAAGGTGCGCCACCGCGATACCAAGTCCGACTACGAATTCAACCGCCTGCTCGACGGCGCGCCTTGGCGCCAGGCAAGCCACGCCCTCAGCTTTGAAGTGCTCACCCCGCTGGGCGACGACTACGACAAACTGCACAGCGCCAAATGCATCCTGCGCAGCAGCGAAGGCGCCGGACGGGCCATCGTGCGCCTGGCCGAGGGCGAGCGCCTCGACATCGAGCTGGCCATCTACCAGCAAATCGAAAAGTACATCGTCAGCCCCAAAGCCGATCAGGCCACCCCATCACTCAAGCGCATCCTGGCCGACCGCAAGGATGAAAACCGCGAACGCCGCCAGCGCCTCGTGCACCAGTTGTCTGAGCTCATCACCGCAGGCGACTTCTACGCCCTGGGCCAGCCGGTGCAGATCAAGGCCAGCAGCGCGGCTACCGTGCTCGATGAGCTGCTCAACTACCTCATCACCAACACCTACAGCAAGCTTCCCTACCTGAAGGTGCGCCAGGCCGACCCCATTGCCGAAATTAAGGCCGTGCTCAGCGCAGGCGACTTGGCGCAGCATGCCCTGGCACTGAACGGTGAAGCAGGCAACCCCCTGGCGGTGCAAGAACTGCGCGACTATCTGCAACTGGCCGCCAGCCAGTCCCGCGTGCTGCTGTCCGACGTGGTAGATCGCTTTGCGGGCATCCCCTGGGGCTGGAAGCCCGAGTGGGAAACGGTGCTGCTCGTCGCCCGTCTGTTCATGACAGGCGAGGTCAAGCTCATGCTAGAAGGCAGTGACCTGGACCCCGCCAGCGCCGCCGACCCGCTCACCAAATCCGCCCGCTTCAAGCAAGTCTCCATCCTCAAGCGCAAAACCGCCGACGCCACCACCCTGCGCCGTGCGCGCGAGCTGTACAAAGACCTGTTCAGCCAACTGGGCCGTGAAGACGAAGACAGCCTGGTGGCCGACTACCGCACCCGCTTGGGCGACTGGCAGTCAGACCTCAAAAGCTACGCCCTCACCGCCGCCACCCCCCACCATCCGGGCAAGGCCACCATTGATGCCGCCCTGGCCCGCATCGGCCAGCAGCTCGCCATCCGCGACAGCTTTGCCTTTATCGAGGCGCTGCTCTCCGCCAAGGACGACTGGCAAGACACATCTGACGACATCCACGACCTCGTCAACTTCTACAAAACCCAGATCACCGCCTGGCGCAAGCTGCTAGCCGCTCTCAGCCAGTTTGCAGACAACCGCGAAGCCCTGAACAAGGTGCCCCAGGCCGCCACGGCACTGGCCGAGCTGACCCAGATCCGCGACAACCCCCAGCCCTACGCCTTGGTCAACCGCATCGAACCGCTGGTGGCCACGGTCACCTCCGTTAACGAGCAACTGGCGCAGGAAAAACGAGAGAAAGCCCTGCTTTCCATCGACGAAAAGCTGGCCGTCGTTCAAAAGCAGCTCAATGCCACTGCCGCCGCCACCCCAGAGCTGTCCAACAAGGCCCTCAAACCCTTGCAAGACCTCAAGGCGCGCATTGCAGGCCTCACCGGCATTGCGCAAATCCTGTACCTGCAAAGCCAAGGCGGCGACGCCATGGACGAGGCCATCACCCTCATCGAAGCCACCGTGGCCGCTGCTGCCGCCAAGCCCACCACCCCCAGGGTGGCCAGCCCCGGCGATACCTCCCAGCCCCTGCAAACCGGCCAGACCAACGCTTTGGTAAGTCCAGCACCGGCCCCCAAAGCCACCCGCGTGGTGCGCGCTGCCGAGTTCTCCAATCAGCCATATTTGGAAACCGAGGCTGAGGTGGATGCCTACCTCACCCGGCTCAAGTCCGAACTCTTGGCCGTGGTGCGTGCCGGGCAAAAAGCGCGCGTGCAGTAAACGGCGGTTTTACGGCGCCCCCGCAATCCGGCAACAGGCCGTTGCCAAATCTCTGGCACCCCATGGCAATTTAACGTATAAAGAAGAACAACTAACGTTAGTCGAGCGCAAGTCACAAGATGCAAACCCTCACCCAAACCCAATTTCAGGCAGCCTTTGCCCATGGGGCCGTGCAGTCGGTGGCGCTAGAGCCCGTGGGCTCACAGTTTGCCGTGAAGGTGACCACCCTCACCGGCGAGGCTTCGCTGGTGCAGGCGCGTGGCACGCAGGCACGGCTGTTTGGCACCACCGACGCCGCCTTGAAGCTGCTGCACAAACTGGGCGTGCGCCGCATCGTGCTCGAAGGCTTGGAAAATTGGCAGCCGGATCAGGCCCCCGAGCACAAACGCAGCCGCCCCGACCGCGCCCAGGCACTCACCCACGCCGCCGAATACGACCGCTGGGTGCGCGCCAAGGTGCAGGCCAGCCGGGGCAGCACGCAGCCCGCCATCACCCCCGACGAATGGCAAAGCATCCGCGCTGAAAAACTGGCCCAACAAAAAGCATTGCAGGCCCGGCCGCCGCAATGACGTGCGCCGCCTACCGCGTGGATCGTCGGCCTGAATACCGGCAAGACCTCGACGCCATTGAAGCCTGGATTGCACAAGACAACGCCAGCGCAGCCATCGACATGTGGCTGTGGATCGACGGGCAGGTGGACCACCTGGCCGACCCCAACTTTCCCCGCCGCACCAGCACGCGGGTCAACGGGGCGCATGAGCTCGTCGCGCACGAAAACTACATCGTCTATTTCGACCAGAACGAAGACCAGTGCGTCGTCACTGTGCATGCCGTGGTGCATGTGGCCCGCATCACCCCACCCAAATTTCATCGGTGATGCACATCCCCACCTCGAACATACTCAAAAATAATAGCTGCTAGCGCTTTATAGATAAGCGCCAGAGCCACTTTTGACCGTAAAAACATGAACAAGTCCAACCTCAAGTCCTACGCCCCCCAGGCCCGCAAAGACTTCATCGCCGCAGTCACCGCCCGCGCCAACCTACTGGGCCTGTCCGACAAGGCTGGCACGCTAGAAGTAGACCCCGCGCAAACCCAGGGCGACGTCACCGTCATCGCTGGCCAAGCCTGGCCCGCCAAGGTCAGCGGCCAGCGCGACAAACTGATTGAGCGCATCCACAACGACGGCTTCGCCCACACCATGGAAGCCGTGGCCTACACCTGGTTCAACCGCTTTGCCGCGCTGCGCTACATGGAGCTGCACGACTACCTGGGCCACGGCCACCGGGCGCTGTCCAGCACCTCCGGTGGGCTGCCAGACATCCTCACCCACGCCACAGACCTCACCAACGAACTCCCAGGCCTGAACGCCGCCAAAGTCACCGAACTCAAGCTCGCGGGCAACCGCGATGGCGAGCTGTACCGCATGCTGCTGGTGGCCCAGTGCAACTTTTTGTCGCGCGCCATGCCCTTCTTATTTGAGCGCATTGACGACGACTCCGAGTTGCTGCTGCCCGACAACCTGCTGCGCAGCGACTCCGTCATTGCCAAGCTGGTGGCAGAGATCCCCGAAGAAGACTGGGCCGAGGTCGAAATCATCGGCTGGCTTTACCAGTTCTACATCAGCGAGAAGAAGGACCAGGTCATTGGCAAGGTGGTCAAAAGCGAAGACATCCCCGCCGCCACCCAGCTCTTCACGCCCAACTGGATCGTGCAATACCTGGTGCAAAACAGCGTGGGCCGCCTGTGGCTCATGGCTAACCCGCAAAGCACCTTGGCGAAGGAGTGGCCGTACTACATCACCCCTGCCGAGCAAACGCCCGAGGTGCAAGCCCAGCTCGATGCCCTCATCCAGACCCGCGTTCGCGAAGATGGCGACACCCTCAATCCCGAATCCATCACCGTGCTGGACCCGGCATGTGGCAGTGGCCACATTCTGGTGGTGGCGTATGACGTGCTCAAGGCCATCTACCTGGAGCGCGGCTACCAGCCCCGAGCCATCCCGCGCCTGATCCTGGAAAGGAACCTTTTTGGGTTGGACATTGACGACCGCGCCGCCCAAATGGCCGGCTTCGCCCTGCTGATGAAAGCCCGCGCCGACGACCGCCGCCTGTTCACCGCCACGGATGCCGCAGGGAGTCTGCAGCCACCCAAGCTCAATGTGCTGAGCCTGCAAGAGAGCAAGGTACTGAGCGTGGACGAGCTTGCCACCCACCTGGCCCCGTTCAAGGTGCAGCGCGCCACCATCTCAGCGCTGGTAGAAACCTTTGACCACGCCAAAACCTTTGGCTCGCTGATCCAGATTCCTTATGTGCTCAAGACGCATCTGGCGGTGCTACTTGAGGTGCTGGCGTCGGTCAAGCAAAGTGGGGATATGTATGCCAGTGCGGCTGCGGATGATTTGCTGCCGTTGGTGCAGCAGTCGCAGGTGCTGGCGATGCAGTTTGATGCGGTGGTGGCGAATCCACCGTATATTGGGTCAAAGAACATGAATCTTGAGTTAAGGGAATTCTCTGCTGAGTTTTTCCCGCGCTCAAAGTCTGATCTATTCGCAGTAGCCATGGAGAGATTCGTGGGGTATGTGAAGTCGACTGGATTTAGCGGATTTATGACTCCGTTTACATGGATGTTTTTAAGTTCATTCGAAGGAGTGAGGGAGATTGTTCATGGTGAAAATACGTTGCAGTCGTTGATTCAACCGCAATACCACACCTTCTTTGAATCAGCTGCTGTCCCTATTTGCGCTTTTGTACTGCAGAACTCATCTACACGTGGGTACAACGCAAAATTTGTAAAATTAACGGAATTTCGTGGCGCCGATCTTCAGCCAATCAAGACTCTTGAGGCTATAAATAATGCAGACTGCAAATGGTTATTTGAGGCCAAGCCTGACGATTTTCGTTTGATACCAAATAAGCCAATTGCCTATTGGGTTCCACCAACCACAATTAGATCATTTGTCGACAACGAGAACCTTGGAAGTATTGCTGATGCTAAGCAAGGGTTGATTACTGGCGATAACGATCGTTTTCTTCGACTATGGTTCGAAGTTTCCATTGGCAATGCTGATGTCAAAAGCAGATCGCGCGCAGATGCTGAGCAAAGCGGCAAAACTTGGTTCCCATTTCAAAAAGGCGGCGAGTACAGGAAATGGTTTGGAAACCATCACTATTTTGTAAATTGGAATAGTGACGGTAAGTCGATCAGGTCATTTTTCGACAAGAATGGAAAACTAAGATCTCGTCCTCAAAGTCTGGACTATTACTTTAAGGCCGGCGTAACTTGGACTTCGGTGACCATATCGACTTTCAATTGCCGATTTTCCCCTGTTGGCTTTATTTATTCTGAGCCAGGCCCTGTCTTACACGCAGAGGATCCCAATTTAGTTTTGGAGTTATGTGCATTTTTGAATAGCAAGCCAGCTGATCATTTGCTGCAGCTCGTTGCTCCAGCTATGCACTACAACCAGGGACACATTTCCTGCCTTCCAAATCCGAAAATTTCAAACGAGAATCGCTTGAAAGTAACATTCAATGCGAATCGCCTCATAGAGCAAGCGAAGGCTGATTGGGATTCATACGAAAGGTCGTGGGAATATACAAGAAGCCCGGTTGTAGCAATGGCTGGAAGGGGAAGTCCTACCTTAAGTGCCGCTTATATTGGGTGGCAGAGTGAAATCAAAGATGCTGTAAACGCCACATCTGCGCTAGAGGAAGAAATCAACGCAATCTTCATTGATGCATTGAATCTTGGTGCTGCATTGAATCCAGAAGTGTCCCTTGACAGGGTTTCTTTAACTGTGAATTCAGCTTATCGATACGATGCAGATTTAGATGATTTAGGTCGCCAACTGCGGTTTCGCGGAGACACTGCATCTGAGGTTGTGTCCTACGCCATCGGCTGCATGATGGGCCGCTACAGCCTCGACGAGCCCGGCCTGATCTATGCTCACGCGGGCAATATCGGCTTCGAGCCTGGTCGTTACGCCACCTTCCCCGCAGATGCCGACGGCATCGTCCCCATCACCGATGAACTCTGGTTTGCCGACGACGCGCCCAGCCGCATCCGCGAATTTCTGCGTGCCGTCTGGGGGCCAGACACTCTGGAAGAAAACTTGGCCTGGCTGGCTGAGAGCCTGGGTACCAAAGCGTCTGAGACCTCAAACGAGACTATCCGCCGCTACATTGCCGACAAGTTCTTCAAAGACCACCTGCAAACCTACAAAAAGCGTCCCATCTACTGGCTCTTCAGCAGCGGCAAACAAGGCGCCTTCCAGGCCCTGGTCTATCTGCACCGCTACCACGAGGGCACACTCGCCCGCCTGCGCGCCGAATACGTCGTGCCCCTCACCGGCAAATTGCAGGCCCGCATCGAGATGCTGCAAAAAGACGCCTCAGCCGCCAGCAGCACCGCCGCCCGCAACAAGCTGGCCAAGGAAGTGGAAAAGCTCAAGAAGAAGCACGTAGAGCTACTGGCTTACGACGAACAACTCCGCCACTACGCCGACATGCGCATCAAGCTCGACCTGGACGATGGCGTGAAGGTGAACTATGGCAAGTTTGGGGATTTGCTGGAGGGGGTGAAAGTGGTCACCGGTGGCACCGGAGATGACTAAGATCGACGGTTACTGGAGCACACCACATGCTTGACTCTTTATTGATCAAAAACTTTCGCTCGCTGGAGCACCTGGAGGTGCCCAAGCTGGGGCGCGTCAATTTGATGGTGGGCAAGAACAACTCGGGCAAGAGCACGGTGCTGGAGGCGCTGCGCATTTACGCGGGCCACGCTCAGCGGCAGTTGCTGGAGGCGATTGCGATTGAGCACGATGAGCCGTTGGCAACGGGTGATGTGGACTTGGGCGATTCTGCGGAAGAGTTGCCGTTCCAGGCGCTTTTCGCAGATCGCCGCTTCCCTACCAAAGACGGGGTAAAAATCGAAATTGGAAGTGCAACGCAGCAGCACCAACGTTTGACGATAGAACATGTCTTCCTTGTCGAAACAGAAGAGAAGGTTGACAACGGATCTGTGGTTCGGCGCCTGCCAGTTCTGAAGGCTGAATCGCCGGACCTTTTCTATGACGCAACCTCTCAAGCGCTGCAGGTGGTGAAAGGCGAAAAATCCTTGCCCCCGATCTTGTTAGTGCCCGCCTCATCGAGGGTGCGTACGCTCTCATTCGACTCAGGCCTGGCGTTGCCATGCAGCTTGGTGCCAACGCAGTTCATTTCAGAGGACGAGTTGGCATTGGAGTGGGACAAGGTGGCGTTGACGCCGCACGAGGAAGTTTTGAGGCGCGCAATGCGCATCGTTACCCCTGATTTTGAGAATTTGGCGTTCGTTCGGAACCCGGACGGTCGGAGCATGTCATTTCGGACTACCTCGGAGAGCCGGGCTCTGTACCGTCAAAGACCTGAGCGCAGCGCCAAAGTGAAGTTGGCTGGGGCGCCCGCTCCCGTCCCTCTAAACAGCATGGGCGACGGTATGTTGCGTGTGCTGCAGCTGACGTTGAAGCTGTTGGGGGCAAAGGGCGGATTCTTGTTGATCGACGAATTTGAAAACGGCCTGCACTACAGCGTTCAGGAAAAGGTCTGGCAGCTTGTTTTTGAGCTGGCTGAGCAGTTGAACGTGCAAGTTTTTGCCACCACCCACAGCTGGGATTGCATCGAGAGCTTTACCAAAGTGGCCGTTGCGCGCACAGAGACAGACGGTGTGCTGTTCCGTTTGGGCCGCAGCGTGCGCACCAGCGATCAAGGCCGGGTGATCGCCACGGTGTTTGATGAGGCTGCGTTGCAGAACATCACCCAGCAAGATGTGGAGGTGCGATGAGCGCCCACAATGTTTTGCTCGTTGAAGGCGAGTCTGATCGTGGTTTCTTTGAAGAGCTGTGCAAGCGGTGGCAATTGCCCGTTCAGGTCAAGGTAAGCACGCCGCGTGATGCCGGGCACGCAAGGGACACGAAGCAAGCCGCGTTTGACGTACTGGAAATATCGTATTTGCCCCAGTTGGCGGATGGCCAGATTGAACGGCTGGCTATCGCGATTGACACAGATCAGCACGCCAATGGCGGCGGCTTTGCACGCACCCTGGATCAATTGACTCAGCGGCTCACCCCTGCGGGCTATCAGCAGCGGGCCGGATCTGGTGCCGGAGGTTTTCTTTTTGGCCACAGCGATGGGCTGAATGACCTTGGCGCTTGGTTGATGCCCAACAACGCTGACGATGGCATGCTGGAAGACTGGATTCAGTTAAACCTTCACCCTGGTGAAGCGGTGCTGATGCGGCACGTCAGGGATTCGATTGACCAGATTCCAGGTGGCCCCAAATTCAAGCCGTTGCGGCGCTCAAAGGCCGAAGTGGCCACATGGCTGGCATGGCAGGCAGAGCCTGACCATGGGCTGTGGCAAGCCGCCAAACCTGACCTGCTGGATGACACGGCAACACAGCTTCAAGCGCTGAAGACGTGGCTGATGAGGGTGTTTCCGACAAATTAACCGATCAGGTTGCTTCAAGCCTATTAGTCAACGGGCTGTTGACCAATTCTGGTGGGTGTAAACACAGCACTGCCCAAATCAGAGGGGCGGCGTGGCTTCTTTTCATCCCCCCTCGGCAGCGTTGCTCTGAGGATTTGCGGCAGCTCAATTTACCTTGCATCCATCTTTTGAAGGGGCTTTCAATGGCTTGGCTTGATTCGCTTTTTGCAGGTGCAAAGGCCTTTCTAAAAGGCGCCGTGGTCGTGGTCAGGGAGACCGTGAAGGCCGTGCTGGAAGAGATTGATAACTCGTCATTCGGTAAGGCGGCCACCCAATTGATGCGCGGGGTAGCACAACGCCATTTCAACGTGGCCAAGGATCTTGCCGACGAAGAGCAAGAGTTGGCGGAAAAGAGACGGCGCGATGGACGATTCACGGAGAACGATCTCGATCGTTTGCGTGAAATTGAGGCTGAGCGTGACCGCTTGCGACGCGAACTGGATGAAGCAAAAGCGGCGCGTTCTGCTCAGGAGCTGCGAGAGGCGCAGGACGATGTAATTGCAGCGGCAGTGACGGGGGACGAGGCGGCGGCATCAATTGGCATCCTGTCAACGAAGGAATGCCCTGAGTGTGGTGGGGCCATGCGGATCCAGTTAGGTGGCTTCAATACCAAGACGGATCGGCAGACCTTTTATTGGCAATGCACTTCGCCCAACCCGCTGCCATGCCCAACGCTGAAGCTCGACCCTGAAGCTGAGCGCACATCTGTGTTGCGCCGACCCGATGCCGATTTGGATGGATCTCGCAAGCAGCGCGAGGAGATCTGGACTCGCCCGGATGTGCTGAACAAGGCGCATGGCCGATTGCGTGCGAGTCTCGGAGAGGAAGACGAACAGATGATCTGCCCTGCCCACTTGCTCCCCATGAAGCTCATGCCCAAGCCCTCTGCTGGGGGACTCATGCTGGACAGCTACGAGTACATCTGTCTGGGCATTACGCCCGAAGGCCGGGCTTGTGGCCATAAAGTGCCGGTCAAGAGCTTTCCACAAGTGTCAGCGGCACTCAGGCGGCGTGAGGGGCGCGGCATCATTGACGGCTAATTTGTGCAACGGGCTGCTGCACTATTTCCTCGGTTCATACGTGTCCCTCGAAGGGTGCCAGTGTCCGCCAAGGTAAATGAGCGCGGCTGACTAAGTGGCCCCGCATTGCCCACCATCGAGTAGCCAGACCCCAAAATTTATGAGCCAGCAACGTTTATTGGAAAGCTTGAGTGCCTTGTTTGCCACCCATCCGGTGGTGTTCTGGCACGACGTGGAGCACGAGTTCACTTCCGTGGTCGATAGCCTGCCGCCCGAGGGCGTGCAACTGGTGCGCCTGGACGAGACGCCCACGCTGCGCGTGAAGATTGACATTGAGCGCGCGCCGGGCCAGCGCTGGCTGATCTACAGCACCCAGCCCGAGCCGGAGCCCGCGCAGGACTGGCTGCTGGACGTGCGCCTGCGCAGCAAGTCGTTTCGGGCAGACACCACGTCCATCCTGCTGGAAGACCTGGGCCTGACCACGCAGGCACTGCGCCACCACGTGAAAGAGCGGGCCAAGTTTTTGCGCGCCAAGGATCGGGTGGAGCGCCTCAAGCGCCTGGCGCTGCCGGGCGACGGTGCGCCAGACCTGGATCGCAAGATGTTGGCCGTGCTGACCCGCGCCGACCAGCCTGAGCTGTTTGCCATGCTGCAACGGCTGTTTGCCGCGCTGGTGGTGGATGGCGAGGCCGACCTGACCGCGCAGCCCAAGGCCTGGCAAGACATTGTGGCCAACGACCTGGCCCCGGCGTTTTGGGCGTTGGTGCGCTCACAACTGGGCTATGCCGACCCAGACCCCTGCTTGCGAGACCTGCTGGTGCGCGTGTTGGTGACCGACCTGTGCCGGTGCCTGGACGGCCCGCCGCCGCGCCAGTTGGCGCACTTTGTGTTGCCCGACCGCGCGCTGGCGGCCAATGCCTCGGTGTTTGCGGCGCGGTGGCGCTCACACCTGGCGTTTTTCAGCAGCTACAACGTGCTGGCCCGTGCCGTGGCGCAGGAGTTGAACCTGGCGCAATTGCTGGCCAGCTACACGGCAGAGCAACTGGCCGAGTGCATGGCTTTCGAGGAGGTAGAGCTGCGGGTGGTGCAAGACCTCAAGCAACGCATCGTGGCTGGCGCGGGTGCCAACATGGACGTGGTGCATGGTTTGATTGCACGGCGGCGTGACGGGCATTGGGCCAACCCCTTGTTGGCCAGTGCCAGCGAGCGCACCCGCGCGCTGGCGGCTTGCTACGACGCGCTCACGGCAGCGGCAGACTTTTTCAGCCTCAAGGCCAGCCATGCGGCGGGCTTTAGTTTTGCCGATGCAGCCACGGCGTTCGGCCAATACC
The DNA here is from genome assembly GCF_058783375.1 of Acidovorax sp. FW305-C-20-28. Taxonomy (NCBI): domain Bacteria; kingdom Pseudomonadati; phylum Pseudomonadota; class Betaproteobacteria; order Burkholderiales; family Comamonadaceae; genus Acidovorax; species Acidovorax sp. FW305-C-20-28. Next base: position 73,458 of record NZ_JBYSYM010000009.1, on the reverse strand, counting down.
GCGAGCACCTGTACCTCTTTGACCAGCTGTACCGCCACTTTCATACGGCAGCGGATGCTGTGGAGCCTTCAGGCTGGGCAGTGCTGCATGAGCTGCGCACGTCCATCGAGGGGGTTTATTCAGGCTGGTTTGTGCCGCAACTTGGCGCCGCCTGGGCCAAGGTGATGGAAGGCGACCAAGGCTTGCTGCAGCGTTGGACCCTGCCCGACGTGACGCCGCAGCAGACGTTTTATGAGCGTGAGGTGCAGCCTTTGTATAGCGGCGGCGCCAAGCGCGTGTTTGTGGTGATTTCAGACGCTTTGCGCTACGAAGTGGCACAGGAGCTGGTGCAGTTCACCAACGGCAAGAACCGTTTCAAGGCGTCGCTGGGTGCCATGCTCGGTGTGCTGCCCAGCTACACAGCACTGGGCATGGCGGCGCTGCTGCCGCACCAAACACTCGCGTACAAGGAAAGCGCCAACCTCGATGTGCTGGCTGATGGCCACCTGGTGGCTACGCTGGAGCAGCGCAATGAGCACTTGAAGTCGGTCGGCGGCATGGCGATCAAGGCCGAAGACCTGATGGCCTTGGGCAAGGAAAAAGGCCGCGATCTGGTTCGTGACCGCCAGCTCATTTACATCTACCACGACCGCATTGACATGACGGGCGACAAGCAGGCGTCAGAGTCCAAGACTTTTGAGGCGGCCGCGCAGACGGTGCAGGAGTTGTCGCAGTTGCTGGGCTTCATCATCAACTCACTCAACGGCTCGACGGTGTTGGTGACGGCGGATCATGGCTTCATCTACCAGGAGTCACCCCTGGATGGGGCCGACAAATCGACGCTGGAAGACAAGCCCGCAGGCACGCTCAAGGCCAAGAAGCGCTATCTGATCGGCCGTAACCTTGGCACGACCGCCAAAGCCTGGGCAGGCAATACGGCGGTGACGGCGGGCACCACGCCTGAGGGCAGCCTGGATTTCTGGGTGCCCAAAGGTGCCAGCCGCTTTCACTTTGCCGGGGGCGCTCGCTTTGTGCACGGCAGTGCCATGCCGCAAGAGGTGGTGGTGCCAGTCATTACAGTGCGTGAGAGCGAGGCCGACCACGCCAAGACCCGGCCCGTGAATATCAGCGTGCTGGGCAACGTGGGCAAGATGGTGACCAGTTCGCAGCGTTTCGAGTTCATACAGACCGATGCGGTGTCCGAGCGGGTGCTGGCGCGCACGGTGGTGGTGTCGCTGCGCGAGGGCGACGCGTCGATCAGCGACGAGCAGACGCTGACGTTTGACAGCACCTCTCAGCTACTGGATGAGCGCAAACGCACTGTATTTTTGACGGTGTTAGCCGGTGCGCATGACCCGCACCGCCGCTATGACCTGGTGATGCGGGATGCCATCACTAAGGTGGAAGTGCTTCGCCTGCCTATCAAGGTGGACTTGGCCTTTGGCAGCGACTTTTAATGGAATGCGGTTTTTTCTAGAACGCGAATGACACAAGAACTGAACACCCCTACTGCCACGCCGCCATCTGAAGCATTGGAATCCACCGTAGGCGCGAGCCTGGACGATCTGCTGAACACCCACTTTGCAGGCAAGGTGGTCCGCAAGGATCTGACCAAGCTCATCAAGGAAGGTGCCAATGTGCCGGTGTACGTGCTGGAGTACCTGCTGGGCATGTACTGCGCGAGCAACGACGAGGCCACCATTCAGAACGGGCTGCAGATGGTCAAGCGCGTGCTGGCTGAAAACTATGTGCGTGCGGACGAAGCAGAAAAGGTCAAGTCCAAGGTGCGCGAAAGCGGCACGTACAAGGTGATCGACAAGATCACCGTCAAGCTGAATGAAAAGCGCGACCTGTACGAAGCTCTGCTGTCCAACCTGGGCGTGAAGAACGCCGAGATTTCTGACTCATATGTGCGGCAGTTTGAGAAACTGTTGGTAGGCGGAATCTGGTGCATCGTCACGCTGAAGTACCACTTTGAAGAAGACCAGCGCGGATCGCCTTTCACCGTGACTGAACTCAAGCCCATCCAGATGCCCAACATGGACATGCAGGCACTGTTTGAGGCGCGCAAGGCATTCACCGATGCGCAGTGGATCGACGCGCTGATCCGCTCCACGGGCATGGAGCCGACCTGCTTCAAGGAGCGTGAAAAGTGGCACCTGCTTGCGCGCATGGTGCCGCTGGTGGAAAACAACTACAACTTCTGCGAGCTGGGCCCGCGTGGCACCGGCAAGAGCCACATCTACAAAGAAATCAGCCCCAACAGCATTTTGGTGTCGGGCGGGCAGACCACGGTGGCCAATCTGTTCTACAACATGAGCGCCCGCAAAGTGGGGCTGGTAGGTTTGTGGGACGTGGTGGCCTTTGACGAAGTGGCGGGCATCAACTTCAAGGACCACGACGGCGTGCAGATCATGAAGGACTACATGGCCTCGGGCTCGTTCAGCCGGGGCCGTGAGTCGATCAACGCCAGCGCGGCGATGGTGTTCGTAGGCAACATCAACCAGAGCGTGGAGTCGCTGGTCAAGACCTCACACCTGCTGGCCCCGTTCCCGGAGGCCATGATCGACTCGGCGTTTTTTGACCGCTTTCATGCATATGTGCCGGGCTGGGAGATCCCCAAGATGCGGCCTGAGTTCTTTACCAACCAGTACGGCATGATCGTGGACTACTTGGCGGAGTACCTGCGTGAAATGCGCAAGTACAGCTTTGCCGATGCCATCGACAAGTGGTTCAAGCTGGGCAACAACTTGAACCAGCGTGACACCATCGCCGTGCGCCGCACCACGTCGGGCTTGCTCAAGTTGGTGTGCCCGAACGGTGAGTACACCAAGGATTCGGTGCGTAAGTGCCTGGAATATGCGCTGGAAACTCGACGCCGTGTGAAGGAGCAGCTCAAGAAGATTGGGGGCATGGAGTTTTACGACGTGCATTTCAGCTACATCGATTTGGAAGACGGAGTGGAGCGCTTTGTAACCGTGCCGGAACAGTCAGGCGGTGCACTGGTGCCGGAGGGGCGCCTGCAGCCAGGCACCTTGCACACCATCAGCATGGGCGTTTCGGAAATGCCGGGTATCTACCGGCTGGAGATCCAGTCGATTCCTGGCGGTGGCAAGGTCAGCGTGTCAGGTGTCGCGCCACGGGAGGCCGTCAAGGTGGCCTTTGACTATTTCAAAGCCAACTCCTCGCGGGTGAGCGCCTCCATCAAGCCGGGCGAGCGGGATTTTCATACCCACCTGGTGGAGCTGCAGAACAGTGGTGCGCCGCAAGCGCTGACGCTGGCGAGCTTTATCGCGCTCTGCTCAGCAGCCCTTGCCAAGCCCGTGCAGTCGCAGTTGGCTGTGTTGGGCGACATGAGTCTGGGAGGCACCATTGTTCAGGTGCGCAATCTGGCGGAGAGCATGCAGGTGGCCTTCGACGCAGGCGCCAAGCGCATTTTGCTGCCGATGTCGAGCGTGACGGACATCCCATCGGTCCCAGGCGAATTGTTCGCAAAATTTCAGACGAGCTTTTATTCAGATCCGGTGGATGCTGCGTTTAAGGCCCTAGGCGTGGAATAAAAACTGATGCGGTCAGCGTTGTTCGTTCAAGGTCTTGATCTCTTCGATTTCTCAAACCAGAAGCGACTAGGTGGCATACCCCCATGAACACACCCGCCCTCGACATCCTCGCTTCTCGAACTTCGCTGCGGCTCGACCCCGTCGCCTATAAGCTGGAGGACCCCATCGAGTTGCAGATGTTGCTTGCGATAGCCGAAGCCACAGAAAAAACGCGTGTCGCGCTCTATCGCGATCCCAGCTGGGGAGTTCGTATTCCGATGCCTCCTCGCGGCTTAATGTCGCCAGAGAAACGCCAACAAGGCATCGTCTTGGCAGATCTTTTGCCCTGGCCTGCACTGCTCACTTTACGTCAGTGCGCCGACGAGGTCGCCCACCAGATTGAAGGCGGAACTCGGGACGGGGTATTGCAGTACGCACTGTCGATTTGCCCCATCGAACACTGGCCAACCCTACTAAACTATATGGCGCTAGGAGAAGCAGGTTCTAGCGTCGCACAAGCTCTGGGTCCGGTAATCCGCAACCTCAAGGCTAAAGAAGCGCGCATCAAACAAGGTGCCAGCTTAGGGGGCAAGAAATCCGGAAAAGAGCGGATTAGGCAATCGTCTGTACCAGAGATCCAAAAGCTCCTGCAAGAACGGCAGCGCTTGTTGGAGTCTGGAAGGGAATCCAAAGATGTTGCAGGTATCTTGGCCCTTCGTTATGGGGTCGCGCCCACCACTATTCGTCGAAAGTTTCGCCAGGTAACTGAAGGCGATTCGGTTTAGCAGAGATCAGAAAGCGAACACGAAGGGGGTTCGTGTTCGTCGCCGCTGGAAAAGTCCGGTCATCAACGCCGTTCTATTCACCGGAGTACACCGATGACCACTCTCCCCCACTCACCCACGCGCCTGAGCGAGGAAACTCGTTCGCATCTTCCCACTGCCGAGGCTGCATTCCACCTGAACCGCTCCGAGCAGACCCTGCGCCTGTGGGCTTGCAAGGAGAACGGCCCTATCCGCCCTGCTCGTGTTCACAACCGTCTTGCCTGGGCGGTTGTGGATCTGCGCAATCTCCTCGGCGCGTAACCACGGCGCACCAGGGCAATCCCAGAGCAACACATTGCTTTTTGGTAAGGGCTCAGGTCGCCACTGAGCCCTTATTGCTTCTAAGCCCCCGTACCCCCCCTCCCATTGACATGGCTGTGAGCACGGTCAGACCCGGAGTCTTTGTGCGTTTCAAGAAATTGAAAGGCACAAGCCGCGTGCTTGCAGCTGCGCGCCACAATTTGCGAGAGCTACCACTCACCCCTAACATCACGGCCGGCAAGCAGGAAGCAAACCAAGTAGTGTGGGGAGGGCTGACTTCAAACGCCGTCAATGAAGCCTACAAGGCTATGCTGATAGCCGCCGGTGTACGCAAGCTGCGGGTGGACGCCGTCAGGTTAATCGAATGCGTGATCAGCCTCCCGGTCGGGTGCTACGACGCAGACGGCAAGTACTTCACCGCAGCTATTGCCTGGCTGCGTCAGAAGTTCGGCCAAGAAAACATTTTGAGTGCCATCGTCCACAATGACGAGAGTGCCCAGCACATGCATGTGCTGGTAGTCCCCCTTGTTGATGGGCACATGCGAGGTTCCGATCTGTTAGGTGGGCCTCATCACATTGGCGCCCTGCTGCGAAGCTTCGAGCAGGCCATACAGCCAGCGTGGAAGCAGCTCGGCTTCGATACCGAACACTCGGTGCCACCAGATCAAATGGCACGCGAAACGGTAGCGTATCTGCAGCGCATCCGCGATCCGATGTGGGAGAGCGCGGTGGCACCAATCATTCGAGCCTTTATTGAGGACAACCCAGAGCCGTTCTTTCAAATGCTGGGCTGTCCCACAACTGCGCCCGCAGTAACGGGAATAGATGAGGATTCGTGCTTGCCACCGCGAGTCAAGCGTTTCCGCCGGGCCAAACGCCAGTCAACGATGGCGGAGATCTTTACGCGCCCTGTCCGCAACATGCGCGGCGCAAGTGCAGAGCGCTATCGTCAAAGCACGGAGTATCTGCAGGCTCACCGCGTCCTCCCTCTCCTTTGCAAAGTCTCTGCAGTTGCGCAATCTGCTGCTGTAGCGACACGCGATCCAAAGGCGGGCTTGTCGCTCTCCACCGTCGAGGCCGCAGTAGTTGCCAGCGATATACCAACGCGAACCCTATGCTCTGTAGGGTTCGCGCTGCAGAAACCCAGTCCACAGTGCGCGCAAGTTCAAAAGGAACGTGACGCGTCGCAGGTGTCCGCAGGAGCCCCCTTCCGCACGTCGGCAGCACATGCACTCCAGCAACGACCGATCTTCCAGTTGGTGCGACGAGCACGTCCGGAAGCAACCGACACCGCCCACAACATTGGCTGCCACGATCAAGCACCGCAACAAAGGCAAGTACATCGCGCTTGGCGGTGGCCTCCAACCAGGGCGCCATGCAAAGCATCGCTGTCCCGATGCCAAACCGCTGGACCGCAGTGTGGGGGCTACGGCCATCAACACCCGTATGGCGACCTCCGATGCGTTGACCACGCCAATTGCCCTATGCACGGGTGCTCCGTAAAAGTCTTTGAAATGACCGATGACCAAAAGCGCGGGTTGCTGAAAGCGTACTACGCAGCAACGAAGGAAATTTTTGCGGCCTGGAGGGCGCGTGGATATCCGCATCCGCCACCTCTGAGGCCTGATTTCCCCGAGGCACTTCGAGGCCTCACTTGTGGAGCTAAAACGCGCGCTGGAACCGCTTGCAAGCAGACCGCTCTGTTAAACGGCGGGCGATGCAAATTGCACGGAGGTTGCTCCACCGGACCAACAAGTCCCGATGGCAAGAAGACATCATCGCAAAACGGAATGACGCGAAAGACAAAGCGAACCCCATGAGAACCTGTCAAAACTTAACATTTGACAACGGTGCGGATGACTAGCTTCAGGACATTTCAAACCACAGCGCGCAGCACCCCAGGGACCGTATTGCTATCGTATTGAACGCCAGCCAAATCAAGAATGTGCTCCTCAATGCGGGCCAAGAACGGTCGCAGCGCGTCCACACTGCGTGGCCGATACCCCTCTGCGGTGGCGCTTGGCTTGTGTCCCATGATCTGTGCGATTGCCCCAGCGGGGGCGCCCGCAGCCTCGCCCAACAACGAGAAACTCCGCCGTAGGCCATGGAAGGTCAGGTGTTCAATTCCTGCCTCTTGCAGTGCAGCCGCATGACTTGAGCGGGCGTCACTTATACGTCCAGCCTTGCCCGTGCTGGCAAACACAAAGGGCCCGGTCTTGGGCAATGTTGCAAGGAGCTGAGCCATGTAGGCGCTTAACGGAATAGTACGGGTGCTGTCCACTTTGTCGGCGATGGTCAGCTTGCGCCACTGGGAATCAACGTTCCCCCAAGTCAGGGTAGCCAGTTCCTCGCGACGAGCGCCGGTCAGCAGAAGCGCTCGCAAATAGATGCTTGCAGTACGGTTCGGGAGCTGCTCAACACCCGACCACCAGGCAGCGACCTGCGCGGCTTCGAGGGCATCCGTTCGGCGGGTGCTGGGCGGGAGGTTCTCCATGATCGCAGCGGATTTCCCAGCATCGCGGTCGACTAGGTTTCGATACTCAGGGCGGCCTGCACACCAGCGAAGAAAACCACGGAACATCATCAGCGCACGAGCAGCTTGATGCTTGCTTGCGAGGGCCTCGCGGTCGTACCAAATCTTCAAACTATCTTCATTCACTTGCACTAGCGGCAGCGCCAGCAGGGGGTGGAGTGGTCCAGGCCTCGTTAGACCCGCTCCTCTTTTCTTCCTTTCGCCACCGGGTGACGCCATCGCCACAAGATCAGCCCGATAGCGTGGCTTCCAAGCGTCACGCCGCTTGGGCTTGCCACTCTGCAGATACGAGGGCCATAAGTCCCCCACAGTCAATGCGTTGGCTTCCAGAGCTGCATGCTTCGCAATGTGGGCCGCAATTGCATCGCGCTTTAGGTTGCGAGGATCTTTTCCTTCGTCGATGAGTCGCTGCAACTCGCGGGCCTTGGTCTGCGCAGCAGGAATCGTCCATGCAGCAGGGCTACCAATGGTGATCCGCAAATCCTTGCCCTGATACACCCCCTGGAAAACGTAGGCAGGTTTGCCCCCAGGTGTCGCCCGGAGGCCGAGCCCTGGCGCATTCACATCCCACATGAATGCCTGTTTTTTGTCGGCTGGACATTTAAAGCCAGTTACGCGCCCTGCGGTGAAAGCAATCTTTGCCATCGAGGATCCTGTGCGGTCTTACATCGCTAAGGATGTAAGGGCGGATGTAAGACTTTTTCTTAAAAAAAGCCGAGTATCTTTCAACACTCGCACCGTCGGTAAACCGCGAAAAATGCTTTAACGTGTTGATTTGTATAGATTTTATCAACATCCATCAACACAGGCAAATGTGCCACTCCCATCATTCGTAATGAGAAGGTCGGGTGTTCGATTCATCTCTCCGGCACCAAATGAAAAGCCCCTGATTCGCAAGAGTCAGGGGCTTTTTTCATGCCTGCAGGATGGCCACCCCGATATAGCGCAAAGCTCGCCCTGCATGCTCACGGCCCGTCAACACACGGGCCTTGGATCACTTGCGATCAATGCATTTGAATTCCAGTGTTGCGCTGGCCTGGCGACCAAACCCCGAGTTGGTGGTTTGCAGATCCAGCGTCTGAACCTCCTTGCCCAGCCCGGAACAGAAGGCATTTGCCTGCCGATAGACAGACGCCTTCTCCTCCGCAGCCGAGACGAAGCCGACCTTCGCGTTTTTTTCGGACACCATGTACCGATCAGCTTCGAGCTTCACCACCCCCGTACTGCCACAACCCATCAACCCAACCAAGACGACAAGCCCTAGAACCTGACCATGCATAAAAAATTGCTCCCAGAAGAATAAGCGCTGGCGCGCGTCGAAGCACAGGGGGCACCGAACACCGGCACTCATCCCCACACCACTCGCATGGCAAGTGGGCGCAACCCTTTGGCGAAACGTATTTGCACAAGCCCCACAGCAATGCACACCCAAGAACGCCCTGCTGCCCCACCCCAAACGTCAACAAGTATTGCAATCGGGCCTTTGCCGGCCATTTCCTGCCACAGCGGGCGAACACACGGGGCATACTCAACACCACGACAAAGGGGTCGCCGTGTGCCCCGGCGCTCGCCCACAACGAACACCCCTCGATTGACCGACAGCCCCAGGATTTGACAGGCCCAATCCCCATGGACAACCCAGCCTTTCACGAACGACGCAGTGGCAAGGACCGCCGCCAGACCGAGGCTGGGCCGCCTGGCAAGCACGAGCGCCGCCGCTCCATCGAACACCGCCAACCCGAAGTGCGCGAACTGCACCTCTCACGCGAAGAACTGGAAGCCCTCGGGTTTGTGATGGGCACACAGACAGCAGCACCCACCCCGCAAAAAAGAACCGCCTGAGCACCATCGTGCCATCTCTTTGCCCACGCCACGTGCGGCCAGCGCCATCCGCAGCAAGCGGCAGATGCGAGGGGCAAAAGAGATAGGCAGCCAGGAGGAGGCAATGGGCACCAGGCCCACCCCATCCAAAAATGGCTCAGCTGGTTTGCGTCTGGTACGCGTCGCGCGCACTCATCACGCGGTGGGCCACCATGTCGAGCGCCGGACGCACATTGCCCTGCTTGTCGGTCCAGACCTTGGGGGTGATGGAGCCGGCGACCGAGATGGACTCGCCGTCGTGCATCTGCTCCATGGCCTGGCACACGTCATCGTCGAACGCGATGACGTTGACGAACAGCATCTCGCCCTCCGCACTCGGGGCCCGCACCTTGGCCACCATGTAGGGCTTTCCCACCTTGTCCAGACGCCGTTCTGGCCCTCCGTAGAGACGGCCCGAAATCAGTCCATCGATCATGCAATCCCCATCCAGCACTTGTTGTCGGTTTGTTCATGCCGGGGCCATCGCCCCGCCCACCCGGCCGGAACACAGCAGTCTCGAAAAACACGCCGCCCCTGTCCACAAAAAAAGCCCAGGACCAACTGGCTCTGGGCTCTTGCCGCGGATGATGGGGTCGCCGCCGGCACGGGCTTTTTCCAAAGAGGCACCAAGCCGCAACCGCCTCGCCAACACATGGCGGACTCTGCGCCCTCGCACCCCTTGAAGGAATGGCCCGCCGCGGGGCACCACCACCCCACAGCCCCGGACCAACCCGCACGGCGTCCTGTCTCATGACCTGCACGCACCACCATCAGTGGCACGCACATCCATCCAAAAGCCAGTACGTATTGTAACCACCGGCCTTTCAAACCCGGCGCCTCGCAAGCCCTGGTGCGGCTAGCGCGCGACACTGCCGGCAGCAGGCCAGAGCAGCACCCACGCATCCGACAGCGCCCATGCGTAGCCACAAAGGGTCAGACCGGATTTGGCGGGCACCGGCAAACCGGTGACAATGGCCCGGCAACCTCCACCAGTTCACACCCACCATCTTTCGAGAGGGGCCACCATGACTGTTCTGGACGACGCCAACATCGAGCTGCCCTGCCCGCACTGCCAGCAGACCATCAAGGAGCGGCTGGGCAAGCTCAAGCTGAGCCCGCGCATCACCTGCCCGCGCTGCCGCCGCACCAGCGAAGTCCGGCCCGAGGAATTGCAACGCGCCACCCGCAAGCTCACCCAGGCCTTTGCCAGCATCCAGCAGTCGCTGGCGCGGCTGGGGCGCTGAAGCCCGCCCCAAGCCAAGCTCCTACAGCACAGGCTTGGCAGGACCCGCTGGCGCGGGGGCTACGCCAGCAGGCGCTGCATCCACCGCCGACGACGCAGCAGGCGGGCCGCCAACAGGTGCCGCCACCGCGGCAGGCGGCGTCCATTCCATTGCCAGGTAGCGCTGGCGCACCGACTCCGGCGTCTGCTCGCACACATGCTGCCCCACCTGCGTCAATTCGGGCACCCGCACACACAAGCCGGGCGAATGCCTGAAGGGGGCGCTGGTGTGCTCGTCCACATAGCGCATCTCGCCATCGCCCTGGCGCACGGTGTAGCGGAACTGGTAACGCGCCTGGGGCCTGCGGTCCATGGTCGAACCGATGGCAGCCCCCAGCAAGGTGGCCGCCAATGCACCACCAGCGGAGTAGTTGCCCCCGCGCAGGCCACGGTCCAGGTATGCCGCGCCCGCAATGGCACCGCCAAGGTGCGCACCCGCCGTGGTGCCCGGGGTTGAGCGATCAACCCCTTGCACATCCACGATGGTGCCGTAGCCATCGGCGCGCAGCACCTGCGTCGCATACTGCAGTTTGAGCCGGTCACGCTCGGCCTCGGTTAGGCCGTCCCACACACGGGAGGCGATCACGGCATCCGGTCGGAGGTCCTGCACGACACCCACTGCAGGCGCCGCAGGCGGGGCAAACGGCATGACCAAGGTATTGGGAGATCCAGCCTGGTCGCCGCTGCTGACAGGACCCCTGGCATCCAAAGACCTGGAACCCGGCCCCCTGGCCTCCGGCAGCGCGGGCGCCCGGGTGGCACACCCCGCCAGAAGCACCAATGCGGCCACGCCGCCCAGAACCTTAAGGTACGAACTTGATTGCACGGCCCTTGCCCTCCAGAGTACCCCAGCTCATCATCGAAATGCCCACGTCGCCATAGCGCACCAGCACCACGGCATCGGCCCCCATCGCGGCCGCTTTCTCGCGCAGCCTGTCGTTCACCAGTTCAGGGGTCGGCGAGGGATGAAAGATCGTGGTCTTGTTGACCCTGACGGTGATATCGCCCAGCGCGGCGTAGCGCCGGTCCACGATGTCCTGGTCGGTGATGGCCACCTGCGCGGGGCTCAGCCGGGGCGCACTGGCTGCAGCAGCAGTGTCGGGCGCAGCATTGCGAACGGAACTCGTGGACCAGGTGGCACAGCCACCGAGCAATGCGGCAGCGCACAGCAGCACCCCCGTCGTGATTCTGGAAATCGGCATGGAAAAAGCAGTCCTGGAAAAGAGAGGTCTTCGCCTTCCGGCCGCGAAACCTTACCAGAAACACATGGATACACAAACAAGAAAAGATCCGCCGGTAACACGGCAACCCGGACCCGGGCCGATCAGAAGAGCCTCCCATGCGCAGAGATGGAGGCATGACCCCAAAGAGCGGCAGCAAAGCCTGCGTGCGTGCTGTCGCAAGCCCCGAGCGCGCAAAGAAAAACGGGCTACCGCTTGTGGCGATAGCCCGTTGTTCATCGAAGAAAATGGTCGGCGTGGCGGGATTCGAACTCGCGACCCCTTGCACCCCATGCAAGTGCGCTACCAGGCTGCGCTACACGCCGACAAGACTTAGATTATATGCACAAATTCGGCTAGTTTTGGGAAAGTAGGGCTCGGATCTCAAATAATTCTTGTCGGACCGCATTCGAGTCGAAAACGAAGGCCGAAGAAGCGCTGCCCAGGCCCTGCACATCGTCGATCAGCACGCCCGGCAACTCGCTGTCCGGCCCTTCGGCATCGCCCTGCCCCGCCGCATCATTGCGCGCCGGCAGTGCCAGCTCCTGCAACTTGTTGCGGGCACCGCTGATGGTGAAGCCCTGGTCGTACAGCAGGTCGCGGATGCGGCGGATCATGAGCACCTCATGGTGCTGGTAGTAGCGCCGGTTGCCGCGCCGCTTCATGGGGCGCAGCTGGGTGAATTCCTGCTCCCAGTAGCGCAGCACATGCGGCTTCACGCCACACAGCTCCGCCACCTCACCGATGGTGAAGTAGCGCTTGGCAGGAATGGCAGGAAGCACAGTGCCCATGGGGTTCCGGATTCAAATGGGAAAGCCTGCAAGGGTACTGCAGGCCGGCAGGAACCGCCAGACCGCCAGCCCCGATTCAGCCACCGATCAGGCAAAAATTCACAATCCGGCGGCCGCCTGGATCTGCTCCTTGAGCTTGCTGCTGGCGTGGAAGGTCACCACGCGGCGCGCCTGGATCGGGATCGACTCGCCGGTGCGCGGGTTGCGCCCGGGGCGCGGCGCCTTCGTGCGGATCTGGAAGTTGCCAAAGCCCGAGAGCTTCACGTCGTTGCCTTCCACCAGGCTCTGCGAGACGAGGTCGAAGAAAGCGTCGATCATGTCCTTGGACTCGCGCTTGTTCAGACCGATCTGGTCGAACAAGAGATCGGCCAGCTGCGCCTTGGTGAGCGCAGGGGTTTCCAGGCTTTCGACTGCAAATTCGATCACGGCATCTCTCCCCGTCAGCATCGTCATGTTGTTGTGTGTGCTCCGCTATTGTCGCTGCGATCCTCAGCCGCGCAGCCGCGCACCCACACGCTGTGTGAGTTGGGTCACAGCGGCCTGCACGGCAGCCTCGATCTCGGCTTCGGTCAGCGTGGCTTCGTCGCTGCCCAGGGTCAGGCGCACGGACACACTCTTCTCACCGGGAGCCAGGCCACCGGCAGGCGTTTCCTCGCCGGCCTTGAGCGGCTTGGGGCGGTAGATGTCGAACACCACGGCAGAACGCAGCATGCCGCCAGGGATGGCGGCCTGCACGGCTGCCACGATCTCGGCGTGCGTGACACGCTCAGCCACCACCGGTGCCAAGTCGCGCTCCACCGCCTGGTGCTTGGCGACCGACTTGAACTGCGGCACCACGCGCTGCAGCACGGCGTCGAGTTCCAGCTCGAACATCACGGGCGCCAGCGGCAGCTCCCACGACTGGCGCCACTGCGGGTGCAGCTCGCCCACGAAGCCGATGGGCTTGCCCTGCACCAGCACGCGCGCGCAGCGGCCGGGGTGCATGGCGGGGTGCTCGCCCGGCTCGAAGGTCGCCTTGAGCGGTGCCAGCAGCGCCTCGACATCGCCCTTCACATCGAAGAAGTCAATGCCCTGCTCCTTGCGGCCCCACTGCAACATGTCGTTGGCGCCATAGGCCACACCCGCCACACGCATGGGCTGGTGGAAACCCTCGACCGTGGTGTCGGTGTTCTGCACGCTGGCATCGCGCAGGAACACGCGGCCCAGCTCGAACACGCGCACGCGCTCGGCGCGGCGGTCCAGGTTGAACTTGAGCACCTGCAGCAGCGAACCGAGCAGACTCGAACGCATCACGCTCATCTGGCTGGCGATGGGGTTGAGCAGCTTGATGGGCTGGGCATTGCCGGCCAGTTCCTGCTCCCAGCGCTCTTCGACGAAGCTGAAGTTGATGGTCTCCTGGTAGCCCAGGCCGGCCAGCAGGCGGCGCACGGCGAACGGGCTGCGCGAGGCCTCAGCCGGCAGCTTGGGCGTGATGGGTGCCAGCGGCGGCGTGGTGGGCAGGTTGTTGTAGCCCACCATGCGCGCGACCTCTTCGATCAGGTCTTCCTCGATGGTGATATCGAAGCGGTAGGCCGGCGGCGTCACAGCCAGCGTGCCCTCGCCTTCGGTGAATGGCAGGCCCAGGCGACGGAACACATCGGCGCACTGCGCCTGCGTGAGCGGCATGCCAATGACCTTGGCGGCACGGGCCACGCGCAGCGTGACGGGTGCCGGCACGGGCAGGTTGACGCGCTGGTCGTCCATGGGGCCGCAGGCCGTCTCGGGCGTGCCGCAGATGTCGATCACCAACTGGGTGATGCGTTCGATGTGCTCCACCGTCAGCGCAGGATCCACGCCGCGCTCGAAGCGGTGGCCGGCATCGGTCGAGAAGTTGTAGCGGCGCGAACGGCCGGCCACGGCCTTGGGCCACCAGAAGGCGGCCTCGATGTAGATGTGCTTCGTGTCGTCGGACACGGCGGTGGCGTCACCGCCCATGATGCCGGCCAGCGACTCGACCTGCTGGTCGTCGGCGATCACGCCGACCTTCTCGTCCACGGTGATGGTGTTGCCGTTGAGCAGCTTGAGCGACTCGCCCGCCTTGCCCCAGCGCACGTCCAGCCCGCCATGGATCTTGTCCAGGTCGAAGATGTGCGAGGGGCGGCCCAGCTCGAACATCACGTAGTTGGAGATGTCCACCAATGGCGACACGCCGCGCTGGCCGCAGCGCGCCAGGCGGTCCAGCATCCACTGCGGCGTGGTGGCGCGCGTATTCACATTGCGCACCACGCGGCCGGAAAAGCGGCCGCACAGGTCTGGCGCGCTGATCTTCACGGCCAGGGTGTCCGCCAGTTGGCTCGCCACGGCCGGGAAGGCCGGTTGCGAGAGTGGCACGCCGGTCAGCGCCGAGACTTCGCGCGCAATGCCGTACACGCTCAGGCAGTGCGCCAGGTTGGGCGTGAGCTTGAGCGTGAACAGCGTGTCGTCCAGGTTCAGGTGCGCGCGGATGTCCTGGCCCACGGGGGCGGAGGCATCCAGCTCCAGCAGGCCACCATGGTCTTCCGAGAGCTTGAGTTCGCGCGCCGAGCACAGCATGCCCTGGCTTTCCACGCCGCGCAGCTTGCCGACCTTGATGAGGAAGGGCTTGCCGTCGTCGCCAGGCGGCAGCTCGGCGCCCACCAAGGCGCAAGGCACCTTGATGCCCACGCGCGCATTGGGCGCACCGCAGACGATGTTGAGCAGCGCGCCCTGGCCCACGTCCACCTGGCACACGCGCAGGCGGTCGGCATCGGGGTGCTGCACGGCCTCCTTGATCTCGCCCACGACGATCTTGGTGAACGGTGGCGCCACGGGGCGCAGCTCCTCCACCTCCAGGCCGGCCATGGTCAGCGTCTCGGCCAGCTCGGCGGTCGAAAGGGGTGGGTTGCAGAACTCACGCAACCAGGATTCAGGGAATTGCATAGTCGAACTCTTGTACGGAAAGTGCCCTGCGCGGCATGGATACAGCGCGCGCCTGGGCGAAAACGGCTCGGCGGGCCAGCCTTTACTGGAACTGCGACAAAAAGCGGATGTCGCCGTCGAAGAACAGGCGCAGGTCGTTCACGCCATAGCGCAGCATGGTCATGCGGTCCATGCCCATGCCGAAGGCAAAGCCGATGTACTTTTCAGGGTCCAGACCCATGTTGCGCACCACGTTGGGGTGCACCTGGCCGGAACCGGCCACCTCCAGCCAGCGGCCGGCCAGCGGGCCGGTCTGGAACTGGATGTCGATCTCGGCGCTGGGCTCGGTGAAGGGGAAGAAGCTCGGACGGAAGCGCAGCACCAGGTCGTCGCTCTCGAAGAAGGTGCGGCAGAAGGCCGTGAAGATCACCTTCAGGTCCTTGAAGCTCACGTTCTCCCCGATCCACAGGCCTTCGCACTGGTGGAACATGGGCGAGTGCGTGGCATCGCTGTCCACGCGGTAGGTGCGGCCCGGCGCGATGACGCGGATTTCGGGCATGGGCTGGCCGGCGTCGAGCGCGGCGCGGTGCGCCTTGACATGCTGCACCGCGTGGCGGATCTGCATGGGGCTGGTGTGCGTGCGCAGCAGGTTGGGCGCCTCGGGCGTGCCGCCCTCGACGTAGAAGGTGTCGTGCATGGAACGCGCGGGATGGTCCTCGGGCGTGTTCAGCGCGGTGAAGTTGAACCAGTCGGTCTCGATCTCGGGGCCCTGGGCCACGTCGAAACCCATGGAGCCGAAGATGCCCTCGATGCGCTCGAACGTGAGCGATACGGGGTGCAGGCCGCCCTGCCCGCGCTGGCGCCCCGGCAGGCTCACGTCCAGGGCCTCGGCCTTGAGCTGAACCTGCAGCTCGGCATCGGCCAGCGCCTGGCGGCGCGCGGTCAGCGCGGCTTCGATGGCCTGCTTGGCGACGTTGATGGCGGCGCCGCGGGACTTCTTCTCGTCCACCGACAGCTGGGCCATGCCCTTCATGAGCTCGGTCACGCGACCCGACTTGCCCAGGAACTGCGCCTTGGCGTTTTCCAGATCAGCGGGGGTGGCGCTTTGCGCAAACAACTGCGTCGCGCTCTCGACCAGGGTATCCAACTCGTTCATATCGACTCTTGAAAATGAACAAGGGCTAGTGCCTTCACAAGCCCTAGCCCTTGCTGTTATTGCGCAAACAGCCGCCCGGTAAGAGACGGCCGCCTGTCGTGAACTCAAGCAGCCAGCTTGGCCTTGACTTGCTCCACGATGCTGCCGAAGGCAGCCTTGTCGTGCACTGCGAGGTCGGCCAGCATCTTGCGGTCGATCTCGATGGAAGCCTTCTTCAGGCCGTTGGCGAACTGGCTGTAGGTCAGGCCCAGTTCACGGGCAGCGGCGTTGATACGGGCGATCCACAGTTGGCGGAACACGCGCTTCTTGGTGCGGCGGTCACGGTAGGCATATTGCCCAGCCTTCATCACCGCCTGTTTGGCGATGCGGAAGACGTTACCGCGGCGACCACGGAAGCCCTTGGCGAGGGCGAGAACTTTCTTGTGACGGGCACGGGCCGTTACACCACGTTTGACGCGAGGCATGTGAGTACTCCTTGTTCGTCGTTATTTACAGGCCAGCGCTGGGCAGCATTTGTGCGATCGAGCCCATGTTGGTCTCATGCACATTCACTGCACCACGCAGGTGGCGCTTGTTCTTGGTGGTCTTCTTGGTCAAGATGTGACGCTTGAAGGCTTGACCGCGCTTGACGGTACCACCTGGACGGACGCGGAAACGCTTTTTCGCGCTGCTCTTGGTCTTCATTTTGGGCATGTGAATGCTCCTTTTCTTTGTGCTCGTGAGGCGTTTGCAGAAACCGATCTGCAAACTTGTTGGCCCCGAGCCACTTTTTCAGCCGGCTTTCACCGGCTGTGCGGCAGCGCCGAAACGCTGCCTATCGCCGGGCGCGCCCCTTGCGGGGTTCGCCCGGCAAATCCTTGTCCCTGGTCCGCTATCGGCCTCAGGCGGCACTGCCCGAAGGCGTGCTTTCGGCCGCTGCCGGCTTGGCTGCGGCGGGCTTTTTCTTGCCCGGCGCAATCATCATGATCATCTGGCGGCCTTCCAGCTTGGGAAACTGCTCGATGATGATGGTGTCGGCCAACTCATCGCGAATGCGGTTGAGCAGCGCCAGCCCCAGCTCCTGGTGGGTGATTTCACGGCCGCGGAACCGCAGCGTGATCTTGCACTTGTCACCATCGGCCAGGAAGCGGCGGATGTTGCGCATCTTGATGTTGTAGTCGCCATCGTCCGTACCCGGACGGAACTTGACTTCCTTGATCTCGATGACCGTTTGCTTGGCCTTCGCCTCGGCGGCGCGCTTTTGCTCCTGGTACTTGAACTTGCCGTAGTCCATCAGGCGGCACACCGGCGGGTTCGCCGTGGCGGCAATTTCGACCAGGTCCACATCCAGCTCACCGGCCATGCGCAGGGCTTCCATGAGGCTGACCACGCCCAAAGGCTCGTTGTCAGGCCCGGACAGACGAACTTCCGGGGCCATGATTTCACGGTTCAGGCGGTGCTTGCGCTCTTCACGGTGGCGACGATCACGAAATTCAGTAGCGATGGCTATCTTCCTTCAATCAAAATACTACAAAATGTGTAGCTACAGCCGCACAGCTGGCGTGCAACAAAGCAGGTTTAGACTCAAACGTCAGGCTTTGGTGGCAATGTCCTTGGCGATCAGCTCAGCGAACGCTTCGATGGACATCACTCCGAGGTCACGATTACCCCGGCCGCGCACTGCAACGGCGCCGGCCGCCTTTTCCTTGTCGCCCGCGACGAGGATGTACGGCAGCTTTTGCAACGAATGCTCCCGTATTTTATACGTAATCTTCTCGTTGCGCAGATCCAGGGCCACCCTAAGGTCTTGATTCGGCAGTGCTTTTTGCAGCCGTTCAACAATTTCGCGACAGTAATCGGCCTGCGCGTCGGTGATATTGAGCACCGAGACCTGCACCGGAGCCAGCCACACAGGGAAGGCGCCAGCATAGTGCTCGATCAGCATGCCGATGAAACGCTCCATGCTGCCCACCGTGGCACGGTGCAGCATCAGCGGGCGCTTGCGGCTGCCGTCTTCGGCCACGTACTCGGCGTCCAGGCGCTCGGGCAGGTTGGGGTCGATCTGCATCGTGCCGCACTGCCATTGGCGGCCCAGCGCGTCCTTGAGCGTGTACTCGATCTTCGGGCCGTAGAAAGCGCCCTCGCCTTCGGCGATCTCGAACTCGCAGCCCGAATGGCGCAGGCCATCCATCAGCGCCTTCTCGGCACGGTCCCAGGACTCATCGGTGCCGATGCGCGCCTCGGGCCGCGTCGCCACCTTGTAGATGATGTTGGTGAAACCGAAGTCCTTGTAGACCTTCTGCACCAGGGCCGTGTAGTTGGCGCACTCCTCCAGCACCTGCTCTTCGGTGCAGAAGATGTGGCCGTCGTCCTGCGTGAAGCCGCGCACGCGCATGATGCCGTGCAGGCCGCCCGTGGGCTCGTTGCGGTGGCAGGCACCGAACTCGCCGTACCGCAGCGGCAGGTCGCGGTAGCTCTTGATGCCCTGCTTGTAGATCAGGATGTGGCCGGGGCAGTTCATCGGCTTGAGCGCGTACTCGCGCTTTTCCGACTCGGTCGTGAACATGTTCTCGTGGTACTTGTCCCAGTGACCGGTCTTCTCCCACAGCTGCTTGTCCAGGATCTGCGGGCCCTTGACCTCCTGGTAGCCATTGTTGCGGTACACGCGGCGCATGTACTGCTCCACCTCCTGCCACAGGGCCCAGCCCTTGGGGTGCCAGAACACAGTGCCGGGCGAGTGCTCGTCCATGTGGAACAGGTCGAGTTCGCGGCCGAGCTTGCGGTGGTCGCGCTTTTCCGCCTCTTCCAGCATCGTGAGGTACTGCTGCAGTTCATCCTTCGTGGACCAGGCCGTGCCGTAGATGCGCTGCAGCATCTCGTTGCGGTGGTCGCCGCGCCAGTAGGCACCAGCCACCTTCATGAGCTTGAAGAACTTGAGCTTGCCGGTGCTGGGCACGTGCGGGCCGCGGCACAGGTCCTCGAAGTTGCCTTCGCGGTACAGGCTCACGTCCTCGTTGCTCGGAATGCTGGCGATGATCTCGGCCTTGTAGTGCTCGCCCAGGCCCTTGAAGTAGGCCACGGCCTCGTCACGCGGCAGCACGCGGCGCACCACGGGCTCGTCCTTGGCGGCCAGTTCGGCCATGCGCTTCTCGATCGCCACCAGGTCCTCGGGCGTGAAGGGGCGCTTGTACGAGAAGTCGTAGAAGAAACCGTTCTCGATCACCGGCCCGATGGTCACCTGGGCTTCAGGGAACAGCTCCTTGACGGCATAGGCCAGCAAGTGGGCCGTGGAGTGGCGGATCACGTCCAGGCCATCGGCATCCTTGGCCGTCACGATGGACAGCGGGCTATCGGCCGTGATCTGGTAGCTGGTGTCCACCACCTTGTCGCCGATCTTGCCGGCCAGGGCTGCCTTGGCCAGGCCGGTGCCGATGGAGGCCGCCACTTCGGCGACCGTCACCGGGCCGGGAAACTCTCGCTGCGAGCCGTCGGGGAGCGTGATGTGAATCATGATGGGTCTCTAATCCGTGGATTGTGGGGATGGGGGTCGATCGCGAAGGCCCAGGCCATCGGAAATCGGAAAACAAAAAAGCGCGGAACCGGCCGCGCTTTTGTTGGGGGAGAGGTGAATCTCGTGCAGGCGCGAACGGCCAGCCACTAGTGGCCGGTGGAGGTCTCCGTGGTAGTTCGCGGTGTCATAACCAGATTGCCTTTCTCGCCCTTGTGGGAAATCAAACAGTTGATCCCGCCATTTTAACCATGTTCGCCCTGTGGCGCCTTGCCGCGGCACCTGCCGTCGCTCCATGGCAACGCCAACCCGGGCCACCGAACGCAAAAAGGCCACCCGCAGGGTGGCCTTCTGGAGTCTCCCCATCCCCCTTTGCGAGGGATTTCAGATCAGTGGAACTGCTCTTCTTCGGTCGAGCCGGTCAGCGCGGTCACGCTGGACTTGCCGCCCTGGATCACGGTGGTCACTTCGTCGAAGTAACCCGTGCCCACTTCCTGCTGGTGCGACACGAAGCTGTAGCCGCGATCGCGTGCTGCGAACTCGGGCTCCTGCACCTTCTCGACGTATGCCGACATGCCGCGGGCCACGTAGTCCTGGGCCAGATCGAACATGTTGTACCACATGGAGTGGATGCCAGCCAGCGTGATGAACTGGTACTTGTAGCCCATGGCGCCCAGCTCGCGCTGGAACTTGGCGATGGTGGCATCGTCCAGGTTCTTCTTCCAGTTGAACGAAGGCGAGCAGTTGTAGGCCAGCAGCTTGCCGGGGTGCTTGGCGTGCACGGCTTCGGCGAACTTCTTGGCGAACTCCAGGTCCGGCGTGCCGGTTTCGCACCACACCAGGTCGGCGTACTCGGCGTAGGCCACGGCGCGCGAGATGGCTTGCTCCATGCCCTTCTTGGTCTTGTAGAAGCCTTCGGCGGTGCGCTCACCGGTCAGGAAGGGCTTGTCGTTCTCGTCGTAGTCGCTGGTCAGCAGATCGGCGGCTTCGGCATCGGTACGGGCGATCACCAGGGTGGGCACGCCGTACACGTCGGCCGCCATGCGGGCAGCGATCAGCTTCTGGCAGGCTTCGGTGGTGGGCACCAGCACCTTGCCGCCCATGTGGCCGCACTTCTTCACGGAAGCGAGCTGGTCTTCGAAGTGCACGCCACCGGCGCCGGCGCGGATCATGGCCTTCATCAGTTCGTAGGCATTGAGCACGCCACCGAAACCGGCTTCGGCATCGGCCACGATGGGCGCGTGGTAGTCGATGTAGCCCTTGTCGCCAGGGTTCACGCCCTTGGACCACTGGATTTCGTCAGCGCGGGTGAAGGAGTTGTTGATGCGCTCCACGACCTTTGGCACCGAGTCCACTGGGTACAGCGACTGGTCGGGGTACATGGCCGAGTATTCGTTGTTGTCGGCAGCGACTTGCCAGCCCGACAGGTAGATGGCCTTGATGCCGGCCTTCACCTGCTGCATGGCCTGGCCACCGGTCAGCGCGCCCAGGCAGTTCACGTAGGGCTCGTTGTTCACCAGGTCCCACAGCTTTTCAGCGCCGCGGCGGGCCAGCGTGTGCTCGACCTGGAAGGAGCCGCGCAGACGCACCACATCGGCAGCGGTGTAACCGCGCTTGATGCCCTTCCAGCGGGGGTTGGTCGCCCAGTCTTTTTCCAGGGCGGCAATCTGCTGTTCGCGGCTCAGTTGTTCGTTGAAGGATTGGGGCATGGGGTCTACTCCTGAGGTTGGTTGAAAACACCGGGCTGCGTCTGCTGCCCATGGAGAGAACTTTAAGTCTTGTATAAGAGTTGCACAAGCTCTTATGTCTTATATAAGAGATAAATTTTTCCCTTATAAAACAAGACTTTATGCGTCAAATTCCTCAATGTGAAAACCATTTTCTCGTATTGAGAGAAATTGCCGCACCGCAACATTCTTGCATTCCACATCGGCAAAAGCAATTTTTGCAATGTGAAATATCGCCCATCTCCCCAGGGAAAGCGGCGCGGCCGTCTATGTACGACACAAGTGCTTGCACCTTCGCGCAAAGCCGAGGCGCGCAAGCGCCATCCATCAGTTGGGCCCGCTCCCCGCCTGCCGCATCCAGTCACCACTATCGATGCAGGGGGCTGCGCGCAGCCGATCGGGGTTGATCTCGTACACCAGGCAGTCCATGGGCACCCCATACACCAGCAAGCGGACCTCGCGCTTGAAGTACTCGTCGTCGGGTCGCCCATGGATTTCCTCGATGCCGTCCAGGCGCTGTTCGAGTGCGGGCCCGATCGCATAGACCTCGCCCACCACGACCCCGGCCCCCCCCAGCACGAGCCCCGGGTAGGCCCCCAGGTGGTACAGCGTGCCCTGGATCTGCGCACTGCCCACGAAGCGGGGCGCAGGAAGCAGCCGCGTGATGTCGTTGGAGCCGCCTTTGCGCAGGGTTCCATAGACAAAAACACAGCGCACAGGGCTCGGGGAAGGGGTTTCGTCAGGCATCATGCGGGTCCGTTTGATTTGCAGTGCGCCAGTGTAGGGAGCCCGTGGGCCCCGCTGATCGAAGGCCGGCATGGCCACCCCAACCGCGCAACGCCGCCTGCACCGCTCCGCTCCGATGTCCCGCTCAGCCCCACCCTCCCGGCCCCTGGCCTACCTGTGCCTGGCCCTCAGCATGTCCCTGGTGGGCAGCTATGTCGCCCTGTCCAAACCGCTGGCAGCCGTGCTGCCCGTGTTTTTGCTCGCCTGGATGCGCTTTGGCATAGGCGGCCTGGCCATGCTGCATTGGCTGAAAAAGCCGGCCGACGAGCCGCCCCTGACGGCCCAGACCCGGCGCCTGCTGTTCCTCGAATCCTTCCTGGGCAACTTCCTGTTCACCGCCTGCATGATCTACGGCGTGAGCCTGACCAATGCCGTGACCGCCGGGGTCACCATGGCCAGCATGCCGGCCGCCGTGGCCGTGATGAGCTGGGCCTTTCTGCGCGAAAAGGTGGCGCCGCGCACCTGGGTGGCCGTGGGCCTGGCCGTGGCCGGCATCGCCCTGTTCGCCATCGCCAGCCCGGGCCATGGACCCGAGCCTGAGTCAAGCGCAGGCAAAACCGGCCCAGCCTGGCTGGGCCAGCTGCTGCTGCTGGGCGCCGTGTTCTGCGAGGCAGCCTACTCGGTGATCGGCAAGAAGCTCACCGGCGCACTCGGCCCCCGGCGCATCACCTCCATCATCAACCTCTGGGGCTTCACGCTGTCGGCGCCCCTGGGCCTGTATGCCGCCTGGCACTTCGACTTCGCGGCCGTGGGCTGGGGCACCTGGGTGCTGCTGGTGTTCTATGCGCTGGCCGCCAGCATCTGGACCGTGTGGCTGTGGATGACCGGCCTGCGCGTGGTGCCGGCCGCGCAGGGCGGCGTGTTCACCGTGCTGCTGCCGGTGAGCGCCGCCCTGGTGGGCGTGCTGGTGCTGGGCGAATCGCTCAGCGGTCTGCAGCTCATGGCCTTCGGCATTGCACTGGTCAGCGTGCTGCTGGCCACCCTGCCCTCGCGCCTGGCCTGGCGGGTCGGAAAAGACGCCTCAGGCCGACAGTGACGCCGCGCTGACCACCATGCCGTCGGCATCCGCATAGAGCCAGTCGCCGGGGCGCACCCACACGCCCTGGATCTGCACGGCCACATCGCGCTGGCCTTCGTTGCGCTTCTCGGTGGGCAGAGGCATCAAGGCCAGGGCGCGGATGCCCACGGCAGCGGCGCGCAGCTCGGCGATGTCGCGCACGCAGCCGTCCACCACCACACCCGCCCAGCCATTGCGCGCCGCAGCCGCGGCCAGGTTGCCGCCCACCAGGGCCTTGCGCAGCGAGCCGCCGCCATCGACCACCAGCACACGGCCATTGCCGGGCGAATCCACCGCGGCCTTGACCAGGGTGTTGTCCTCGAAGCACTTGACGGTGCTCACCGGGCCGCTGAAGGCCGGCACGCCGCCCAGGTCCTGGAACACCGGGGGCAGCACACGGAAGGCGCCGCTGTCGTCGCCCTTGTGCGCGTCGCAGAAATCACAGGTACTGAAGGCCGGTGAGGATGGGGCTGTCATTGTTGCAAAGACCTTTCGGGCGAAAAATGAAAAGAGGAACCAGCGCGGCGGCGCAACCCGCCGCCTCCTTTCCTCATTGTCGTGCAACGCACGCGAAGCCCCGGCCCATCGCGCAAGCGCATAACCCCCACAGGCCACTTTCCTCCCCTGGGAAAGCACCAAAACGGTGAGCTTTACCGTCCCTGGGGCAAGCAAGCAACAAATCGAGGCAAAAAAAGCGTTTTCTCCCTTGGAAACGCGTTTTTTTCCCAGTAGCATCGGCCTGCCAGCAGAGAGGCAAGCTCTCACTGGTCAGACAATCTACTTCCAACAAGGAAAATCCAACATGGCAACTGCAAAAAAGGCTCCGGCAAAAACAGCTCCCGCCGCCAAGGCGCCAGCCACCAAGGCCGCCGCTCCTGCCAAGAAGCGCACGCCCAACGCTGCGTTCATGAAGGCCCTCACCCCCAGCCCCGCCCTGGCGGCTGTGGTCGGCTCGGCACCGCTGCCACGCACGGAAATCATCAGCAAGCTGTGGGTCTACATCAAGGCCAACAACCTGCAGGATGCAGCCAACAAGCGCAACATCAACGCAGACGCCAAGCTCAAGGATCTGTTTGGCAAGCCCCAGGTGTCGATGTTCGAACTGGCTGGCCTGATCGGCAAGCACGTCAAGTAAGCAGCCACACGCCAGTGCGCAGGACTTTGCTCCCTGCGCCCTCTGAAAAGCCGGCCCCGTGCCGGCTTTTTTGCGTCTGGCGCCGTAAAGTCCGGGTAAAGCTGTTGCAGAAAAGTAACGAATTGAATATGAATTATTAGCAACACGATTAAGATTCCGGCGCCCCGAAGCACAGCCACGCACGCGATCTGCGGTTGCCAGCCACTGCACACCCCCAGGCCCCTGCCTGCGCACGCCGCCTGCCAGCCACTGCTTCAGAACACCGTCGCGAGCCCCTCGCGCCCCCCACCGTTCCGCTGGAGAAGCCCCTTGGCCAAGAAACACCACCGCCGCGCACAGCCCGTCGCGCGCGCCGCCGCCCCCGTCGCCACCTCCCCTATCTCCGACAAAGGCCTGCTGCCCCTGGGCGCCCTCATGCTGGCCGCATCGGTGAGCAGCTGGGCCCAGACCGCCACGCCCGAAGCAACCATGGGCACGGTGACGGTCAAGGAAGCCGCTGAAGTGCAATCCAAGGACACGCTGCAAACCAAGAAGAGCAGCATCGGCAAGAGCACGCAGGACATCCGCGACATTCCCCAGTCGCTCACGGTGATGACCGAGCGCCTGATGGACGAGGCCAAGCTCGACACCCTGAAGCAGGCCCTGCACTACACCTCGGGCATCACCTTCGCAGCCACCGAGAACGGTACCGACCAGGACATCCGCCTGCGCGGCTTCCCCGTGGCCACCGTGGGCGATCTGATGATCGACGGCATGAAGGACCCTTCGCAGTACGAGCGCGACACCTTCAACTACGACCGCATCGAAGTGCTGCGCGGCTCGGCCTCCATGCTGTTCGGCCGGGGTTCCACCGGCGGCGTGGTCAACCAGGTCAACAAGAAGCCCCTGCTCCTGGACCAGTACGAGCTGGAAGCCACCTATGGCACCGACAGCGTGCTGCGTACCACGGCCGACCTGAACAAGCACCTGGGCGAGAACGCAGCCTTCCGCCTGAACCTGATGCGCACCAAGGGCGACAACCACGGCGCCAAGATCGACAAGTACGGCATCGCCCCCACCGTGAGCTGGGGTGTGGGCACGCGCGACGAGTTCTCGGTGGGCCTGTTCCACCTGGACACGGACAACGTGCCCCAGGCCAACCTGCGCTACCTGCAGGGTTCGGCCCCCACGCTGATCAACCCCAAGAACTTCTACGGCACGCAGAGCGACTACCTGCGCGGCAAGGCCACCTACGGCATGGCTTCGTGGATCCACCGCTTCGACAACGACAGCGAGCTGACCACGCAACTGCGCGCCGGCAAGTTCGACCGCTCGCAATGGGGCACCACCGCCGGCTACGGCACCACGGGCGGCGTAGCCACTACCTGGGCCAACCTGAACGGCAGCACCATCCTGACCAGCGCCGGCCTGAGCCCGCGCGCCGACACGCATGAAGGCGTGTACGCCCAGACCAACTACACCGCCAAGGCCAACTGGGGCGGCATGAAGCACGAGCTGATGGCCGGCATCGATGCCAGCCAGGAAAAGGCGTTCTTCAACGTCGCCCTGGGCCAGCCCGGCACCAACTACAACAAGGGCAACACCACCGTGGGCACGCCGGACGACGGCCGCACCACCGCGATCTCGCCCTCGTACCGCTACGATCAGAACTACAGCTCCTCGTCGGTCGGTGCCTACGTGCAGGACCTGGTGCAGATCGCCCCGCACTGGAAGCTCCTGGGCGGCCTGCGCTGGGACCGCGTGAGCTCCACCCCCGAGCGTGACCTGTACACCAACGGCGTGATCACCCACGAGACGACGCGCCTGCGCTACAACTCGCTGTGGAGCCAGCGCGTGGGCGTGCTGTTCCAGCCGAGCGAGACCGCGTCCTACCACTTCTCGTACAGCACCTCGTTCAACACCTCGGCCGACACCTACCGCTTCACCACTCAGCAGAACGCCAACACCGACGCGGAAAAGAGCCGCAACTTCGAGCTGGGCGCCAAGCTGGACTGGCTGGACGGCAACCTGTCGACACGCGCCGCCATCTTCCGCACCGAGAAGTACAACGAGCGCACCACCGATGCCGACTTTGCCGGCACCGCCTACCTGCTCAACGGCAAGCGCCATGCCTCCGGCCTGGAACTCGACGTGGTCGGCCGCATCAACCCCCAGTGGGACATCTACGCCTCCTACACCTGGATCCCCGTAGCCACCATCGACAAGACGGGCAGCGCCGCGGCCAACACCGTTGGCCAGCGTGTGGGCCTGACGCCCAAGCACAGCGCCAGCGTCTGGCTCGGCTACCAGGCCACGCCCAAGCTGCGCGTGGCAGGCGGCGCGCGCGGCGTGAGCGAGAACCGTCCTGTGGCCGGCACCACGGGAGCGGCCTCGGCGACCGCCTACGCGCAGGGCTATGTGGCCATGGACCTGATGGCCCAGTACAACTTCACCGACAGCGTGTACGCCAAGCTCAACATCAACAACGTGGCCAACCGCAGCTACGGCGACCAGCTGTACCCCGGCTTCGTCACGCTGGGTGAGCCGCGCAACATCCGCCTGACGGTGGGCACGCGCTTCTAAGCCCTACCATCGGTCCATCCCGAGCCACCGACACCCACCATGCTGCAGCACATCCCGAACCTCCTGAGCGCCGACGAACTGCGCGGCGCGCAGGAGCTGCTTCGGGATGCGCCATGGCACGACGGGCGCGTCTCGGCCGGGCCGCAGGCGGCGCAGGCCAAGAACAACGAGCAATTGCCCGAGCAGTGCGAGGCGGCGCAGGCCCTGCGCCAGATCCTGCTGCGCGGGCTGGAGCGCAGCCCGCTGTTCTTCTCGGCCGCCCTGCCCAAGACCATTTCGCCCCCCATGTTCAACCGCTATGGCGGGGCCACCAATGCCTTTGGCAACCATGTGGACAGTGCAGTGCGCTTCCTGCCCGACGGCAAGGGCCGCGTGCGCACGGACATTTCGTGCACCGTCTTTTTGAGTGCCCCCGAAGACTATGTCGGGGGTGAGCTCGTCATCGAAGACACCCATGGTCCCCAGCGCGTGAAATACGCTGCGGGCGACATGGTGGTCTACCCCGGCACCAGCGTGCACCGCGTGGAGCCGGTCACGCGCGGCCAGCGCCTGGCTGGTTTCTTCTGGGTGCAGAGCATGGTGCGCAGCGACGAGCAGCGCCGCCTGCTGTTCGACATGGACCAGCACCTGACGCAGTTGCGCGGCAGCGTGGGCGAGACCTCGGGCGCCATCGTGGGCCTGACCGGTTCGTACCACAACCTGCTGCGCATGTGGGCCGACGTGTAGCCGCATCCTGCAGGCACCTTGCCCATGCCGCCCCCCTCCCCCGACACCCCTGCGCTGCAGCCAATCCCGGCGCACATCGTCACCCTCGACGACCACGAGCGCCATGCGCGCAGCCAGCTCGACGACAACGCCTGGGCCTACTTTTCCGGCGGTGCGGCTGACGAGATCACGCTGCGCGCCAACCGCAGCGCCTGGGACGCCCTGCCGCTGTGGCCGCGCGTGCTGCGCCCCCTGGCCGGCGGCCACACTCGGGTGCAGTTGCTGGGCCGCACGCTGGCCCACCCCGTGCTGCTGGCGCCCGTGGCCTTCCAGCGCATGGCCCACGGCGACGGTGAGCTGGCCACGGCCTACGCAGCCGCCGCGCTGGGCGCCGGGCTGGTGCTGAGCACCCAGGCCACGCTGCCCCTGGAAACCATTGCCCAGGCCATACTGAACGACGCCGGGCGCGGCCCCCTGTGGTTCCAGCTCTACCTGCAGCACGACCGGGGCTTCACCCGCGCCCTGGTGGAGCGCGCCGAAGCCGCAGGCTACGAGGCCCTGGTGCTGACCGTCGATGCGCCCTCGAGCGGAGCGCGCGACCGGGAGCGCCGTGCGGGCTTTCACCTGCCCCCCGGCATCACGGCCGTGAACCTGGCGCAGCTCCCGCCCGCCCCGCGTGTGGCCCTGCAACCCGGCCAGAGCGCCCTGTTCGACGCCCTGCTGCACCAGGCCCCCACCTGGGACGACGTGGCCTGGCTGCAATCCATCACCCGCCTGCCGGTGCTGCTCAAGGGCGTACTGCACCCGGCCGACGCCCGGCAGGCGGCCGGCCTGCAGGTCGCGGGCCTGGTGGTGTCCAACCACGGCGGCCGCACGCTGGACACCGCCCCCGCCACGGCCATGGCCCTGCCGCGCATCGTGCAGGCCGTGGAAGGCCGCCTGCCGGTGCTGGTGGACGGCGGCATTCGCCGCGGCACCGACGTGCTCAAGGCCATGGCGCTCGGGGCCTCGGCCGTGCTGGTCGGCCGCCCTGTGGTCTGGGCCCTGGCCAATGCCGGCGCCGCAGGCGTCGCCCATGTGCTGCGCCTGCTGCGCGACGAGCTGGAAATCGCCATGGCGCTCACCGGCTGCGCCACGCTGGCGGATGCCTCGCCGGCCTTGCTGGACGCCGATCACTAGCAGGTGCGCCAGACCGGCAATCGGGTTTTCCCCTCTCGCCAGGAATGATTTGTTGCAAATGCGAAAAATTCGCATTTATAATCAGCCATCTTCTACCAGCCAGCCACCACTGCCTGCCGCCATGATCGTCTGTGTTTGCCGCCGGATTTCTGACCGCGAAATCGCCCGCCACGCCCGTGCAGGCATGAGCTTTGATGAAATCCAGTTCGAACTGGGCGTTGCAACCCAATGCGGATGCTGCGAAAGCTGCGCCCGCGACGTGGTGGCCCAGTGCAGCGCCTCGGGTCCCATCGCCGCCTTGCACAACGAGGCAGCGCCCCAGACGATCCAGCTTGCCAGCTCCATCACGGAAAGCAAGGCATGGAACTCCTCTCTACACTCGCCGGCAGCCTGATCCTCGTCGCAGGCTCGGCCTGGTGGATCTTCCGCAAATAATCAAGGTCTCACAGGCCTATGCCGTTTGCCGCGCAAGCGGCGGCAGCCGCCATCACACTTATGTCTCACCCTGATCGTTTTGCCCCTCCCGCGGGCGTCAGTCGCAATACCGTGATCGTAGGTTCCGTCGTGCTGCTGCATGTGGCGGGCATCTGGGCGCTGCAATCGGGCCTGCTGCGCCGTGCGGCGGAAGTCATCGTGCCGGCGGAGCTGCTCAGCGAGTTCATCGCGCCGCCCGCGCCCAAGGTGGAGCCACCACCACCCAAGCCCGCACCGCCCCCGCCCAAACCCGCACCGCAGCAGGTCAAGGCCCCCAAGCCGGCCCCCATGCCGGTGGCCATTCCCGACCCGACACCCGCCCCCAATGCCCCCACCGGCGTGACCACGCCGCAGCCTCCGGCCCCGCCCATCGCCGCGCCCGTGGCCGTGGAAGCGCCGCCACCGGCACCACCCGCGCCCCCGGCCCCGCCCAAGATCGAGCTGCCCTCGAGCGACGCCGCCTACCTGAACAACCCCAAGCCCAGCTACCCCGCCATCAGCAAGCGCATGGGCGAGCAGGGCAAGGTCATCCTGCGGGTGCTCATCGGCACCGACGGTTCGCCGCAGAAGGTGGAGATCAACAAGTCCAGCGGCTTCGAACGCCTGGACCGCCAGGCCCAGGAAGCCGTCATGCGCTGGCGCTTCGTGCCCGGCAAGCGCAATGGCGTGCCAGAGACCATGTGGAACCTGGTACCCGTCAATTTTGTTCTCGAATAATCATCAGGAGTTCTCATGGAATCGCAATTCGGCATCGCCAACGTATGGATCCAGGGCGACTTTGTCACCCGCGCAGTGGCCGTCATCCTGCTGGCCATGTCCCTGGCCTCGTGGATCGTCATCATCATCAAGGCGCTGGACATCGTGAAGTTCAAGAAGCACAGCCGCGCCGCCCAGGACTTCTGGCACAGCGAGGACTTCGCGGCCGGCCTGTCCAAGCTGGGCCAGGACAACACCAACCCCTTCCGCCACCTGGCACTGGAAGGCCGTGAAGCCACGGCCCACCACCGCAACACCAAGGCCCACCTGCACGACAGCCTGGACGTGAGCGACTGGGTCACGCGCTGCCTGCGCAACTGCATCGACGAATTCACGGCGCGCCTGCAATCGGGCCTGGCCATCCTGGCATCGGTCGGCTCCACCGCCCCCTTCATCGGCCTGTTCGGCACCGTGTGGGGCATCTACCATGCGCTGGTCGCCATCGGCACCTCGGGCCAGTCCACCATCGACAAGGTGGCCGGCCCCATCGGCGAAGCCCTGATCATGACCGCCCTGGGCCTGGCCGTGGCCATCCCGGCCGTGCTTGGCTACAACGCCCTGGTGCGCGGCAACAAGTCCATCCTGGGCGGCCTCAACAGCTTTGCCCACGACCTGCACGCCTACTTCGTGACCGGTGCCCGCGTGTCCGCTGGCGGCGAACAGGGCAAGGTGCTGCCCATCAAGAAAGGCAGCTAAGCCATGGCCTTCGGAACCCAAGACGAAGCCGATGACGTGATGAACGAGATCAACATGACGCCGCTGGTGGACGTCATGCTGGTGCTGCTCATCATCTTCATTATCACCGTGCCCGTCATGAAGCACTCGGTGAACGTGGACCTGCCCCGCGCGACCAACCAGCCCGAGGACGTGAAGCCCGAAACCGTGCGCCTGTCGGTGTCGGCCGACGGCAAGTACTACTGGAACGAGTCGCAGGTGACGGACGAGGAGCTCTTCCCGCGCCTGCAGGCCGAGGCTGCCAAGCAGCCCCAGCCGGACCTGCACATCCGCGGCGACAAGGAAGTGCGCTACGAGCGCGTGGCCCAGGCCATGGCCAGCGCCCAGCGCGCCGGTGTGCGCAAGATCGGCTTCGTGACCGATCCGCAGTAGGCAGCGCGCCTGCGGCGCCGCAAGGTACCGGCCGCGCCCCCCACGCAGCGACAGGCCTTCGGGCCTGTTTTGCATGGTGCCTGCGGTGTGCATGCGGCCCTCGGCGCCTGCCCGGCCAGCCGCAGCAAAGATTCTCACCGGTCCCTGCAGAAATTGCTTGACCAGTAATTGCGAATCACTATCATTAGCGAACCGTACAGAATTCAACGCACCAGGAATCCTCCCATGCAAGCCACCCTGACTGCCGCCACGCTCCTGCGCCCCGCCTCTGCAGACTCCCTGCAGCCGCAGCAAGGCACCCCCGGCGTGGACGCAACGGTCGCCGTGGACAGCAATGACCTGCTGCAAGGCCAGAAGGCCGTGGCCATCAGCCACAACGGGTCGGTGTACCGGCTGCAGGCCACCAAGCTCGGCAAGCTGATCCTCACCAAGTAAGCAAGAGCCCTTCTTTTCCAGGTTTCATCGTGGGGCGACTCCCGGGCACACAGTCCGCAAGGGTCGTTTTTGCCAGCCAACGGGCTTGATTGACCCGCGTAGCCAGGCCTTTTTTTCCACGGTACCTGCTTCCCTCAGGCAAGCCCCTCACCGGGCCGCTTGCCCCAAACGGCCCCTCTGGGGCCGTTTTTCTTTGGTGCGCGGCATTCCAGGCAAACGCCCGAAATGGCCGGGTTTCACCCCGCTGTTCGACCCCGGGAAGGCGGGTCCGGTGTGAAACACTTCTTGACGTTTCTCCCCTTTGCAGGCACCACCCGCCAGGCGCCATCCAAGCGCCTGCCACATGCCGGAAGTGCCACGCAAAGAGGCCATCTGCCCACCCTGTGCACCACCCATGACCCAGCCTTCCACCGCCCGGCCCGAGATTTCCAAAGCCCAGCTGCTGCAGGAACTGTCGGCTTTCGCCAACCCCAGCGACAAGAAGGGCGTGACCCTGGTGCTGCGCGACCATGTGCTGTACTGGGCCTTCATCGCCACCGTGCTGCTGGCCGAGCCGATGTGGCTCAAGGTCGTGGCCGCGCTGATGGCGGGCTTTCGCCTGTCCTCGTTCTACACCCTGGCGCACGACGCCGCCCATGGCACCCTGGCCCGCTCCAAGCGCCTGAACTGGGTGCTGGCCCTCGTGGCCGGCGTGCCCGCCACGCACAACTACCGCATGTGGTCGCACGACCACAACAAGGTGCACCACCCCTACACCAACGGCGACCACTTCGACTACTACACGCCCTACTCCAAGGCCGGCTACGACGCGCTGCCCTGGCACAAGAAGGTGCTGGAGCACATCTACCGCGCGCCCCTGGGCATCGGCCTGTGGCTGTACTTCGCGATCCACTGGTTCCCGACCCGCATCTACCCCAATGTGCGCACGCCCAAGGACCAAGTGCCCGAGTCGCGCAAGTACTCGGCCCTGCTGCTGGCCTACCACGGCAGCTACGTGGCCTTCCTGCTGTGCGCACCCGCCTTTGCGCCCATCAACGCCCTGCAGGCCGTGCTGCTGGGCTGGGTGCTGCCACTGTTCACGCTGATGTTCCTGAGCAGCACCTCGCTGTACATCATGCACACCCACCCCGACATTCCCTGGTTCAAGAGCGACGACCTGCGCAGCAACCGCCACAGCCCCGAGGTCTGCTCCGTGGTCTGGGTGCTTCCCGACTGGTTCTCCAAGGTGGTCAACAACGTCTACAACCATGCCGCCCACCATGCCCATGCCGGCATCCCCTCGTACCACCTGCTGGCCGCGCAAAAGCGCATGAACGAGTTGGTGGGCCACAAGCTGGTGATCGAGAAGGCGTCCGTGCGCACCCTGCTCAGGACCATGCGCACCTGCAAGCTCTACGACTACGAGAACCACCAGTGGCTGGACTTCAAGGGCCAGCCCAGCGCCCCGCGCATCGACCTGGAGCGCAAGGGCCTGGTCGCCCTGCGCAACCCCGTGCGCCGGCCTGCGGTGCCCGTCCAGGCCCCCATGCCCAGCCCTTCTCTCGCGCCCAACGGCAACGCCCTGCCCCACCCCATGGCGGACGCCACCGCCTGATACCTGGTGTCTCCCAACGAAAAAACCGGCCAAGGCCGGTTTTTTTCATGGGTGCTGCATGCCGCGGGGCATGCCAGGGCTTACAGGCCGATGGCAGCGATGCCGGCGCGCGCGATCTGCGCGTCTTCGGTCGACTTCACGCCGCTCACGCCCACGGCGCCCAGGCACTGGCCGTCCTTGAGGATGGCCACGCCGCCTTCGAGCAGGCCGTCGATGGTGGGGGCGCTCAGGAACGCGGTGCGCCCGCCGTTCACGATGTCTTCATAGACCTTGCTGTCGCGGCGGCCCAGGGCGGCCGTGCGGGCCTTGGAGGGGGCGATGTGCGAGGACACGGCAGCGGCGCCATCCAGGCGCTGCAGCCACAGCAGGTGGCCGCCATCGTCCACGATGGCGATGGTCACGGCCCAATTGTTCTTCAGGGCTTCGGCTTCGGCGGCAGCTGCAATGGCCTTGACGTCGGCCAGTTCGAGTTCGTGCTTGGTCTTCATGGATGCGGTGCGAGGTTGGAGGGGGTGCGAACGCGCCCCCCAAGGGATGGAAACCGGCAAGCATAGCGGCTCCCGCGGGTGCCACCAAGCCTGCCTGGGGCGAAAGAATAGTGACCAGGGACAGCGCAATCCCCCTCCCCGCCCCCTGCTCCTCCCACCGCAAGCCCGTTGGCCGGTGCGGGTATTGCCATTGGCGAGAACGCCTCCACCTAGAATTTGTCCAGGCCTGTACCGTGCAGGCACAAGGAGAGACACAGATGAATGACCAAGTCACCACCCTGAACCCGTCGGCGGGCTATGGCATTTCGCAGGAAGAGCGCCACAAGGTGCTGCGCAATACCTATTGGCTGCTCGCTCTGAGCATGATTCCCACCGTGCTGGGCGCCTGGATCGGCGTCGCCACGGGCATCACGCAGTCGCTGCGCGGCGGCGTGGGTCTGATCGTGTTCCTGGGCGGCGCGTTCGCCTTCATGTACGCGATCGAAAAGACCAAGCACTCGGCCGCCGGTGTGCCCGTGCTGCTGGCCTTCACCTTCTTCATGGGCCTGATGCTCTCGCGCCTGATCGGCATGGTGCTGGGCTTCAAGAACGGCACCGAACTGGTGATGACGGCCTTCGCCGGCACGGCAGGCGTGTTCTTCGTGATGGCCAGCCTGGCGAGCGTGATCAAGCGCGACCTCTCGGGCATGGGCAAGTGGCTCATGGTGGGCGCCCTGGTGCTCATGGCTGGCGCCATCATCAACGTCTTCGTGGGCTCCACGGCCGGCATGATGGCCATCTCCATGGCGGCCATCGGCATCTTCAGCGCCTACATGCTGTACGACCTCAAGCAGATCCTGGACGGCGGTGAAACCAACTACATCAGCGCCACCCTGGCCCTGTACCTGGACATCTTCAACGTGTTCCAGAGCCTGCTGGCCCTCTTGGGCATCATGGGCGGCGAGCGCGACTGACATCGCCCCGCTCCCTGCACAAAGGCTCCTTCGGGAGCCTTTTTGTTGACCTCGCGCAGTGGTCACCCCTCAACCTGGGCGGGCTGCTGCCGATAATGGAAGTACATGCACCCTACCTCCTTCCTTGCCCCTCAGCCCCTCGTGCGCCTCCTGGCCGCCTCTGCAGTCCTGCTGGCACTGGCCGGGTGCGACAAGATCACTGCCAGCCTGGGGCTGAACGAGGCCCAGCAGAAGGACACCGAGGCCCGGGCCATCGGCGGCGCCTGCCGCCACGCGCTGCGCGGCGTGGAAGACTGCTACACCCTCAACCCCAAGGCCCCCAAGGCCGCGGTGTTCGACGGCTGGAAGGAGATGGACCAGTACATGCGCGACAACAAGATCGAGGGCACGCCCGCGGTGGTGGCCAGGCCGGCTGAGCCGCCGCCCAAGCGCGCGGCGCCGCGGGCGTCCGCCCCCGCCGAGCACTGAAACCGCAAAAAGAAGGGGGCCCGAGGCCCCCTTCTTTTTGCTGCAATGAACCCGGGCCTCAGTCCCGTTCGAACACCGCCATGCTCTCCACGTGCGCCGTGTGCGGGAACATGTTGACCATGCCCGCCGCCGTGCAGCGGTAGCCGCCCAGGTGCACCAACAGGCCCGCATCGCGCGCCAGCGTGGCGGGGTTGCAGCTCACGTAGACGATGCGCTTGGGCGGCGTCCAATGCTCGGCGCCGGCCGGCAGCGGCGCTGCGCCTTCGGCCCCGATGCGTGCCTGCTCGATGTCCGCCAGCGCCTTGGCCAGCGCAAAGGCGCCTTCGCGCGGCGGGTCCACCAGCCACTTCTCGGCCGAGCCGTCGGCGACCAGCATCTCGGGCGTCATGTCAAACAGGTTGCGCGCCACGAAATCGGTGGGCGCCAGCGCCTTGCCGCCCTCGGCCACCAGGCGCTGGTTGAGCCGGTAGTTCTCGCGCGAGCGCGCCACCAGGGTCTCGCTGCCCTCGATGCCCAGCACCTCGCGGCCCTGCGTGGCCAGGGGCAGCGTGAAGTTGCCCAGGCCGCAGAACCAGTCGATCACGCGCTCGGTCTTCTGCACATCCAAGAGGCGCAGCGCACGCGTGACCAGCACCCGGTTGATGTGCGGGTTCACCTGCGTGAAGTCGGTGGGCTTGAAGGGCATGGTGATGCCGAAGTCCGGCAGGCCATAGGACAGTTGCTCGCCGCCCTCTTCCATCAGCTTCACGGTGTCCGGGCCCTTGGGCTGCAGCCACCACTGCACCTGGTGCTCGGCCGCGAAGGCGCGCAGGCGGCCCATGTCGGCGGCGCTCAGCGGCTCCAGGTGGCGCAGCACCAGCGCGGTCACGCTGTCGCCGCAGGCCAGCTCGATCTGCGGGCAGGTGTCGCGTGCGTCCATGGAGGCGATCAGCGCCCGCATGGGCATCAGCATGGCATCCACGTGGGGCGGCAGTACCGGGCAGGTCTGCATGTCGGCCACGTAGCGGCTCTTGCGCTCGTGGAAGCCGACCAGCACCGTGCCCTTCTTGATCACATGGCGCACCGACAGGCGTGCGCGGTAGCGGTAGCCCCAGGCCGGCCCTTCGATGGGGCGCAGCACCGTCTGGGGCCTGACCTTGCCCAGGTGCCAGAGGTTGTCCTCCAGCACGCGCTGCTTGACGGCCACCTGGCCGCCCACGTGCAGGTGCTGCATCTTGCAGCCGCCGCAGGCACCGGCATGCAGGCCGAAATGCTGGCAGCCCGGGCGCACCCGCTGCGACGATTCGCGGTGGATCGCCGTCAGGCTGGCCTGCTCCCAGTTATTCTTCTTGCGGTGGGTGTTGGCGCTGACGTATTCGAAGGGCAGCGCGCCATCGATGAAGACCACCTTGCCATCGGGTTTGCGGGCCACACCCTGGGCTTCGAGGTCCAGGGACTGCACGGACAGCCAGCCTTCCGGCAGTTCTCCCGCTTCCTGTTGGGCGGGTTCATACGAGGGGGACAATTCTTTGGGTTCGCTCATCCCCCGATTGTCTCAGAGGCCGCGAACCTGCCCGCCGCCCCTTGCAGGCGGCAGGGGGAGGCCAGCGCAATCAGCCGCGGTCAGCACGCGGTGCGCGGCGGCCGCCGGGGCCGGTCATGCTGGCAGGA
Organism: Acidovorax sp. FW305-C-20-28; assembly: GCF_058783375.1. Taxonomy (NCBI): domain Bacteria; kingdom Pseudomonadati; phylum Pseudomonadota; class Betaproteobacteria; order Burkholderiales; family Comamonadaceae; genus Acidovorax; species Acidovorax sp. FW305-C-20-28. Next base: position 36,534 of record NZ_JBYSYM010000009.1, on the reverse strand, counting down.
GCGAAACGGGGCAGCTCGTTGATGCGCAGGTCGCAGCCATGGTTGTCCAGCGTGAACACCAGGGTGCTGCCGGGCGCCACGCGGGGCAGGACCTCGTGGATCTGGTAGGACATGTCCACCGGTGGCTCGGGCGAGCGGTAGATGATTTCCTTGGCCGGGCTGTAGACCACGTAGCAGGCGGCAGAGGCAGACTGGCCAAAGCAGGCGGCCACCAGGGCGGCTGCAGCGTATTTGAATGCGGACATGGGAACTCCTCCTGCAACTTTCGGTATTGCGCCCATTATGGCGGCTGGGGGGCCGCTCGCCAATGCAAGCGTTGCGCGCGTGCCTACCGCAACACCAGGTGGTTGGTGTGCTTGACCTCTTCCATCACCGCATAGGTGCGCGTCTCGCGCACACCCGGCAGCTGCCACAGCACGTCGCCGGCGAACACGCGGTAGGCATTCATGTCGGCCGAGCGGGTCTTGAGCAGGTAGTCGAATCCCCCCGCCACCATATGGCACTCCATGATCTCCGGGTGCACCTGCACGGCGGCCTTGAACTGGTCGAACACATTGGGCGTGGTGCGGTCCAGCAGCACTTCCACGAAGACCAGCATGCCCGCCCCGAGCTTGAGCGGGTTCAGCCGCGCCTCGTAGCCCAGGATGAAGCCGTCGCGCGTGAGCCGCTGCACGCGCGCCAGCACGGCCGTGGGCGACAGGGCCACGGCTTCGGCCAGCTTGAGGTTGGCAATGCGCCCGTCTTCCTGCAGGATTGACAGAATTCTGCGGTCGATACGGTCCAGATCGGCTTCGTTGCCCATTAGTGCCAGTGAATAGTTCGTTGAATCTGGCAATTTTCGAACATTTATTCGCCAAAAGTCCAGAGATGATCCATTGCAGTGGGCCCGGCAACTGCCGGACCCGAATCCTTACCAGAGAGATCCCGCTGCCATGACCCCCACCACCGCCTTTACCGACTTCGCCCCGCGCACCCCGCTGGCCAGCCCGCTGCGCGCCGCCATCACCGCGGCCTGCCGCCGGCCCGAGTCCGAGGCCCTGGCGCCGCTGCTGGAGCAGGCCCGCGTGCCGCAGGACGTGGCCGCCGCCGCGCAGCAGCTGGCGCTGCGCATTGCCGGCGCGCTGCGCGAGCGCAAGGCGGGCACCGGGCGTGCGGGCCTGGTGCAGGGCCTGCTGCAGGAGTTCTCGCTCTCCTCGCAGGAGGGCGTGGCCCTGATGTGCCTGGCCGAGGCGCTGCTGCGCATTCCCGACAAGGCCACGCGCGATGCGCTGATCCGCGACAAGATCAGCAACGGCCAGTGGGAGCCGCACCTGGGCAAGAGCCCCTCGCTCTTCGTCAACGCCGCCACCTGGGGCCTGCTCATCACCGGCAAGCTGGTGGCCACGCACAGCGAGGGCAGCCTGGGCGCGTCGCTGGGCCGGCTCATCGGCCGGGGCGGCGAGCCGCTGATCCGCAAGGGCGTGGACATGGCCATGCGCATGATGGGCGAGCAGTTCGTGACCGGCGAGACCATTGCCGAGGCGCTTTCCAACGCCCGGCGCATGGAGGCCGAGGGCTTTCGCTACTCCTACGACATGCTGGGCGAGGCGGCCCTGACCACGGCCGACGCCGAGCGCTACTACGCCTCCTACGAGCAGGCCATCCACGCCATCGGCAAGGCATCGGCCGGGCGCGGCATCTACGAGGGGCCGGGCATCTCGATCAAGCTGTCGGCCCTGCACCCGCGCTACAGCCGCGCGCAGTTCGGCCGCGTGATGGACGAGCTCTACCCCCTGGTGCTGCGCCTGACCGAGCTGGCCAAGAGCTACGACATCGGCATCAACATCGACGCCGAGGAGGCCGACCGGCTGGAGATCTCGCTCGACCTGCTGGAGCGCCTGTGCCATGCCGAAAGCCTGGCCGGCTGGAACGGCATCGGCTTCGTGATCCAGGCCTACCAGAAGCGCTGCCCGTACGTGATCGACTTCGTGATCGACCTGGCCCGGCGCACGCGCCGCCGCCTCATGGTGCGCCTGGTCAAGGGCGCCTACTGGGACAGCGAGATCAAGCGCGCCCAGATCGATGGCCTCGCAGGCTACCCGGTCTACACGCGCAAGGTGCACACCGACATCTCCTATGTGGCCTGTGCACGCAAGCTGCTGGCCGCCCCCGAGGCCGTGTACCCGCAATTCGCCACGCACAACGCCGAGACCCTGGCCACCATCTACCAGTTGGCGGGCAGCAACTACTACGCGGGCCAGTACGAGTTCCAGTGCCTGCACGGCATGGGCGAGCCGCTGTACGAGCAGGTGGTGGGCGCTGTCACCGCCGGCAAGCTGGGCCGGCCCTGCCGCATCTACGCCCCCGTGGGCACGCACGAGACGCTGCTGGCCTACCTGGTGCGCCGCCTGCTGGAAAACGGCGCCAACACCTCCTTCGTGAACCGCATCGCCGACGAGACCATCCCCCTGGCCGAACTGGTGCGCAGCCCCGTGCAGGTGGTGGACGAGGCCGCCGCCCGCGAAGGCCGGGCCGGCCTGCCGCACCCGCGCATTGCGCTGCCAGAGGGTCTGTACGGCAGCGGCCGTGCCAATTCGCAGGGCCTGGACATTGCGAGCGACGCCGTGCTGGCCCAGCTGAGCGCCACGCTGCAGGCCAGTGCGCTGCACGAGTGGAAGGCCGGCCCCCTGCTGGCCGCCGATGCCCCCACAGGCCCCACGGCCCCGGTGCGCAACCCCGCCGACCTGCGCGATGTGGTCGGCCAGGTGCAGGAAGCCACGGCCGAGGACGTGGACCTGGCCCTGCAGAACGCGCAGCAGGCGGCCCCCGCCTGGGCCGCCATCGCCCCCGCCGAGCGTGCCGCCACCTTGCAGCGCACGGCCGACCTGCTCGAAGACCGCATGCAACCCCTGATGGGCCTGTTGATGCGGGAAGCCGGCAAGAGCGCCAGCAACGCCATCGCCGAGGTGCGCGAGGCCGTGGACTTTCTGCGCTACTACGCAGCCCAGGTCGAGACCACCTTCGACAACGCCACGCACATCCCGCTGGGCCCCGTGGCCTGCATCAGCCCCTGGAACTTTCCGCTGGCCATCTTCATGGGCCAGGTGGCAGCGGCCCTGGCCGCAGGCAACCCGGTGCTGGCCAAGCCGGCCGAGCAGACGCCGCTGGTCGCCGCCGAAGCCGTGCGCCTGCTCTGGCGCGCGGGTGTGCCACGCGGCGCGGTGCAGCTGCTGCCCGGCCAGGGCGAGACCGTGGGCGCACGCCTGATCGGCGATGCGCGCGTCATGGGCGTCATGTTCACCGGTTCCACCGAAGTCGCGCGCATCCTGCAAAAGACCATCGCCGGCCGGCTCGACGCGGCCGGCCGCCCCATCCCGCTGATTGCCGAGACCGGGGGGCAGAACGCCATGATCGTGGACTCCTCGGCCCTGGTGGAGCAGGTGGTCACCGACGCCGTGTCTTCGGCCTTCGACAGCGCGGGCCAGCGCTGCTCGGCACTGCGCGTGCTGTGCGTGCAGGCGGATGCCGCCGACCGCGTGGTCGAGATGCTCCAGGGTGCCATGGGCGAGCTGCGCATGGGCAACCCCGGCGCCCTCGCGGTGGACGTGGGCCCGGTGATCGACGCCGAGGCCCAGGCCGGCATCACAAAGCACATCGAGGCCCTCAAGCAGCGCGGCCACCGCGTGTTCCAGCACTGCCGCAGCGAAGCCGCCCAGGTTGCAGAGGGCACCTTCGTGCCGCCCACGCTGATCGAGCTCAAGCACATCGGGGAACTGCAGCGCGAGGTCTTCGGCCCGGTGCTGCACCTGGTGCGCTATGCGCGCAAGGACCTGGACCAGTTGCTCGACCAGATCAACGCCACCGGCTACGGCCTGACCCAGGGCGTGCACACCCGCATCGACGAGACCATCGCCCGCGTGGTGGACCGCGCGCATGCCGGCAACGTCTACGTCAACCGCAACATGGTGGGTGCCGTGGTGGGCGTGCAGCCCTTCGGCGGCGAAGGCCTGTCAGGCACGGGCCCCAAGGCCGGCGGCCCGCTGTACCTGCTGCGCCTGCTGGCCGAGCGCCCGGCCAACGCACTGGCCCAGACCTTTGCGACGGCCGACCGCGCCGCCCCGCCCGACATGGCCGCGCGCGAGGGACTGCTGGCACCGCTGCGGGCGCTGGAGCGCTGGGCGCAGATGGAGAACAAGGCCGCGCTGGCCACCACCTGCCGCCGCTTTGCCAGCGAAAGCCAGAGCGGCACCGCCCGCACCCTGCCCGGCCCAACGGGCGAGCGCAATGTCTACAGCCTGCAGCCGCGCGCCACGGTGCTGTGCATCGCCAGCACCGAAGACGACCTGCTGACCCAACTGGCCGCCGTGCTGGCCAGCGGCGGCAAGGCCGTGTGGAGCGACGCCCACACTGCCCTGCGCACCACCCTGCCCGCCGAGGTGCAGGCGCGCATCGCGACCACCGCCAATGCGCTCACGGATGGCGGCGTCGAACTGGCTGCCGTGCTGCACCACGGCAGCAGCGAGGCGCTGCGCAGCACCTGCGAACAGCTGGCGCGCCGCGCCGGCCCCATCGTCGCCGTCACCGCGGTGCACCCGGGCAGCACCGATGTGCCACTGGAGCGCCTGGTGATCGAGCGCGCGCTGAGCGTGAACACGGCGGCGGCCGGCGGCAATGCCAGCCTGATGACCATCGGCTGACCCCGCGGCACCGGCTCATTCGATGGAGATGTTGCGCTCCTTGATGAGCCGGGCCCAGCGCTCGCTCTCGCTGGCGATGAAGCGGGCGAAGTCCTCGCGCGTGCCGCCGCCGAACTCGTTGTTCTGCGACTGGATGACGTCCTTGACCTCGGGCCGCTCGATCGCCTTGGCAAAGGCTTCGTGCAGCCGGGCCACGATGGCCGGCGGCGTGCCCTTGGGCGCCACGTAGCCCATCCAGTTGGACACGGTCACCTGCGGGTAGCCGAGCTCCGCGAAGGTGGGCGTGTCTGGCAGGGTCGACAGGCGCCTGGCCGAGGTCACGGCGATGGGCCGGATCTTGCCGGCCTTGATGGACTGCAGCGCTGCCCCCGTCTGCTCGAACATCAGGTCCACCTGGCCGGCCAGCAGCGCCGTGGCGGCGGGGCCGCCGCCCTTGAACGGAATGCCCGTCATCTCGATGCCTGCGGTGCTTTCGAACAGCTCCGCGGAAAGATGGTGCGCGCCCCCGGGCCCCGCGTTGGCAATGTTCAGCGCATTGGGGGATTTCTTGGCTGCCGCGACGATGTCGGCCACGGTCTTGTACGGCTTGCTGGCGGGAGTCGACAAGACCAGCGGGCTCTTCTCCAGCAGGATGATGGGCACCAGGCTGTCGGGCGCGAAGTTCAGCTTGGGGTAGATCCAGGGGTTCACGGCCAGGGGCCCGAAGCTGCCCATGCCGATGGTGTAGCCGTCCGGCGCGGCGCGGGCCACCATTTCCGTGCCGATGTTGCCGCTGGCGCCCGGCTTGTTGTCCACGATCACCGGCTGGCCCAGGATGGCCGAGAGTTGCTGCGCCACCAGGCGCGTCTTGACGTCCGTGTTTCCGCCTGCGGCGAAGGGCACGATGATCGTGATGGCCTTGGCCGGGTAGGGCGCAGCCCCTTGCTGCGCAAGGGCCAGGCCTGGTGCCGTACAAGCCATCAGCGCGGCGGCAATCGCCGTCCTTCGGGTCCATCGGGGGTGCATGAGGTGCATGTTCTGTTCTCCATCCATAGGTGAGGTGTGCGGTCCGGCGGACCCCAAAGTGCACTTCGGGTTCGCGCTTAATTGCATTTTACGGTTGTAATGTGCAAAAATAGAACCTATGGAAAACACCGATACCTGCCTTTCGAGGCCCTTCGAAGTCGATGGCGAGGTGCTGCGCGCCGTGGATCTGCCTGCGCTGTTCGGCCCACGCCTCATGCGCTTGCCTGTGGTGCTGCGCCTGCTGCTGGAGAACGCCGTGCGCAACATGCGGGGGGCGGAGCGAGAGGCCGCCGTCAACGCCCTGCTGGCCTGGCTGGACACGGGCAGCAGCACGGCGGAAATCGCCTTCCAGCCGGGCCGCGTGCTCATGCACGACACGACCAGCACCCCGGCCCTGGTGGACATTGCCGGCATGCGCGATGCGCTCGCCGAGGCCGGCGTCGACCCGGCGGTGCTGAACCCAGGCTTGCCGGTCGATGTCTCGGTGGACCACTCGCTGGCCGTGGAGATCCACGCCCGCCGCGATGCCCTGGCGCGCAACCTGGAGCACGAAATCCGCCGGAACGGCGAGCGCTACCGCTTCCTGCGCTGGGCGGCCGCGGTGCTCGACGGCGTGCGCATCCACCCGCCGGGCACGGGCATCATGCACACCATCAACCTGGAGCAGCTGGCGACCGTGGTCACCACCGAAGTGCGCGACGGCCTGCGCTGGGCCGTGCCCGACATGATGATCGGCACCGACAGCCACACCCCCATGGTCAACGGCATCGGCGTGCTGGGCTGGGGCGTGGGCGGGCTGGAGGCGCAGACGGTGATGTTCGGCATGCCGACCATGCTGCGCATCCCCGACGTCATCGGCGTGAAGCTGACAGGAACCCTCGCGCCTGGCGTGCAGGCCACCGACCTCGCACTGGCCGTGACGCAGCGCCTGCGCGCGATCGGTGTCTCGGGAGAATTCGTGGAGTTCTACGGCCCCGGCGTGTCCACCTTGACCGCCGGCCAGCGCAGCGTGGTGGCCAACATGGCGCCCGAGTACGGCGCCACGACCGGCTTCTTCCCGGTGGACGGCCAGACCACCGACTACCTGCTCAGCACGGGCCGCAGCGCGGCACACGTGCGGCGGGCCGAGGCCTACCTGCGCTTCGCGGGGCTGTGGTTCGACCCCGAGGCCGAGCCCAGTTTCACACGCAGCATCGCGGTGGACCTGGCCACGGTGGGCATGCACATCGCCGGCCCCCAGCGGCCCCAGGACCTGCTCGATCATGGCGATGCGGCGCGCGTGCTGCGCGCCATCGGCTTCACCCCCCGCGCGGATGCTGGGCCCGGTGCCGGGCTGCCGCGCCATGCGATTGCCATCGCGGCCATCACCAGCTGCACCAACACCTCGGACCCGGCCCTGCTGGTCGCCGCCGGCCTGGTGGCGCGCAAGGCGCGCGCGCTGGGCATGCAGGTGCCCCACTGGGTCAAGACCTCGCTCGGCCCCGGCTCGCCGGCCGCGGCCTCGTACCTCGAACGCGCGGGCCTGCTGGAAGACCTGTCGGCCGTGGGCTTCGACATCGTGGGCTACGGCTGCACCACCTGCATCGGCAACCCCGGGCCCCTGCCCGCCACCATCCGCAGCGAGCTGGCCCAGGGCCGCATACGCCCGGTGGCGGCCATCTCGGGCAACCGCAACTTCCCCGGGCGCGTGCACCCCGACCTGGACCTGGGCTTTCTCATGTCGCCGGCGCTGGTCATCGCCTTCGCCCTGGCGGGCGATGCCGAGCGCAACCTGCGCGAGGAACCCATTCAGACGCTGGCCGACGGGCGCCCGGTGTTCCTGCGCGACCTCTGGCCCCGCCACGAAGAGATCGCCGAACTCACCGCGCATGCGGTGCAGGCGCCCGACTTTGCGCGCGACTTCCGCCTCGCCAGCCAGTCACCGCTGTGGCACCGGCTGGACGCGCCGGCCACGCCGCGCTTTCCCTGGGACCCGGCGTCCACCGCGCTGCGGCGCCCGCCGTTCGCCGCACTGGACGAAGGCAGCCAGCTGGGCCGCTACACGGCCTACCCGCTGCTGGTGGTCGGCGACGACATCACCACCGACCACATCTCGCCCGCCAGCGCGATTCCGCCCGACAGCCTGGTGGCCGACTTCCTGGTGGCGCGTGGCGACGACCGCGACGACCTGAACGTCTTCGCCTCGCGGCGCGGCAACTGGGAGGTGATGCTGCGCGCGGCCTTCCACAGCAAGACGCTGGTGAACCGGCTCGCGCCCGGCGCGCCCGTGGCCCATACCCTGCACGCCCCCAGCGGACAGGTGCTACCGATCTGGGAGGCCGCAGCCCGCTACCGCGAGGAAGGCCATGCGGTGGTGCTGGTGGCGGGTGAGCGCTACGGCACGGGCTCCTCGCGCGACTGGGCCGCCAAGGGCCAGCGCCTGCTGGGCATCCGCGCCGTGCTGGCCATGGGCTTCGAGCGCATCCACCGCTCCAACCTGGTGGGCATGGGCATTCTGCCGCTGCGCTTTGCGCCAGGCGTCGGCCCCGACAGGCTGGACCTGCAGCCGGGCGACCGCATCGTGGTGGATGCTCGGGCAGAGGATCTTCGCCCGCGCTGCCCGGTGCGCGTGGAGATTCTGCGGGCCAACGGCACGCGCGAATCCCTGGTGACCACCGCCGGGGTGGAAACCCAGCTCGAGGTGGAACTGCTCAGGAACGGCGGCGTGATCCCGCTGATCCTGCGCCAGACCGTGGCCGCCCATGCGAACGCACCGGTCACGGCATAGGCCCAAGGCCGCCGGGCGTGGAAAATCGGTCCCCATGAAGACCGAATCCACCATCGCGGCCCAGATCATCGCGCTGGCCCAATCCGAACAGTGGGCGCTGGGCACGCACCTCAAGGCCCAGGGCCTGGCCGATCGCCTGCGCGTGTCGCGCTCGCCCATCAATGATGCGCTGCAGCTGCTGGCCGAGAAAGGCGTGCTGTCGCGCGAGCGCAACCGCGGTTACTTTCTCTCGGCCCTGCCCGCAGACCTGTCGAGCGAGACGCTGGAGGAGATCGGCGTGTCCGAGACCGATGCCGTGGGCACGGCCTATTTCCGCATCGCCGAGGACCGGCTGCGCGGCCAGTTGCCGGACAGCATCACCGAGACGGCCCTGCGCGCGCGCTACCAGCTCACGCTGGGGCAGTTCACCGCCGTGCTGGGCCGCATCGCCCAGGAGGGCTGGGCCGAGCGCAAGCCCGGCTATGGGTGGGAGTTCACCTCCATGCTGACCACACCCGACAGCCTGCTGCAGTCCTACCGGTTGCGCCTGGCGCTGGAGCCCGCCGCGCTGCTGGAGCCGGGCTACCGGCTCGACCCCCAGGTGCTAGCGCGCTGCCGCGCCGCCGAGATGCACCTGCTGCAGGGCGGCATCGCCACCGACACAGCCGACCAGTTGCACGACCGGGGGGTGCGCTTCCACGAGTCGCTGGTGGAAGCCTCGGGCAATGCCTTCTTCATCGACACCATCCGCCGCGTCAACCGCGTGCGCCGCCTGCTCTCGTACCGCTCGATGCAGGACCGCAGCCGCTACCAGCAGCACTGCGAGCAGCACCTGCACATCCTGCAGCTGCTGGAGCACGAGCGCAACCAGGAAGCGTCCGATGCCATGCGCGAACACCTGTCCAGCACCCTGCGCAACCTGGCGCAGATCAGCGACCTCCTGCAGGCCCGCCCCGCCCCTGCTCAACCCCCTTCCCAAACACCATGAACCCTGCTGCAGCCTCTTCCGGCATCGTCCGCGCCTTCGCGCCCACCGGCGTGCTGCGCGCCTCCATCAACCTGGGCAACCCCATCCTCGCGCGCCGCGACAGCGATGGCCAGGCCGCAGGCGTGTCGGTCGATCTCGCACGCGAACTGGCGCGGCAATTGGGAACGGGCATCGAGCTGGTCGTGGTCGACGCGGCGGGCAAGTCCGTGGACGTGGTTACCGAGGAGCGGGCCGATGTGGGCTTCTTCGCCGTGGACCCGGTGCGCGGCGCCGGCATCGCCTTCACCGCCCCGTATGTGCTGATCGAAGGGGCCTACCTGGTGCGTGGTGATTCGCCCCTGCAGAGCAACGAAGAGGTGGACCAGGCCGGCCATACGGTGGCCGTGGGCCAGGGCAGCGCCTACGACCTGTACCTCACGCGGGAGCTGAAGAACGCGCAGATCGTGCGCGCCCCGACCTCCCCCGCCGTGGTCGACACCTTCATCGCCCAGCGCCTGGCCGTGGCGGCCGGCGTCAAACAGCAGCTGCAGGCCGATGCACAGCGCATCGGCGGGTTGCGCCTGCTGCCCGGCCGGTTCATGGTGATCCAGCAGGCCATGGGGTTGCCCAAGGGACGCGATGGCGCCGCCGTGCAGTACCTGCGCGATTTCGTCGAGGCCATGAAGACCGGCGGCTTCGTCGCCCAGGCCCTGGCGCGGCACGGGATCGAAGGCGCCAGCGTCGCCCCGGCCGCGTAGGCGGCCCTTGGCGCCCGCGCCCTGCTACTTGCGGCCGGCCGGCTTGGCCGCGCCGAAGCCCAGCTTCTCCATGGCCTCGTGCGTCTCCAGCAGCATGGCGGCCACCTCGGCCACCGTCACGCGCAGGCCGGTGGCGCGCTCGCGCATGTGCTCGTAGGCCTGGGCCTCGGTCATGCGCTGGTAGTCCACCAGCACGCGGATGGCCTTTTCGATCTGGCGCCGCGACTTGATGGTGGATTCGAGCTTCTCGATCTTGCCCTGCTGGCGCTGCTGGAAACCCTGGGACGCACGCGCCAGCACCAGCGTGCTGAGGATGCCCGAGGAGCGGAACGGCTTGGTGATGACCCCGTGCGCCCGCGTATCCAGCAGCAGCTTGAGCGTGGTGGGGCTTTCGTAGTCCGACAGGGCCACGAAGGCTGCGTCCACCGCGCTGGCGTTCCAGGCGCTGCTGCCTTCCAGGTCTTGCGAGACCTGGAAGAAGATCACGTCCACCCCCGTGGGCGGCTCGGCAGGAAACGGCCACACCACCTTGAGGCGGCAGCCGATGCGCTGCAACTGCTGCACCACCACGTCGCGGTCCTCCCCCGGCGGGTAGACCACGGTGACGCTGATGCTGCGCAGGTCTTCGTAAAGACGGCGAAGGCTGGAACTCATCGACTTACCTCAGCCAAAACTCTGAGAAACCAAAAGTAGACAGGTACGGATCGGGCCGCACCGGCTCCGAGGCCTCCCAGGCGATGTCGAACTGCCCGTCGGCCCGGCAGATGCCGATGCGCGGCGTCAGGGTGCAGTGGTTGTTCTCGGCGTCCACCGTGACGCGGCCTTCGGGCGAGTCGAAGGACACGGCGCGCGCCGCCTCCACCAGCTTGCGCCGGTCCATGCTGCCGGCGCGCTGCAGGGCCCGGGCGAACAGGTGCACCTGGGTGTAGGCCATCTCGGACCAGGTGCTGGTCGGCCGGTCGCCGAAACGCTCACGCCACAGCGCCGTGAAGCGCTGGTTGCTCTCGTTCTGCACCGAGCCGAAGTAGGTGGCCGAGGTGATGTGCCCCTCGCACAGTGCCGGGCCGATCAGGCGGATCTCCTCCTCGGCCATGGACAGGCTGGCGATCGGCATCTTCTTCGGGTCCAGCCCGAAATCCCGGTACAGCTGGTAGAACAGCCGGGCCGACTGGCCCACCAGCGTGGAGAACACCACGTCGGGCTGCTGGGCGCGGATGTCGGCGAGCACCTCCTTGAGTTCGGCGCTGCCCGCCTCGATGGGCAGGTAGACCTCGTCCAGGATCTCGCCGCCGTGCTGCTCCACCATGTCGCGCATGATGCGGTTGGACTCGCGCGGGTAGATGTAGTCGGCCCCCACCAGGTAAAAGCGCGTGCCGCGGTTCTGCATCAGGTAGGCGGCCAGCTGCACGCTGTTCTGGTTGGGCACGGCGCCCGTGTAGATCACGTTGGGCGAGTACTCGAAGCCCTCGTAAAACGAGCAGTACCACAGCAGGGCATTGTTGCGCTCCACCACCGGCAGCACCGCCTTGCGGCTCGACGAGCGCGAGCAGCCGAAGACCACGGTGACCTCGTCCTCCAGCAACAGGCGCGTGGCCAGCTTGCGGTACTCGGCGATGTCGCCCTTGGGGTCGTAGACCACGGGGACCAGCGGCCGGTCGAGCACGCCGCCCAGCTGGTTGATCTCCTCGATGGCCAGGGCCGTGCCGAAGAAGTGCTCCGACTCGGTGACACCCGTGGGGCCCGAGCGGGAGAACAGCACGCCCACGCGCCAGCCCTCGTCCTGGGCGGGCTGCGGCGGCAGGGAAAGGTCATCGGGCATGGCGCTCCTTCATTGGTCGAACAGGCTTTGCAGCTGGTGGGTGGTCCTGGCGCTCTGCAGCGCCAGCATGAGCAGGATGCGGGCCTTGTGCGGGCTCAGATTGTCGGCGAACACCGCGCCCGCTGCCTGCAGCGTGCGCCCCCCGCCCTCGAAGCCATAGGCCGGTTGCACGCGGCCATTGGGCACACGGGTGGAGATGGCCACGGCCACCCCGTGCGCAATCGCCTCCCGCACGGCGGCCAGCATATCGGCGTTCACATTGCCAAAACCCAGGGCCTGCACCACGATGCCGCGCGCGCCCAGCGCCACTGCAGCGCGCAACAGATCGCCGCTGGCCCCCGCGAACATGGGCACGATCTCCACGCGCGGCAGCTCCCCCGCTTGCAGTGGCAGGTGCATACGCCGCGCGGGCTGGCGCGAAAAGACCACCCGGTCCTCGTCGGCCACGCCCAACAGGCCGAAGTCGCCGGACTTGAAGGCCTCCACATCGGCCGTGTGGGTCTTGGTGGCCTCGCGTGCGGCGTGGATCTGGTTGTTCATCGCCACCAGCACGCCTTGGCGCCGCGCGCGCGGCTCCACGCAGATGCGCGCCGCATTGAGCAGGTTGCGCGGCCCGTCGAAATCGGGCACCGAGGCATTGCGCTGGGCCCCCACCAGCACCACCGGCTTGTCGCTGGCGAGGGTGAGGTCCAGGAACCAGGCGGTCTCCTCCAGCGTGTCGGTGCCGTGCGAGACGATGGCGCCAGTGATTTCGGGGCGTGCCAGCGCCTCGTCCACCGCCCGCTGCAGCTCCACCCAGCGCCCCGCATCCATGTGGTCCGAGGGGATGTTGAACAGCTCGCGCACCTCCAGCCGGGCCACGCGGGCCACGGCCGGCACGGCGACCAGCAGGTCCGCCCCCGAAAGGGCAGGCACGGCGCCGCCGCGATCGGGGTCGATCTTCATGGCGATAGTGCCGCCCGTGGCAATGAGCTGGCACAGCGGCAGGGGCGATGCCACCGGGGCCAGGTGGTCCATGGCAAACATCCGTCAGACCCTCAAATGGTTGAACACGGACTCGACCGCTCCCTCGGCCTTGGCCAGGCCCTCGTCCACCAGCTCGCCCTGCTTCAGGACCACATAGCGGTCCGCCACCTGCAGCGCGAAGGGCACGTTCTGCTCCACGATCAGCAGGCTGGTGCCATGCTGCGCGCGCTCGTGCAGCAGGGCCTGGGCCAGCCGGTCGATCACCGAGGGCTGCAGCCCCTCGGTGATCTCGTCGAGCAGGATCACCGAGGGGCGCACCATCAGCGCGCGCGCCAGCAGCAGCATCTTCTGCTCGCCGCCCGAGAGCGTGCCCGCGTACTGCGCCAGGCGGCTCCTGAACACCGGGACCAGCGGCTCCACCGCGGCAAAGCGCTCCTCGAACAGCGACTCCTGCGCCAGGCCCAGGCGCAGGTTGTCGCGGATGCTCAGGTCGGCGAACAGCGGTTGCTCCTGCGAGGCGTAGGCGATGCCCTGGCGCGCGATGCGGTGCGGCGGCAGGCGCGTGATGTTCTCGCCGTTCAGGTGCACGGCGCCGGCCTTCTTGGCCAGGAAGCCCATCACCGTCTTGAGCAAGGTGCTCTTGCCCATGCCGTTCTTGCCCAGCAGGGCCACGGCCTCGCCCTTGCGCACCTGCAGCGACAGGTCGCGCAGCACCACGGAGGCACGGTAGCCGCTGGTCACGCCGTCGAGTGCCAGCGCGGGCGGAAAAGGGGTGGCGCTCATGCGGCCTCCTGGGGGGTGTGGGCACTGCCCGAGTAAATGGTCTTGACCAGGGGTGAGTTCACCACCTCCTGGAAGCTGCCCTGCATGGCGATGGCGCCCTGGTGCAGCACGACGATGCGGGTGGAGATCAACTCCACGAAGTCGAGGTCGTGCTCCACCAGCAGGCAGCACAGGCCATAGCGCTGCGCCAGCGATGACAGCACTTCGCCGATCTGCGTGCGCTCGGTCTTGGTCAGGCCGGCAGTGGGCTCGTCGAGCAGCACCACGCGCGGCTCCAGCGCCAGCACCATGGCCAGTTCCAGCGCCTGCTGCTCGCCGTGCGAGAGGTCGCGCGCCACGGTGGCCAGCTTGCCTTCCAGCGCCGTGGTGCGCACCACGTGCAGCGCGTAGGGCGGCAGGCGCAGCACAGGGTCCTGGCGCAGCAACGAGGGGCGCGACAGGCGCGTGCCGGCAATGCGCAGGCATTCGGCCACGGTCAGCGACTCGAAGATGTTGGCGTTCTGGAACTTGCGCCCCAGACCCAGGCGCACGCAGGCCTCGGGCGGCAGCTGGCCGATATCGCTGCCGCACAGCTCCACCACGCCGCCGCTGCGCTCGGCGCCATCGCTCATGCAGCGCATCAGCGTGGTCTTGCCGGCACCGTTGGGGCCGATCAGCCCGACCAGTTCGCCGGACCGCGCCTCGAAGTCGATGCCCTGCAGCACTTTCAGGGAGCCGAAGTGCTTGGTCACGCCCTGCATGCGGATGGCCGCCGCGCCAGGCGCACTGGCCTCGGCAGCGGGCGCCCGCTCCTGCAGCAGCGGCCTGCGCCCCGCGCCCTGCAGCAGGCCGAAGGGCTTGAGCAGCAGCGGGATCAGCCCCTCAGGAAACAGCACGATCACCACCACGAAGGCCGCGCCCAGGATCAGCTGCCAGGCAAAGGGCATGCTGCTGCTCAGGTAGGCCGTGGCCACGTTGATCAGCACCCCGCCTGCGAGCGGCCCCCACAGCGTGCCCCGCCCGCCCAGCGCGACCCAGATGATGAGCTCGGTGCCCAGCGCAAAGCCCGCGAGTTCGGGCGCCACCACGCCGCTGAAGCTGCCATAGCCGAAGCCCGCGACGGCGGCCATGGCGCCCATGGCAACCAGCAGCGCGATCTTCACCCGCGAGGTGTCGATGCCCAGGTAGGTGCAGCGCACCTCGTTGTCGCGCATGGCCACCAGCACGCGGCCCGCGTCGCTGCGCACCAGCACCCAGCCGATGGCACCGGCCACGGCCAGCATGCCGCCGGCCACCCAATACCAGGCCTCGATGGACCAGTCGAACGTGGGGTAGCCGGTGAGCCCCGAGCTCGACCCCGTGGCGCTGCCGCCCGACAGCAGCAACTGGGTGAGCACGATGGGCAGCACCAGCGAGATCACCGTGGCGAAGAACGGCGAGGCCCCGCGGTAGAACGACAGCCAGCCCACCAGGCCGGCCACGGCCGCACTGGCCAGCAGCGTGGCGCCCAGCGCCAACGTGACCGTGAACGCACTGAACCCGCCATGCGTGAACACCAGCCCGGCCGCATAGGCGCCGATGCCGAAGAAGGCCGACTGGCCGAAGCTCAGGTAGCCCGTGTAGCCCCAGAGGATGTCCACCGTGATCGCCGCGATGGCGAAGAAGAAGGCCTTGATCAGGATGTTGAGCAGGTAGGTGTCGAACATCCACGGGCCGGCGATGAGCAGCACCGCACCGATGGCGACCAGCACCACGAAGCGGTAGGTGGCGCCGGGCGGCGCCGCGGCCGCGGACTGCGGCGCAGAAGCATGGTTCATGAGGGTGGTATCAGCCACGGGCAAACCCCTTGGGACGGATGCGCAGCGTGACGGCTGCAAGAACGGCGATGGTGAGCCCGCCCAGGACGGGGCTGGCATAGGTGCTGACCAGCACCTGGGCCGCGCCGAACACGGCGCAGGTCAGCAGCAGGCTGGCCATGGAATGGCCCGAGACCATGACCAGCATGAAGGCGCTGACCAGCCAGGGCAGGCCCATGTTGGGGTCCACACTGGACAGCGGCGTGATCATGGCGCCAGCCAGCGTGCCCAGGCCCGCGCCCAGGCTGAAGGTGATGAAGCGCACCCGGCCCGAGTGGATGCCCAGGCTGCTGGCCAGGTCCTCGTTCATGATGACGGCGCGCGTGCGCACGCCAAAGCGCGTGCCGCTGAGCAGGCCGGTGAGCGCCAGGCACAGGGCGATGGCCACCGGCACCAGCACCAGGCGGTAGGCCGAGTAGTCCACGCCCGCCACGCGCCAGGTGCCCGACAGCGGTGCGCCGACGAACTGCACCTCGCGGCCAAAGGCCATCACGATGAGCTGGCCGATCACGATGCCCAGGCCCCAGGTGGCCAGGATGGCGTCGAGCGGCCGCTTGTACAGCGGGCGCACGATGAGCGCCTCCACCAGCATGCCCACGGCCACGCCGACCACGATGGCCAGCGGCCAGGCCAGCCAGGGATCGAGCTGCAGCCGCGTGACCACATAGCTCGCGTAGCCGCCCAAAGTGAGCAGCGCGCCGTGCGCGAAATTCACGATCTTCATGACCCCGAAGACCATCATCAAACCCGCCGTGACGACGAACAGCATCGCCGCGGTGGTGAGCAGATCCAGCAATAGAACCATGGTGTGCTCCTAGTCGAAGGGGTGGGTGCAGCCGAAGCGGGTGCGGGGGGTTGTTCTTGTCATCGGTGGTCTCCAGGATTCTTGTGAGGGGCGAGAGAGCGCAAAGCGCAATGCACAGGCCGTGCCTGCGGCGTGCGCTGGGGTAGCCGTAGCGGTGGTGGTGGCGGGAGGGATCCCACTCGGAACATTTTTCAGACTCCAGAAAGCAAAAAGCCCCTGACCGCGCGGTGCGCGCATGTCAGGGGCTTTCATAGCCGGTATGTGGTCAGCAATGCTGCTGAAGGACTGCCGTGGCTGTGCCAGTGCAGTCGAATCGATTATGACAGCCGGTCACACCAGCGTCAACCAAGCGCGGGGCGGCCTGCCCCGCAATTTCCTCCTGTCAGTGCGTCCAGCGCCTGCGCGCCGGACAGGTGCTTCAAAGGCCCGGGCACTGCGCGCCCGGGTCCACGCTGGCAAAGGTCTCCAGGATGCGGATGCTGCCGTCCGAGCGCACCTGCCCCAGGCGCATGGGCAACGGCGTGTGCCGCCCCTTGTCCATGCGCAGGGTGCCGCGCGGGCCGGTCACCGTGACCTCGCCCAGCGCCTTGAGGACTTTGGCCGCATCGGTGCTGCCCGCTGCTTCCACCGCGGCCTTGTACTGGAAGAAGGCCTCGTACTGCGGCACCGACAGTTCGTTCGGTGCCTTGAGATCGGCGCCGAAGCGCACCAGCATGCGCATGCGGAAGGCCCGGTTGTGTGCGGTGTCGATGGACGGGAAGTACGACGCCGCCATCAGCATGCCCGTGGCCGTGCTGCCCATCTCGCGCGCCGTGCCCTCGTCGATGGACAGGTTGCCCAGCGGCAGGCGCACGTCGGCCGCCCTGAGCTGCCGGGCCAGCGACACATTGGGCGCACCACCGGCCGTGGCGCTGACCAGCGCATCGGGGTGGGCCGCGCGGACCTTGGCGATCACTGCGGTCCAGTCACTGCCGTCGATGGGCAGGTACTCCTCGCCCACGACCTTGCCGCCCGCCTTCTGGATGGTCTGGCGCGCAAACTCCAGCATGCCGCGGCCGAACGCGTAGTCGCTGCCGATGAGGAAGTAGCTGCGCGCATTGCGCTGCCGCGCCAGGTACTCGACCACGGGCGCCACCTGCTGCTCGGGCACCCAGGCGTTGACGTACATGAAGGGGTTGCACGAACGCCCCTCGTAGAACGAGGTGTAGATGTAAGGCAGTTGGGCGCGCGCGACGATGGGCAGAACCGCATTGCGCGCGGCACTGGTCTGCATGGCGATCAGGGCATGCACGCGCTTGTGGGACACCAGCGCCTCGACCGCCTTGCGAGCCCCTTCCGCACCCGAACCGTCGTCCATGACCTCCAGTTGCACCAGGTGGCCCAGGATGCCACCCGCGGCATTGATCTCCTCGACCGCCAGTTGCGAGGACTGCACTACGGCCGGTGCCACCACGCTGTTGGCGCCCGACAGGCCCACGGCCACGCCGATGCGGATGGGCTCGCCCGCGCGCGGCTGCGCAGGTGCGGCACCGGCGGCGGCCCACAGCAGCCAGGCGAGAAGGTGGATCGGCCTTGCCATCGCGCGGCTCATCGTGCGGCCACCAGGGGCAAGGGCCATGGTGCAACCGCCCGGGGCGCAGTGGCTACGGCCAAGTCCCTGGGCAATCCGATGCCGGCATTGGCATCCAGGCGGAAGGTGGACACCAGTGCCAGCAGGCGGCGCGACTGCTCCTGCAGGCTGCCGGCTGCGGCCGCGCCCTCCTCCACCAGCGCGGCGTTCTGTTGCGTGGCATCGTCCAGCTCGGCAATGGCCTGGTTGATGCCCTGGATGCGCCCGCTTTGCGCGGTGGAGGCGATGGCCACCTCGCCGATGAGGCCCGACACCTGCCCCACGCTGGCCACGATATCGGCCATGGTGGTGCCCGCGCCCTGCACCAGGCGCGCACCGGCCGTGACATGGGCCAGGCTGTCGGCGATCAGGCCCTTGATCTCGGCGGCCGCCACGGCGCTGCGCTGTGCCAATGCACGCACCTCCCCCGCCACCACGGCAAAGCCGCGCCCCGCATTGCCGGCGCGGGCCGCCTCCACGGCCGCATTGAGCGCCAGGATATTGGTCTGAAACGCGATGCCGTCGATCACGCCGATGATGTCGGCGATGCGCCGCGACGAGCGGTCGATCTCGCCCATGGTGGCCACCACCTGCTCCATGGCCGTGCCGCCGCGCCGGGCCACCGCCGCTGCGCTGCCCGCCAGACCGTTGGCCTGCCCGGCCGCCTCGGCGCTGCCGTGCAGCCGGCCGGCGAGTTGGTCCAGCGCATGCGCGGCCTCCTGCAGGCGCGCCGCTGCGTGCTCGGTGCGCTGGCTCAGGTCCAGGTTGCCGGCAGCCACCTCGCCGCTGGCGGCGTCGATGCTCACCGCCGCATCGCGGATGTCGGCCACCAGGCCGCGCAGGCGCCGCTGCATGGTGGCCATGGCGTCCAGCAGCCGGCCCACCTCTCCCTGGCCGGCGGGGGTGATGGCGTTGTCCAGCGCGCCTTCGGCAATGCGCTCTGCGATGCGCACCGCGCGCTCCACCGGCCGCTGGATGCCACGCGCAATGCGCCAGGCCACCAGCACGCCCAGGGCCACTGCGGCCAGCGCCAGCAAGGCGCCGATGGCCGTGGCGCGCTGGATCTGCGCGCCGACCTCCGTGGCCAGCGCGGCGTTGCGCTCGGCCTGCAGGGCGATGAGCGCATTGATCCCGGCCCGCCACTGCGCCTCCACGGGCCGCAACTCCGCCAGCGTGGCCGTGGCGTCGATGTTGGCGCCTGCCAGCCCGTGCCGGGCCGCCTGCTGCACCAGGGCCATGCCGCGCGCGCCCCGCAGGGCGGTGTCGGCCGCCATGCGGCGCTCGTCGGCACGGGCCTCGGCCAGCGCGGCGGCAAGCGCCTTCTCGGTGCGCACATAGTCGCTGCGCGCCTTCTCCAGCACGGCCACTTCGGCCTTGAGCTCCGCCATGTCCGACAGCAGCACGATGGAGCGCACCTGCACGGCCATGAGGTTGATGTTGTCCAGCAGCTCGCGCGCCAGGGTGGCGCGCTGGTTGTTGACCTCCACGATCTGGCGCACCTGCTGGCCGACACGCTGCGAGGACCAGGCGTTCATGGCGGCCACGGCCACGATCAGCGCCAGCAGGCAGCCGAACCCGAGCGCCAGGCGGCCTGCAATGGAATGGGTGAAACGGTGCAAGGGCATGCAAGGCTCCTCGGACAGGACGGTGGGCATGGCTGCGCCAGCGGGCGGCGCGGTGCGCCCGCCTGGGCAGGGGATGGGAGGGGGAGAAATCCGGCACCGCAGGCGCCGGAGGGGAACGAGGCGCTTACTTCAGGTCAGGGCACTGCACGCCAGGGTCCACGCCCTTGAAGGTCTGCAGGATCTTGATGGCGCCCCCGGCCTGGATCTGGCCCAGGCGCATGGCCAGCGGGGCGTGGCGGCTCTTGTCCATGCGCACCTCGCCGCGCGGGCCGGTGTAGGCAACTTCGGCCAGGGCCTTGATGATCTTGTCCTTGTCCACCGCACCCACCTTCTCGACGGCGGCCTTGTAGAGGTGGAAGGCCTCGTACTGCGGCTCGGACAGCTCGTTGGGCGTCTTCAGGTCGGCGCCGAACTTCTTGGTCATCGCCGCCATGAATTTCTGGTTCTCGGGCGTGTCGATGGTCGTCAGGTACGAGGCCGACATGTACATGCCGGTGGCCACATCGCCCATGTTTTTGGCCGTGGCCTCGTCGATGGCGAGGTTGCCGTAGGGCAGGTTCAGGCCCGAGCCTTGCAGCTGCTTGGCCAGCGAGACATTGGGCGCGCCGCCGGCCGTGGCGCTGATCAGCGCATCGGCCTTGGCTGCGCGGATCTTGCTGATCACCGAGGTCCAGTCGGAGCCGTCGATGGGCAGGTACTCTTCGCCCACCACCTTGCCGCCATTCTTCTCGATGTATTTCTTGGTGAAGTCCAGCATGCCGCGGCCAAAGGCGTAGTCGTTGCCCACCAGGAAGAAGTTGCGTGCCTTGAGGTTGGACCAGAAATAGTTGACGATGGGCGCCACCTGCTGCTCGGGCACCCAGGCGTTCACGTACATCCAGGGGTTGCACGAGCGGCCTTCGTAGAACGAGGTGTAGATGTAGGGCACCTTGCCGCGCGAAACGATGGGCAGGGCCGCGTTGCGCGCGGCGCTGGTCTCCATGGCGATGATGGCGTCGACCTTCTTCTGGAACACCAGGGTGTCGAAAGCCTTCTGCGCGCCCACGGCGCCCGAGGCGTCGTCCACGATCTCGAGCTCGACCTTGCGCCCGAGGATGCCGCCCGCGGCATTGATCTCCTCGACCGCCAGTTGCGAGGACTGCACCACGGCCGGTGCCACCACGCTGTTGGCGCCCGACAGGCCCACGGCCACGCCGATGCGGATGGGGTCTGCGGCCTGGGCCTGCAGGGCCAGCGCGGCGGCCAGGGCGATGGCGCCGTAGCGCACGAGGGAAGCGATGGTTTTCATCAGAAGGCTCCTTGGTTGAAGAGGGATAACAGAACGGAAAGGGACAGGGGGTAAGAAAATGGAATCAGTGCCGCGGCAGCGGCCAGCCGGTGCCCAGCATGGGGTCGTACAGGTCGTCGCGCCGGTCGCGCAGCACGTGGTTGAAGGCATTGAGCTGCCTCGCCCGGCGCGTGGCCGCCAGGTCGAGCTGTGCCAGCAGCACGGTGTCCGCGCCCTCCACGGCGGCGGGCCCGGCCAGCGGCCAGCCCTGGGCATCGACGATCAGGCTTTGCCCGATGAAGGGCTGGCCGCGCTCGGTGCCGGTGCGGTTGGCGCAGACGATGTTCAGGCCATTGCTGTGGGCGCTGGCCATGGCCAGGGTGGTGGCCATGGCCGGGCTGCCCGCAGGCTGGCCCGGCATGGGCACCCAGTTGGTAGGCATGGCCACCACGTCGGCGCCCTGCATGGCCAGCAGGCGGTAGACCTCGGGGAACCAGCCGTCGTAGCAGATCACCACGCCCAGGCGGCCCCAGGGGGTATGGAACAGGGGCAGGCCGTGGTTGCCGGGCTCGAAGAACAGGTGCTCGTCGCCCCACAGGTGCAGCTTGCGGTAGGTGCCCAGCCACCCGGTGGGACCGATGACCACGGCAGCGTTGTAGAGCCGGTCGCCGTCGCGCTCGGCCATGCCGGCCACGATATGGATGTTGCAGCGCTGCGCGACCTCGGCCCAGGCCGCTGCCGTGGGCCCGTGCGGCACGGCCTCGGCCAGGGCGAAGGCCTCGGCGCGGCTGTCGAACACGTAGCCGCTGTTGGCCAGCTCGGGCAGCACCACCAGGGCTGCGCCACTGGCGGCGGCACGCTCCACCAGGGCCACGGAGCGCGCCAGGTTCTCCTCCTTGCGGCCGATGCGCGGCTCCATCTGGATGCTGGCCACGGTGACCAGGCGCGCGGACGGTCCCGGCGCAAGGCGGTGTCCCGGGGCAGACGACAAAGATGACATTCAAGCTCCAAAAAGCAAAAAGCCCCTGACCGCGCGGTAGCGCATGTCAGGGGCTTTCATAGCCGGTATGTGGTCAGCAATGTTGCTGAGGTCCCGGTGCGGCGGATACCGCGCCGGTGCTGCAAATTATGGACGCGGAAAAATGGCGCGTCAACAACTTGTCACATGGCGTGCATGCCGCGCCCGCGCACCATGCAGCAAATCTATACCTTCAACAGGCGGGGACGCAGCCGCTCCCAGGCCTGCCTGGCGGCCGCCTGGTCGCCGGCCCCCGCGGCCGCTTCGATCTGCTTGGCCACCACGCTGTCGGCGCTCCATCCCAGGGTGCGCAGCACCGTGGCCAGGCTGTGCGACAGGCGCTGCAGGGCCGCGAGGTCCCCCAGGTCCAGCGCCGCATCGCCGGCCTGCAGGTCGTGCGGCAACTGCACGCGGCACTTGGCACGGTAGGCGTGGAACAAAGCTGTGTTGCCGGCGAAGTAGGTGGTGACGACATCGCCGTCGTCCGGCACGGCGGGGGCCTGCGGCAGCGCGGGCGGTTCTGCGTCCGCCAGGGCGTCCTGCACACAGGTCTGCAACTGCACCACCGAGGCCGGCTTGCGCAGCACGCGCCACACGGGCAGTGCCTCCAGCTGGGCCAGCACGGCAGCATTGATACCGGCGCTGAAGATCGCCACCTTGGCATCGCCCTGCAGGGCCGGGTCGGCCTGCAGACGCTGCAGCAGGTCAAAGCCCGACAGGCCGGGCAGCATCAGGTCGGTGATCAGCAGGCGGGCGGGCCGGGCCTGCAGCTCGGCCAGCGCGCAAGCCACATCGGCGCAGGGTACCAGCTCCACCCCCAGGTCTTCGACCGCCATGGCGACGAAGCGCGAGATGGAGGCGTCGTCCTCGACCAGGAGCACGCGCCGGTTCTTCATGCCAGGGGCTCCATGGACTGCGTGCCTGGTACCTGGAACGCTTTCACGCGCTCACCCGGCGGCCTTCAATGCCAGGTCGCTGGCCAGCAGGGCCGGCAGCTCGGCCACCAGGCGAGGCTTGTGGATCACGTTCACGCCCTGCAGCGCAAACGCATAGGGCGCACGCTGCGACTCGTCCAGCGAGGTCACGACGATCAGGCGGCTCTTGGCGAACTGCGGGTGCGAACGCAGCGTGGTGATCAGGGCCCCGCCATCGATGCCGGGCAGCAGGATGTCCACGATCAGCACGTCGGGCTGGATCTGGCCATACATGGCCAGGCCCGTGATGCCGTCGTTGGCGATGTGCAGTTGCACGCCGGGGAAATTCTGCTCTACCAGCAGCGATACGAGGTTCTGGAAATGGATGGAATCCTCGATCAGCAGGACCTGCGCAGCACCCTCACGGGCCAGCGTGGGCGCAGGCTGCGGCATGGGCGGCGCCGACGGCACCACGGCCAGGGGTGCAGGCCCGGTGAGCCCCCCCCACTCGCTGCCGGCAGGCACTGCGCCACCACCCGCTCGGCCACGCAGCCACTGCTCCACCGACTCACGCGAGATGCGCCGATGGCCGCCCGGGGTCTTCCAGGCACGCAGCTCGTTGCGATCCACCATCAGCTGCACCGAACGCACGGCCAAGCCCAGCATGCGAGCGGCCTCGAAGGTGCTCACGTGCGCTTGGCCAGACAACTCGGGTTCAGAGGATGTTTCACTTTTCATGACTTCGCCAGTTTAACGCTTTCACTGTTTGCACTACACTCTGCATTTGATAAAAATGATTTTTCTGATGAACTTCCGTCAGAAATTCGCTCCGCTGCTTCCCTACCCCGCCCCAAGACCCGGGCACGCAAGCCACCACTGCATGAAAAAGGTACTGATCGTCGAAGACCACGCCGACATCCGCAAACTGCTGCGCATGACACTGGAGTTCGACGATTTCGAGATCCACGAAGCCGCCGATGGCGCCACCGGCCTGGCGATGGCGCGTGAACATGTTCCAGACATCGTGCTCATGGATGTGATGATGCCGGGCTCCTGCTCCGGCCTGGATGTCTGCCGCATCATCAAGGCGGACCCGGCCCTGCGGCACGCCAAGGTGATCATGCTGAGCGCGCTCGGCCAGGCGCAGGACCAGCTGCAAGGCCTGCAGGCCGGTGCAGACGACTACCTGGTCAAGCCCTTTCGCACCGCCGAGGTGCTGGCCTCCATCTACCGGCTGGAAGCTGCCATGTGACGGGGCGGGCGGGCATGGCAATGCAGGCCTCGCCTGCTCCGGTGGAATTGCCGATACTCGGGGCACCCCCTGGCCCCACCCCACCACCGACGGATTGACGGATCGATGCGTGCCCTGCCCCTTCGCCCCCCGCTCCTGCCGCGCAGCCCCTTCTTGCGCCGGGCCATGCTGTTCGGCGCCGCCCTGCTGGCCGCGGTGCTCGGTGCCAGTGCCCATGCCGGCCCGGTACTGGACCGGGTAAAGGCGCGCCACAGTGTGCGCGTGTGCATCTGGCCTGACTACTATGGCGTCACCTTCCGCAACCCGCGCACACGCCAGCTGAGCGGCATCGACATCGATCTGTCGGCCGAGCTGGGCCGGGACCTGCAGATGAAGGTGGAGTACGTCGAATCCTCCTTCGCCACCCTGGTGCAGGATCTGAAGGCGGACCGCTGCGATGCAGGCATGTTCGCCATCGGCATGACGCGCGAGCGCATGGAGCACCTGAAGTTCACCCGCCCCTACCTGGCCAGCGGGATCTATGGCATCACGACCAAGAGCAACCCCGTGGTGCGGCAGTGGTCCGACATCGACAAGCCCGGTGTGCTGGTGGGCGTGCAGGCAGGCACCTTCATGGGGCCGGCCATGGCCGAATTGCTCAAGCACGCCAAGGTGGTCACGGTGACCCCGCCCGCCACGCGCGAGCGGGAGCTGGAGGGCGGCCGGGTGGACGTGTTCATGACCGACTACCCCTACAGCCGGCGCCTGCTGGACAACGCCGATTGGGCGCGGCTGGTGGCGCCGCCCCAGCCCGTGCATGTGCTGCCCTATGCCTATGCCGCCAAACCCGGGGATGAGGCCTGGCTCAAGGCCCTGGACGACTTCGTGGCACGCATCCAGCGCGACGGACGGCTCGACGCCGCCGCCAGCCGCAACGGCCTGCGCGAGATCGTGATCCGCTGAACATGGGCACCCAGGCGCCGCCCCGCTTCCAGCAGGCGCTGCGCGCCCTGGCCCGGGTGCGGCGCAGCGTCAGCGCCCTGGCACTGGCCAGCGGCCTGCTGCTCACGGTCGCGGTGGCCGTGGCCACGACGCTGGTGGGACTCGGCGACCGGGCCAACGCTTTGCGCTGGGACCAGGAAAAGGCCGAACTGTTGGCGCGCATGCTGGAGGACCAGACCACGCGCACCGTGGAGGGCGGCATCTTTGCGCTCGGGGCGCTGGCCGAGACAGCCGCCCTGCGCAAGCCCCTGGAGGAACCGGCCCAGACCGAAACGGCACTGCGCCAGGCCCTGGCCGGCACGCCCTACCTGCGCGCCATTGCGGTGGTGGACATCGGCGGCCGCGTCATCGCCAGCAGCCTCGCGGGCGAAGCCGAGCTGGTGATCAAGGTCGAGCAACTGGGGCCCGTGCCGTCCAACGGCGGCAGCACCATCGGCCCCTTCCTGCGCGGACGCGGGCTGGCCAGCCTGGCCAGGGATGCGCCAGACCTCAGCGCCCCCGGCGGCCTGGGCTTCATTCCCCTGGTGCGGGGCTATGCGGACGATGCCGGCCGGCCGCTGCAGCTGGTGGGCCTGCTCAACCCGGACTCGCTGGCCAACCGGCAGCAGCTCGCGGTGGGCGAGGAGGGTTTCGGCTCGGCCATCGCCTCCTACGACGGCGAGGTGCTGGTCAGCTCGGGCATTGCCTTGGCAGGGCGCGATCTGGCAGCGCTGCCGGTGTTCCGGGACTACCTGCCGGGCATGGAGCATGCCAGCTACGTCGGTGCCGGCATGGGCGGCGCAAGGCAGATCGTTGCGTTCCGGGCTTCCCGCACGCAACCGCTGGTCGTGGTGGTGGAGGAGAGCCATGCGATCTCCGCCAGCCGCTGGCTCAACAATTCAATGGGCTTCCTGTACGTGGGCGCGGCCGCCAGCGCCTTGCTGCTGCTGCTCACGCTGGTGGCCTGGCGCAGCCTGCGTGCGCGCGAGACGGCGCACCGGCTGGCCGACCAGGCACAGGCCCGCATCGCGCACAGCGAGCGGGAGCTGGCCGTTCTCATGCGCAGTGTGCAGGAGCTGATCTTTCGCACCGACGCGTCCGGCGTGATCACCTTCGTCAATGCGCGCTGGGCGGCCTTGAGCGGGGGCAACGAATCGGCCGCCATCGGCCGCCTGCTGCCAGAGCTGGTGGACGAACAGGACCGCAGCCAGGCGGCCCAGCTGTTCGAGCGCGGCGGACAAGGGGGAGTGCGCACCTGCCAGGCCATGATCCAGCTGGGCACAGGGCGTCGCCTGCTGTTCGACGTGGCCGTGGTACCGCTGCTGGAGCACGGCAGGGTGCTGGGCTTCGCGGGCAGTGCGGTGGACGTGACCGAGCGCTGGGCGGCGCAGCGCAACCTGCAGAACCAACTCGAGTTCCGCGACCTGATGCTGCAGATGAACCCGCTGCCGATCTCGCTGACCGACATGGACAGCCGCATCGTGCTGGTCAACCACGCCTGGGAAGAGTACCAAGGCCGCCAGCGCAAGCACGTGGTCGGCCTGCGCCTGGAAGACTTCCTGCCCATCGACGAGGCCATGGTGCATGCCCGTGCGGACCGCATGCTGCTCAGCCAGAGAGGACAGGTGCAGTTCGAGACGCGCATCCTGCATGGCGACTGCTCGCTGCGCGACACCCGCGTGACCAAGGCCGTGGTGTTCAACGCCCAGGGCGAAGCCACCGGCATCCTGTGCACGCTGATGGATGTGACCGACTTCCGCGAGGCCGAGCGCGTGACGCAGGAGGCCCGCGATGCGGCCGAGGAAGCCTCCCGCACCAAGTCGGAGTTCGTGGCCAACATGAGCCACGAGCTGCGCACGCCGCTGCAGTCCATCATCGGATTTTCCGAACTGGGCCTGCTGCGCGCCAAGGCCGACGCGCGGCTGTCCGGCATGTTCGAGGACATCCACCGCTCGGGCGAACGCATGCTCAGCCTGGTCAACGACCTGCTGGACGTGGCCAAGATCGAGAGCACCGTCGGCACCTTTCACCTGGAGCGGCTGGACCTGCGCGGCGTGATCCGCCCCGTGCTGCGCGAACTCGAGCCGCTGCTGGCCCCGGGCCGGCTGTACCTGGACGTGCGCCTGGGCGAGGTACCGCTCATCGCCAAGGTGGATCCGGTGCGCTTTCAACAGGTGGTGCGCAACATCCTGGCCAACGCCATCCGCTTCTCGCCCGAGGGATCGGCCATCCAGTTGCTGGGCCGGGTGGACAGCATCGGCCAGATCCGCCTGGCCGTGCGCGACTACGGCCCGGGCATACCGCCCGGGGAGCTCCAAAGCATCTTCGAGGCCTTCCGCCAATCGAGCAAGACCAAGGACGGTTCGGGCGGCACAGGCCTGGGCCTGGCGATCTGCCAGAAGATCGTGGAAGCCATGGGCGGGCAGATCTACGCCGAAAACGCCCCCGGGCGCGGCTCCGTGTTCCACGTCGTGTTGCCGGCGCGGGGTTCGAGCGAGACCATTTCGGCAGAACTCTAAGGCCGCTGGCCAGGCAGCCATACAGGCAGGCGGGCCGCGCCCTCCCTGAATCCACCGCCATTTCCCGCCCCTTGGCCTGTCGCGCCGCACCGCGGCTGCTCACCCCAACCCTCATGGCCACCGCCCCCCGCACCGGGGCACGCGTCCCATCGACCCCAGGAAAAGAAAAATTCGAAGTTGCAAAAATGATATTTATCATTAAAATATAGAAAATATCATTTCGATCACTTTGAAGGAGCGTGCCATGCCACCCCGTTCAGCCTCCAGCGCCCCCACCGTGGCGTCCGGGACTGCAGCCACTGCCCACGAAGCAGGTGAATACCTGGCCTTTCGGCTGGGTACCGAGTCCTACGGCATCAGCATCCTGGGCATCCAGGAAATACGGTTCTACGAGCCACCCACACGCATCGCTGGCGCCCCACCCCACGTGCTGGGCGTTCTCGACCTGCGGGGCGTGAGCGTCCCCGTCATCGACTTGCGCGTCTGCGTCGGGCTGGCGCCGACCTTCGACGCTGGCACGGTCACGGTCGTGATCAACCCCGCTGGCCGCCAGACGGTGGGCCTGGTGGTGGATTCCGTGTCGGACGTGGTGGCACTGCAGGCCGGCCAGTTCCGGCAGATGCCCTCGCTGGGCGAGCACGGCAGCACCCACCACGTCACCGGACTCGCCTCCATCACGCAAGAGGGGCTGGAACGCACCCTGTTGCTGCTGGATCTCCCCCAATTGCTCGCAGCCCATGTCGATTCAGGCAAGGGCATCTCGCTGTAACAAGAAACGAGAGATACCATGAACTTCGGCAACATGACCGTGCGCGCCAAGCTGGGCGCAGCTTTCGGGGGCCTCGCCATCCTTGTGCTGTTGGTCTCGGGCCTGTCCTGGAAGGCCCTGTCGGACGCCAACACCGCCTTCGACCACTACGTGACGGGCATCAATGCACGCGGCGATATGGCCCAGACAGTGCGTACCGCCGTGGACCGCCGCGCCATCGCCGCACGCAACCTGGTGCTGGTGACCACGCCGCAGGCGATCGCTGAGGAAAAGGCCGAAGTGGTCAAGGCGCACCAGGACGTCCAGGAGCGACTGGGCAAGCTCAAGGCCATGATCGCCGGCGCCGACGATTCCAGCGACCAGGCACGCACCCTGGTGAAGGAGATCGATGCCATCGAGGCGAAGTACGGCCCCGTGGCACTGGCCATCGTGGACCTGGCCCTCAACGGCAAGCGCGATGAGGCCATCGCCAAGATGAACGAGGAATGCCGCCCCCTGCTGGCCGCACTGATCGCCAAGACGCGCGAATACAGCCGCGTGACCGAAAAGCGCGCCCAGCAGATGATGGACGAGTCGGCCGCACGCTTTGCCCTGCAGCGCAACCTGCTGCTGGCCGCCTGTGTGGTGGCGTTCCTGGCCGCAACGCTTGCCGGCGTGCTCATCACCCGCAGCCTGACGCGCGCCCTGGGCGCCGAGCCCGCAGCACTGGGCGATGCGGCACAGCGCGTGGCCAGCGGCGACCTGAGCCCGGTGCCCGGGGCCGCTGCGGCACACGGCAGCAGCGTGCTGGCATCGCTGGCCACCATGCAGGCCAACCTGGCCGAGATCGTGGGCCAGGTGCGCGGCGCTTCGGACTCGATCGCCACCGGATCCACCCAGATCGCCACCGGCAACACCGACCTGAGCCAGCGCACCGAAGAACAGGCCAGCGCCCTGCAGCAGACGGCGGCCACGATGGAGGAGCTGGGCACCACCGTGCGCCACAACGCCGACAACGCCAGCCAGGCCAACCAGCTGGCCGTGGGGGCATCGGAAGTGGCCGTGAAGGGCGGCGAGGTCGTGAACCAGGTCGTGGGCACCATGAAGGGCATCAACGACAGCAGCAGGAAGATCGTCGACATCATCGGCGTGATCGACTCGATCGCCTTCCAGACCAACATCCTGGCGCTCAACGCCGCCGTCGAAGCGGCCCGCGCCGGCGAACAGGGCCGGGGCTTTGCCGTGGTGGCCAGCGAAGTGCGCAGCCTGGCCCAGCGCAGCGCGCAGGCCGCCAAGGAGATCAAGACCCTGATCACCGACAGCGTCACCCAGGTGGAGCAGGGTTCCGCCCTGGTGGACCAGGCGGGCCACACCATGCAGGAGATCGTGGACTCGATCCGCCGCGTGACGGACATCATGGGAGAAATCAGCGCTGCCAGCCGCGAACAGAGCACGGGTGTGGGCTCGCTGGGCCAATCGGTGGCCCAGATGGACCAGGTCACGCAGCAGAACGCCGCCCTGGTCGAGGAAAGCGCCGCCGCCGCGCAAAGCCTGCAACTGCAGGCGCAGCAACTGGTGCAGGCCGTGGCCGTGTTCCGCCTGCCCGCGCGCGATGGCATGGCTCTGACCGCCCCCGCCCCGCAGGGTACCCGTGGTGCGCCACGCAGCGCGATGCCGCAACCGGTGCCACCGTCCCGCATCTCCACGGAGCGCCGCAAGCTGCCCCGCGCAGGCAACCCCGCCATGGCCCGCATCCAGGGTTCCGGGCCCGCCGGCCAGCAGCACGCCAGGGCCGCCGCACCAGAGGCAGTCACGGCAGGCGGGGACGACAACTGGGAAAGCTTCTGACCGCGGCCTTCCCGGCCGCCCATTCAGGGGGCGCCGTGAGGGATGGTCGCGGCGTCCAGTCAGCGGGCTAGTGGAACCGATGGTGGTCCAGGGCCCAGCGCCCCAGCACCTGGTAGGCGCCACCCGAGCCCAGCCGGTTGTAGAGCAGCTGGAAGCCGTGCACCGTCCAGCACAGCGGCTCCACCGGGTGCTCGGGCACGTCGCGCGGGCTGTAGAACAGGGTCATGTGCGGCGTGATGACCGGCGCGTTGCGGGCGAAGTGCGGTTGCGGCCAGGCCGCCTGCAACGCCTCGTGCAGCGCCTGGTACAGCGCCAGGAAGCCGGCGACCCCCTCGCCCTCGCCGCACAGCACCTGCGGGCGATTGCCGCGGCGCCGGTGAAAGCTCAGAAACCGGTCAAGCCGCATGTTGAAGGCCGGCATGTCCACCCCGCTGGCGGCCCGCGCGGCCCACAGGGCCAGTGCCGGGGAAAACTCGGCATGCCAGTCCAGCGAGACCAGGGTCAGGTGCAGGCGCTCGGTGCGCACCTCGCTGCCGGAGAGTTGGTGGCGCGCGACCAGGTCGCGGCGCATGCGGTCCGCACACCACGCGGTCGCGGGGTCCGCGAGCACGGCAAAGAAGAGGTGGTGGGGCCGGGCACGCCGCTCGGGAGCAGGCTGGGGGTGCGGCCGTGATGAACGTGGCTCGGCAGGCTCCACC
Organism: Acidovorax sp. FW305-C-20-28; assembly: GCF_058783375.1. Taxonomy (NCBI): domain Bacteria; kingdom Pseudomonadati; phylum Pseudomonadota; class Betaproteobacteria; order Burkholderiales; family Comamonadaceae; genus Acidovorax; species Acidovorax sp. FW305-C-20-28. Next base: position 5,716 of record NZ_JBYSYM010000009.1, on the reverse strand, counting down.
CCGGGCAAGGACAGCTGGTGTGGCATGGCATGGCTCCATGGACTGGTCCCCACACTAGCGCTCGCGCGCCCGCTTGTCCAGTGCGCAACGGGAACAGCTGTAACCAGGACCTGCGGGCGAACGCCCCCGGGCACCGACCAGGCTGGAAAGCCTCACTCAGTCCATGCCCGCCTTGCCGGGCGCCCAATAGGCCTTGGCAACGATGCGCGATGCCGGCACGCCGCGCGCCTTGAGCGCCTGGCGCGCCTGCTGGATCGACTGCGCCCGGCCCGTGAGCACGAAGCGCGTGCCATCGCCACGGCACTGCGACCACAGCCCGCCGATGGCCTGCAGCCGCCCAGCCTCGTCGCACCGCTCCACCAGCAGCGCGGGTGCCACGCCCAGTGCCTGCAGCACCTGGGCGGATTCGGTTCTGGACTCCACCTCGAACACGCAACGCGGCGAGGCCTTGCCGGCCATCGCCGCGCCCACCGCCGCGGCCAGGCCGAACGAGGTCTCGTCGCCATGCAGCACCACGGGCCCGGCGAGGTCGCCAAGCGCCAGCGAGCGGTGCGGCCCGAAAACCTGGCAGGCATCGCCCACCTGCACGCGGCACAGCCAGTCGCTGCCCGGCCCAGCGCCATGGGCATGGCCCAGGATGCGCGTGCACCCGCGTTCGGCATCGAAGAAGATGGGTGTGAAGGTGCGCGCCGTGAAGGGCCCCGCCACCTTGACCTGCAGCTTGTGCCCAGGGGCCCAGGGCGCGCCCTGCAGGGCCTCGCCCTCCAGGGTGATGAGCCGAAAGCGTTCTGCCACCTGCTCCACCGCAGCCACCCGGGTGCCCCGCAGCAGCAGCCGATCGAAGGTGCGCTCCAGCAGGCCCTGCCTGCGCGGCTCAGTAAAGTGCATGGCGCACCTCGTGGTCGTAGTGCGCGTCGATCTGGCCCACCTGTTCTTCGCTGACCTGCGCGCCGGCATCCCCGAGCCGCGTGAGCTCCGCCAGCATCTGCCCCACCGTGGGCAGCGCCTTGCGGTCCACCTGCGACGTGGGTGCCCAGAGCCTGGCGCGGTTCACCGCCTTGCCGCAGTGCATGAGCACCTCGCTGATGACCACCACCGTGGCGGTCTTGGGCGTGCGCCCCTGCTCCGCCAGCTCGGCCAGCAATTCGGGCGCGGTGGACACCCGGGCCTGGCCGTTGATGCGCAGGAACACCTCCAGCCCGGGAAAGAGGAACAGCATGCCCACGCGATCGTCGTGCTGCAGGTTGCGCAGCGACTCGATGCGGTTGTTGCCCGGCCAGTCGGCAAAGGCCAGGGTGTGGGCATCGAGCACCCGCACAAAGCCTGGCGGACCGCCGCGCGGCGAGGCGTCGAGCCCCTGGCCACTGCCCGTGGCCAGGCAGAAGAAGGTCGCGGCCTTCAGGTACTGTTCGTGGAAACCGATGAGGCGGTCAAGCACCGCCTTCTGGATCATCTCCGACGGGGGCGCATACAGCGCATCGAGGTCGGCGGCATCGGCCCGGGCCGCGGCCGGCTGCGCCACCAGCGCACGCAGTTGCGGGTCCCGGACTTCGAGCACATCGAACAGGCCGAGCGCGCGCAGCCCCGGGGCCAGCGCCCCGATGTCGCGCCGCGCCGCGTCGCGCTCCCCGGCTGGCGTGGCAGGGTCCTGCAGCACCCGTGCATTGGCGAGGAAGGCCCCCACCGATCCCTTGCGGACGGTGACACCCCCCGCCTCCACTTCGTTGACATGGTCCGGCAGTACATCCTGTGCGCGCATGGTCTGGCTCCTAGGGTTGCGATGGAGACAAGAATAGGACGCATTCACTTGGCGGTTGTAAACTATCCAAGCCAATCAATTGCTCGTATCCGCCATTCCACGCCCGCGCCATGTCCGACCTGAAACTCGATCCCCGGGTCATCGATGCACCCGGTGGCCCGCTGCTCATCGCGGCGGCGGGCTCGGACGACAGCGAGCGCATGTCCGAGCCGCACCAGCATGAGCGCGGCCAGCTGTTCGGCTCGCTGCGCGGGCTGATCTCGGTGAAGGTGGAAGAGGCCGTGTGGGTGGTGCCGGCCATCCATGCCGTGTGGTTGCCGCCGCACCACCGGCATTCGGCGGCATCGCACGGGCCCTTCCATGGCTGGAGCGTCTACATCGACCCAGAGGCCTGCCGGACGCTGCCCGCCACGGCCTGCACCCTGCGCACCTCGGGCCTGCTGCGCGAGGCCGTGCTGCGCGCTGCCGAATGGCCACTGGGGCCACTCGATGCGGTCCAGTCGCGCGTGGCCGGGGTGATCCTGGACGAGATCCGCAGCCTGCCCGTCGAGCCCCTGGGCCTGCCGCTGCCACGCGATGCACGCCTGCAGCGCATTGCCCGCGCCCTGATTGCCGACCCTGCGGACGCGCGCGATCTGGAGGCCTGGGCGCGCTGGGCGGCCACGAGCTCGCGCACGCTGAGCCGGCGCTTCGTGGAAGAGACGGGCTTTCACTTCACCGCCTGGCGGCAGCGCGCGCGCCTCATGCGGTCGCTGGAGATGCTGGCCGCCGGCGTGCCAGTGAACGCCATTGCACTGGACCTGGGCTATGCCACGGCCAGCGCGTTCGTCACCCTGTTCCGGCGCACCTTCGGCGAGACGCCGGCCGTGTACCGGCTGCGGCTCTAGATCTGGACCGTGAGGTACACGCCCTCGCGCCCGACCACGGGGTCGCGCGTGGGCATGAAGATGGTGCAGTCGTCGCAAGGCGAACGGATCTCCTTGCCGGAATCCGTGGCGATCAGCTCGCCCTTGGCAAAGGTCTCGAAGCCGATGACCGGCCGCGTGAAGGCGAACTGCGGCGTCTGCACCAGGTGCACCTCCAGCAGCCGAAAACGCCGTGCAGGCGCAGCGTCGGCCGGGGCCGGCAGGGCCTCGATGAGGCCGTGGTGCGCCAGAAAGCGCAGCGTCACATCGGTGGCCAGCTCGGCCGCCGAGCGGGCGAAATGCTGGCCGCACTCCACCACCACCGCGCCCTGGCTGGCGCTGGCCGGATCGCCATGGCGGCCATAGGACATCACGCCAGTACCTGGCGCGGCACCCGGCGGCATGACCAGGTGCACCAGCGGGTTGCCCACGGCCAGGGTGAGCGCGGCATTGCGCGCAAACTCCGGGTAGACCCAGAAGGGCTGCACCGGCGCGCGCGTGGAGTGGATATCGAGGATGCTGTCGGCCGCGGCCAGCACCGGGCGCAGCTCACGCGCGCGGCGCAGCTCGGGGCTGTGCTCGCTGCCGTCAAGCATCTCGGGCGACCAGATGCGGTTGAGGTTGTGCACCAGCTGGCGGTTCTCGTACGGGCGCTCGATGTCGAAGGCCTCGTAGGCCTCCACATTGGCAAAGCTCACCGTGAGCGTACCGATCTTCGGGCGCACCCCCGTGTCCAGCAGGTGCGTGGCCGCCACCATGCCGCAGATCTCGTTGCCATGGGTCAGCGCGTTGATCAGCACATGCGGGCCGGGACGGCCCGATTCGAAGCGGTGCACGTAGTCGACGCCGGTGTTGCCCCGGCGGTAGGCCGACAGGTCGCGCGGCAGCACCTCCAGGGGCGAATCGTCGAGGGCGAAGGCCGCTTGCGGGGGCATGGGCCGCTCACTCACCGCGGATGCCCAGGCGCTTGACCAGATCGCCATAGACCGCCAGGCGCTCGCCCATCATGGCGGTGAACTGGGCAGACGACAGGGCCTCGGGCGCGAGCATGCCGCGCCCGAGCAGCCCTTCCACCATCGCGGGCTGCTCGGCCACGGCGCGCACGGCCTTGTACAGCGCGGCCTGCACCTCGGGCGGCGTCTTGGCCGGGGCGGCCAGGCCGATCCACGAGGTGGCGTTGCTCAGCGGGTAGCCCAGTTCCTCGAAGGTTGGCACCTCGGGCAGCACGGCCAGGCGCTTGGGCGCAGCCACTGCCAGCGCACGCAGCTTGCCGGCCTGGATCTGCTGCAGGAAGGGGCCCAGGTTGTCGAGAGCGAACTGCACCTCGTTGGCCACCAGCGCGGTGATCATGGGGCCGCCGCCCTTATAAGGCACGTGCACCGCATCGATCTGCGTGGTGCTCTTGAACAGCTCCACGTTGAGCTGGCCCATGCTGCCCGGCCCTGCGCTGCAGTAGTTGAGCTTGCCCGGGTTGGCCTTCAGGTGCGCGATGAATTCCTTGACCGTCTTGGCCGGCACGGCCGGGTTCACCGTCAGCACATTGGGCGTGCGCGCCAGTTGGGCGATGGAGGCGAAGTCCTTGATCGGGTCGTAACCCACATTGGCCTGCGTGAGCGGGTTGGCCAGGTGCGAGCTTTGCGACGAGACCACCAGCGTGTAGCCATCGGCCTTGGCGCGTGCCACCTGGGCGCTGGCGATGGAGCCGCCCGCCCCCGCGCGGTTGTCCACCACCACCGGGGTGCCCAGAGCCTTGGCCAGCGGCTCGGCATAAAGCCGCGCGATCAGGTCCACCGAGCCCCCGGCGGGGAATGGCACCACCAGGGTGACCGGGCGGGAGGGAAAGGCCTGCGCACGGGCCGCCAAGGGCAATGCCACCGTGGCTGCAGCAAGGCCCGCACCCAGGAGTTCGCGGCGGCGCAGGGTGAAGGCAGGGGATGTGGAGTTCATGGGCTTCCTGGAGGGATGTATGAAATTTGACGGCATTCTTGCAGTTTGATTTTAATTTTGCAACAACACGCGCAAAATGGACATTGCCCCGATCTGCGCACAATCCCATGGCCATGAACCTGAACCAACGCATCGCCAGCTACGGCAAGAAGCTCACCAAGAGCGAACAGCGCCTGGTCGCCGAACTCCAGGCCCAGCACCCGCAGGGCCTGCTCGAATCGGCCACCCAGTTGGCGCGCAAGGTGAACACCAGCGCCTCCACGGTGGTGCGGCTGCTCACCAAGCTGGGCTATGCGAGCTACGCAGAGGCGCAGATGGAGGCCCGATCGGAGGTGACGGCCTTGCTCGCCACCCCGGGCACGCGGGCCGATGCTGTCATTGGCGACGACACCTCCATCCGCTCGTGCCTGGACAATGTGCTGCTGCACGACCAGCACAACCTGGCCACCACCTTTGCCGCGCTGGACGTGGTGGCCTTCGAGGCCACGGTGCGCCTGCTCACGCAGCGCAAGGCGCGCGTGCACCTGCTGGGCCAGCGCCATGGCACCCCCATTGCCGGCCACCTGGCGCTGCACCTGAACATGTGCCTGCCCGAGGTGCGCCTGATGGCGGCCACCAGCCCCCTGTTCATCGAAGACGAGATGCTCTGGCTGGGCGAGCACGACGTGCTGCTGGCCCCCACCTTCCGCCGCCATTCGCTGGCCATCACGCGTGCGGCGAAATACTTCCGGGAGCAAGGTGCCAAGGTGGTGCTCATGACCGACGACCCGACGGCGCCTGCGGTCGCCTCGGCCGACCATGTGCTGCTGGTGCGCACCTCCAGCGCCTCGCCGTTCGATTCGTACACGGCCGCGCTCTCGGTGGCCAATGCGCTCGTGATGGCCGTGGCGCAGCGCCGCAAGAAGGAGCTGGGTGCCACGCTGGAGCGCGGCGAGGCCCTGTGGGCCCGGCACTGGAAGGAAGGCAGCGCCTGACGCGCCCCCCAGCGCAACCCGCGCTACACGGCCTGCCCCAGGCGCGCCACGCCCTCGCGGATCTTCTCCACATCCGCCGTCGCAAACGACAGCCTCAGCGTCGCGTTGTCCGGGTTGGCGCAGAAGAACGG